>DAINCF010000068.1:0-19200 GCA_036732565.1 Vicinamibacterales bacterium
GGTCCTGGCCCGTGCGGCGCCGCGCTCGATCAGCGTCGCCCGAAGGGGCTCGTCAGCGACGACTCGGCGGATCGCGTCGGCGATCTCGTCGGGGTTGCGCGGGTCGACGAGGACGGCGGCGTCGCCCGCGACCTCGGGCAGCGACGAGACGTTCGACGTCACCACGGGTGTGCCGCATGCCATCGCCTCGAGCGGCGGCAGGCCGAACCCCTCGTAGAGCGACGGGAACACGAACGCCCGCGCCAGCCGATAGAACGACGCCAACGTCTCGTATGGCTGGAAGCCGAGGAAGCGCACGTGCTTGTCGAGGCGGTGCCGATGCACCGCCTGCCGCAGGGCCGGGTACTTCGAGATCTCGTCGCCGACGATGACCAGCCGCAGATGCTCCAGGCCGCCGACACGGGCGCGGCCGAAAGCATCGATCAGCCGTTCGACGTTCTTGTGCGGCTTGATGTTGCCGACGTACAGGATGAACGGATCGTTCAACTGATAGCGCTGGCGCATCAGCTCCATCTGCACCTCGTCGGGCGCGCGGAGGAAGCGCTCGTCGATGGCGTTGTAGATCACCGCGATCTTCTCGGGCGGAATGTCGACGAAGCGGAGGATGTCGCGCTTGGAGGCCTCGGAGACCGTCAGCACGCGATCCGCCTGCCGCGCGGCGCTCCAGATCGACATCCGCGCGTAGGCATAGGCGAGACGATTCGGCAGCGCCTTCGGAAACATCAGGTGAATGCAGTCGTGAATCGTCACGACCGAACGACACCGCGTCAATCTCGGTAGCGTGTAGTGTGGCTCGTGGAGCAGTTGGACGCGCTCGCGCGCGAGCGCCATCGGCACCCGAATCTGTTCGGCGATGGAGTAGAGCTTGGCGCGCTCGGCGACGATGCGGAAGTTCGGCGCCAGCGTCGGCATCCGATCGATGTCCTCCGGCTTGCACAGCAACACGTACTCCGTCGTCTGATCGAGTCGAGCCAGCTCGACGACGAGGTTGCGAATGTAGGTGCCGATGCCGAAGTCACGCAGCTTGCGCGCGTCGAGAGCAATGCGCATTCAGGTCTATTTGACCACGAGCTTCCGGGCCGCCCTAAAGGGCGGCCCCTACATTTCGTTTGTAGCGGCCGGCCTTCAGGCCGGCCGACCGGTGAGCCGCAGATACCATCGAAGGATCGACGCCCAAAACGGATGATGTTTGCGGTAGTACGCCAGGTGACTCTCCCGTCGTCGGCGTTCGAGCTCTGGGTTCGAGGCGCCGGAGCGGCCTCGATGATGCCGCACCTCGATCTCCGGCTCGAAGCGGACCGTGCGTCCGCGGCGTCGCAACGCGAGGCACAAGTCGATGTCTTCGCCGTACATGAAAAACCGCTCGTCGAAGAGGCCGACCGCAGTCAGATCCTCGCGGCGCGCCAGAAAGCACGCGCCGCTGACCCAGTCGCGAGGGCCGGGTGTCACGAGCGCACGTGCCAGCCACCGCTGCATCGGTTTGAAGCCGCGTCCCGCGAGGCCCTCGATGGTCTTCTGTCGAAGCTCCCCGAGCGGGCTCATGCTCCAGCCGAACGAGAGCTCGGGGACGCCGGTGGCATCGACGAGACGTGGGCCGACGGCGGCGGCCTCCGGATGCGCGCGGAGCCGCTCGACCAGTCGCGCGAGCGACCCAGGCCCGGGAATCGTGTCGGGATTCAGCAGCAGCACGAAATCGCTGGTGGTGTGCCGGATGCCGGCATTGTTGGCGCGCGAGAAGCCGATGTTCGCCCCCGTCTCGACCACTGGGATCGTCGGCCACTTGTGCTCGAGCATCTCGACGGTGCCATCCGTCGACGCGTTGTCGACGACCACGATGGCGGTAGGCACGCCCTCCACCGCTTCGGGGATCGCGCGCAGGCACGCCTCGAGGTCGTCGCGCACGTTGAACGAGACGATGACGATGGCGAGATCAGGCACCGGCCGCCTCGGCAAGGGCCGCGAGTGTCTGCTGGGCGGCGCGGTCCCATCGATAGCGCGCCAGGACCGCAGGAGCGTGGCGCAGAACGTCGGCCCGCTTCGCGTCGTCGCTGAGAAGGTCGACGAGCGCCTCGGCCACCGAGTTTTCCACAGTACGCAGATCCGTCGAAGGGGGCTGACCCCTGGTCTCGATCTGCGATCCTGTTTCATCTTGGGACACGAAACGGGCGGCCCGGCCATAGACTTCACGCGCGACGGGCGTATCCAGAACGACCGGTGGCACGCCCGCGGCGAGCGCTTCGAGCGGCGTCAGGCCGAAGCCCTCATAGTCGGACAGGAACGCAAAGGCTGATGCCCGTGCGTACAGGTCTTCGAGCGTCGTGTCATCAACCCACGATCGGAACGCGATGCGATCACGGATGGACTCCGGGACATCCTGAAGCCAGTCGCTGGGGCGCTGTGAGCCAGGTGGCCGCCGATCTTCACCCACGATCTCCAACCGCGCGTCGGGGAGGCGGGTGGCCACCGACCGTGCGAAGGCAGAGACGAGGGCGTCGACATGTCGCCTCGGGAAAATCGACCCGACGTAGAGAACCAGTGGCTCGCGGGAGCGGACCCCGAGTTGGAGCCCGCCCTGCGGGTTGTCGTCAGCCTGGAGCGAAGCCTCGCTAGCAACCGACATCTGCATGCCGTGGTAGATCACGCGCACACGCTCGGCGGATACGCCGATGTAGCGGGTGATCTGCTGCCGCGAGAACTCCGACACCGTCAGGATCAGCTGTGCGCGCCGCGCCGCCCACGCGGTGACCCGCCGCCGCCGGACGCCTTCGCGCCAGCGAAACTCCCGAGGCCGCGCGAAGAACGACACGTCGTGAATCGTCAGGACCACCGGACACGGCGCGGTCAATGGTGCGGTGTAGGCGGGTGCGAAGAGCACATCCGGTCGATCCGCGCTCAGCCGGCGGGCGAAGTCCCATTGCTCCCAACGCGTACCGCCCGTTCCGGACACGACACGCGCCCGATCGCGAAACTCCTCCGGCAGGACCGGTGCCTGGTGCGCGTAGATCAGCCATTCGTGACGATGGCGATCGGTGGCGAGTGCCCATTGCCGCAGCAGCTCGAAGAGGTACCGGCCCACGCCGGTCGGCCTGCCGCAGAGCTCACGTGCGTCGATCGCGATTCTCATCGGCCTCGGCGATGCTCCACCGCGGACAGGTAGGCGCGACGAACCGCAGCCGCGCAGGCCGGCCAACTGTACTGCGCCGCGCGCGCCAGTCCGCGACTCGTCGCCGTCCGCGCCGTGTCATCGTCCAGCAGACGCATCATGCGCTCCGCAAGACCGGTGGAGTCCGTCGGATCCATGGGATCGGCGGCATCGCCGACCACCTCCGGCAGCGAGCCACGATTCGAGACCACCACCGGCACGCCGCACGCCATCGCTTCGAGCACGGGCAAGCCGAAGCCCTCCTCGAGGGAAGGGAGAACCAGCATTCTGGCGTTCTCATACAGTCTCGGCTTATCGCCGGCAGGCACGTAACCGAGCACATCGACACGCCCCGCGAGTGGACCCGCTCCGATGGCCCTAAGGGCATCCGCCGCAGAAGAGGGGACGCCTCCCGCAAGCACCAGTCGAGGCGCGTCGCCGCGCGCGTCGACCACCGCTCGATATGCGTTCAGCAGGCCACCGATGTTCTTCCTCGGCTCCAACGTCCCCACGAAGAGGATCGTCGAGCCAGCGACGGTGTCGCGGCGCGACCGCACTCGCGCGACCTCGGCCGTCCAGACCGGCGCGCCAGGACTGCACACGCTGACGCGGCTCGATGCCACGTCCAGGGCTCGCACGACTTCTCCCGCCGCATAGTGCGATGACACGATGATGTGGTCGGCTCGGCGCGCATGATCGTGAATGCGACGGGCAAAGTCGCGGTTGATTTCCCCGGTCGTCCGCTCCGGGTGCCGCAGGAAATCCAGATCGTGCACGGTGATGACTTGCGCGGCCCGCCGTGTCGGCACCAGCAGTGGGCCCGCGGCGTGCGCGACGTCACAGCCGCCGGCGAGCGACTCGATCGGCGGCCAGCCGATGTTGTTCCAGGCCCATGAAAGCACCGAGACGGGAATCGCGCGATCGACGACCGGTACGCCGGGCAGCTCCTCGGCCAGGTGGGACGATGGACGATCCTTCCAGGAACTGGTGAACAGTCGCAGCTCGAAGTCCCGTGCCGGGCGTTCGTGCACGAGCGCGCGCGCCAGCTCGTGAACGAACTCGCCCACACCGGTCCGTGCGCGGAGCGCCGGGCGGTAGTCCAGCAGAACCCGCACGACCGAGAAGGCTACCATGCGCCCGTCCTGCCTCAGATCGCTACGCTGAAACGTCCCCGCCGCGAGCGGTGCGACCCGTGAACCGCCCTGCTGTGGGTGCCAGACGCGTCAACTGCCCTGCTGGGGTGCTCGACGCGTTAACCGCCCTGCTGCGGGTGCTCGACGCGTCAACCGCCCTGCTGTGGGTGCTCGACCCGTCAACCGCCCTGCCGGAGGCAGGGCAAGCGAACACAGTAAACCCTTGTGGGTCAGTATGTTGACAGCGTACCGCACGGATGATACGCTCAACGTTTTTGGGGCATGGCCAACTTCGGCCGCCTGAACGTAGGGTAATCGTCGAATGAAGATCGCAGTCATCGGCAGCGGATATGTCGGGCTGGTCGTGGGCGCCTGCATGGCGGAGACCGGCAACGACGTGATGTGCGTGGACAAAGACGAGGCCAAAATCCGGATGCTCCGGCGAGGCAAGGTCCCGATCTACGAGCCCGGTCTGGAAGAGCTCGTACGGCGAAACAAGTCGGAAGGCCGCCTGGTGTTCACCACGCAACTGGCGCGCGCCGTCAAACAGTCACAAGTGATTTTCATCGCCGTTGGCACGCCGCAAGGTGAAGACGGCTCCGCGGATCTGCAGCACGTCATGAGCGTCGCGAAGGACATCGCGAAAGCCATGGACGGCTACAAGGTCATCGTCGACAAGAGCACGGTGCCGGTCGGGACGGCGGCCAAGGTGCGGGAAATCATCCGGCGGGAGACCACCCATCCGTTCAGCGTCGTGAGCAATCCCGAGTTCTTGAAGCAGGGCGCGGCGGTCGACGACTTCATGAAGCCCGATCGCGTCGTGATCGGCGCCGAGGATCCGCGGGGCGCCGAGATCATGGTGTCCCTGCACAAACCGTTCACGCGCACCGGGGCGCCGATCATGGTGATGGATTGCGCCAGCGCCGAGCTGTCCAAGTACGCCTCCAACGCGCTGCTGGCGACGCGCATCTCGTTCATGAACGAGGTCGCGAACGTGTGCGAGGCGTACGGCGCCGATGTCGATCAGGTGCGGAAAGCCGTCGGCTCGGATCGCCGCATCGGCCCGTCGTTCCTGTTCCCTGGCGTCGGCTACGGCGGCAGCTGCTTCCCGAAGGACGTCAAGGCGCTCGTGCGGTTCTCCGCCGACCGGAAGTACGACTTCAAGATGCTGAAGGCGGTCGACACGGTCAACGAGCTCCAGAAGAAGCTGTTGGCGAAGAAGATCGAGAACCACCTCGGGTCGTTGAAAGGCAAGACCATCGCCGTGTGGGGCCTGGCGTTCAAGCCGAAGACCGACGACATGCGCGAGGCGCCGGCGGTGGTGCTGATCAACGCGCTGCTCGAGAAAGGCGCGAAGATCCAGGCGTTCGACCCCGAAGCCATGAAGGTCGCCCGCGGCATCTTCGGCTCGAAGATCGCCTACGCGACCAAGAGCTACGATGCGCTCCGCGGCGCGGACGCGCTCGCCATCGTGACCGAGTGGAGCGAGTTTCGCGAGCCGGACTTCGCGCGCATGCGCAAGCTGATGCGCAACCCGGTGATCTTCGACGGGCGCAACATCTACGACCCGCAGCAGATCAAGGAACACGGCTTCACCTACAACTCGATCGGACGATAACGTGAGCGGCGTACTCGTTACGGGCGGCGCGGGCTACATCGGCAGTCACGCAGTCCGTGCGCTGCTGGAGGCGGGTCGCAGGGTGGTGGTCGTCGACGACCTGTCGGCGGGACACCTCGAGGCGGTACCCCGTGACGTGCTGCTGGTGCGCGCCCAGATTCACGACGTGGACGCGGTGCAGCAGCTCCTCGAAGAGAACCGCTTGACCGCGGTGCTGCACTTCGCCGCGTGGCTCGCCGTGGCCGACTCGGTGCGCGACCCGATCGGCTACTACCAGAACAACGTCTCGGGGACGCTGGGCTTACTGTTGGCCATGGCGCGTGCGGGCGTGAAGCACCTGATCTTCTCGTCCACGTGCGCCGTCTACGGCGAGCCTGACACGATGCCCCTCGTGGAGACGATGGCGCCACGGCCGATCAACGCCTACGGCGAGACCAAGCTCGCCGTCGAGCGCGCGCTGCCGCACCTCGAGCGCGCGCATGGCCTCCGATCGATCGCCTTGCGGTATTTCAACGCCGCCGGCGCGCATCCGGATGGCACGCTGGGCGAGGATCACTCGCCGGAGATCCACCTGATTCCGCGCGCGATCGACGCGGCCCTCGATGGGCCGCCGCTCAAGGTGTTCGGCGACGACTACCCGACGCCCGACGGCACCTGCCTCCGCGACTATATTCACGTGTGCGACCTGGCCGATGCCCATGTCCGAGCGCTGCAGGCATTGGAGTCCGGCGCCGCTTCCGCCATCTACAACCTGGGCACTGGCGTGCCGCACTCCGTCCGCCAGGTCATCGACGTCGTCTCGCAAGTCGTGGGGCGGCCCGTGCGCTGGGAGAAGGCCCCACGCCGGCCAGGCGATCCGCCGCAGCTCTATGCGGCGGCCGACAAGGTCCAGCGCGAGCTCGGATGGAAGTGCCGGTACCCAGACCTGCTGACGATCGTCCAACACGCCTGGCGGTGGCACCAGAGCCATCCTAGCGGCTACTGATGGAACCGTTGCTGCGCCTGCTCCGCTACGCCGCGCCCGACCGGGCGCTCATTGCGGGCGCGATACTGTCCATGATCGTCTACGGCGCCGCGTCGGCGGCGCTGGCGTGGTTCATCAAGCCGATCTTCGACGAAGTGCTGCCGAATCAGAGCTCGCTGGGGTTCGTCGTCGTCGGCATGCTCATCGCCTACCTGACCAAGGGCATCGGCGCGTACTTCTCCAGCTACACGATGGACGACCTCGGGCATCGGGTCGTCACGCGCGTGCGCAACCAGCTGTTTCGTCACCTGCTCGATCAGTCGGCGGCGTTCTTCGCGTATCGCTCGACGGGACAACTCCTGTCGCGCATCAACAACGACGTTGGGCTGGTGCATCGGGCGGTGGCTGAGACCGTCGGCGACCTCGCGCGTGAATCTTTGGCCGTGGTCGGCTTCGCGGCGTTGCTGTTCTACTACGACGCCAAGCTCGCGCTGCTGTGCATGACGGCGGCGCCGCTGATCGTGTACCCGCTGGTGCGCTTGGGAAAACGGCTGCGCATGGTCACGCGCTGGAGCCAGGAAGCGCAGGAGCACATGTCGCACGTGGCGGGTGAAGCCTTTGCCGGGCACCGCATCGTCAAGGCGTTCGGCGCCGAGGCCCGCGAGGCCAAACGCTTCGACACCGCCGCCCACACGCTCTATCGCGCGAACCTCAAGGTGACGCGCGTCATCGCCGTGCTGCCGCCGTTGATGGAGCTGCTCGGTGGGGTCGCGGTGGCTGGCGCACTCTGGTACGGGAGCAGTCAAATCGCGCTCGGGCGGTTGACGACGGGGGAGTTCACGCTGTTCGTGGCGGCGCTGCTGATGATGTACACGCCGGTCAAGAAGCTGAGCCGCGTGAACGCGAACCTGCACCAGGCGGCCGCCGCCTCCGAGCGCATCTTCGAGATCCTCGACACCCACACGGAAGTCACCGACCTGCCGAACGCACCGCCCCTGCGGCCGCTCAGCGAGTCGATCGAGTTCCGGGAGGTCACCTTCGGCTACGAGGACGGCCACGGCCGCAACGCGCTCCGCGGCGTCTCGTTCACCGTGCACGCGGGGCAGGTGATCGCCATCGTCGGCCGGAGCGGCGCGGGGAAGTCGACCCTCGTCAACCTGTTGCCGCGCTTCTACGATCCGACGAGCGGGATGATCCTCGTCGACGGCGTCGACACGCGGCAGGTCGGCCTTCGCTCCCTGCGCGCCCAGATTGGCATCGTCACGCAGGAGACCGTCCTGTTCGACGACACGATCGCTGGGAACATCGCGTATGGCCTCCCAGACGCGTCGTCCGACGCGATCGAGGCCGCGGCGCGTGCGGCCCATGCCCACGACTTCATCGCGGCCATGCCCTCGGCGTACCAGACGCGGATTGGCGAGCGCGGCCAGCGTCTTTCGGGGGGCCAGCGCCAGCGTCTGGCCATCGCGCGCGCGCTGCTCAAGAACTCGCCGATCCTCATCCTGGACGAGGCGACCTCGTCGCTCGATTCCGAATCCGAGCGCCTGGTGCAGGAGGCGCTGTCGACGCTGATGCTGAACCGCACGTCATTCGTCATCGCCCATCGACTGTCGACGGTGCAGCGAGCAGATGCCATCATCGTGCTCGAGCGCGGCCGCGTCGTGGAGATCGGCCGACACGACGAGCTGCTGGCCCGGCCCAACGGCGCCTACGCCCGTCTTCACCAGATGCAGTTCGTCGAGGCGCGCGTGGGCCGCAGAACGTTCGAGCGATGATCAAGAGCATGACCGGCTTCGCGTCGGTGACCCACGACGACCAACGCGCGACGCTTGGCGTGACCATGCGGGCGGTCAACCATCGATTTCTCGACCTCCAGCTGCGGTTGCCGCCGATGATCGCGGACGTCGAGCCCAAGCTGCGCACGCTGCTGCAGAAGCGCTTGAGCCGCGGGCGGGTCGAGGTGCAGGTGTCGGTGCAGCTGCGAGAGCCACCGGCGCCGCAGGTCGAGTTGAACGAGGGCTTCGCGCGGGCACTGGGCAAGGCGATGGACGAGGCGCGAGCGAGGGGCCTGGTCGATGGCGCATTGACGCCGGGAGATTTGCTTCGCCTGCCGCAGGCGCTCGTCGTACGGGAGCGCAGTCTCGACGCGGAGCCGATCGGCGGGCTTCTCGGACCGGGTGTCGAAGCGGCGCTGAACGCGGCGATCACGCAACTGGAGGACATGCGCACGCGCGAAGGCGCCCATCTGGCCGCCGATCTCGACGAGCGCACGGCGACTCTGGCACGGCTGATCGGCGAGCTCGAGACCGTCGCGGATCTCGGCCGCCGCGACCTCGAAGCACGACTATCTGAACGAGTCAAAGAGCTGGTCGTGTCGACGTCGGCCGATCCTGCCGCGGTCGCCCAGGAGATCGTCCGCGTGGCCCAGCGCTCCGACATCACCGAGGAGGTCACGCGCTTTCGCGGTCACCTCGCGCATTGGGAGGCGCTGGTGGCAGCCGCCGAGCCGTGCGGCCGCAAGCTCGATTTCCTGTTGCAGGAGATGAACCGCGAGGTGAACACGATCGGATCGAAAGCCGACGGGCTGCAGGTGTCCGAGCGTATCATCCAGGCGAAGGCCGAGCTCGAGCGGCTCCGCGAGCAGGTCCAGAATGTCGAGTAAGGCGCGAGGCCTGCTCTTCATCGTCTCGGCCGCCTCCGGCACCGGCAAGACCACGCTCGTCGAACGGCTCGTCCAGATTCTTCCCAACCTGCGGATGTCGCGCTCGTACACCTCGCGGGCGGCGCGCGACGGCGAGCGCGATGGCGTCGACTATAATTTCATCAGTAGAGAAGAGTTCGAGGCGCGAATCGCCCGGAACGGGTTCCTGGAGTGGGCCGACGTGTTTGGCAACTACTACGGAACGGGCGCCGCGGACGTGGAGCGGCTCGTCGCCGATGGGCAGGACGTCGTGCTGGTGATCGACATCAAGGGCGCGCAGCAGGTGAAGGCGCGCGGCGTCGACCACACGTCGATCTTCGTGCTGCCACCGTCCTACCAGGTGCTGGAGCAGCGCCTCCGCGGTCGAAGCAAGGACGAAGAGGAGGCGATGCAGCGACGGCTCGCCACGGCCCGTGCCGAGGTGTCGACCTACGTCAACTACGACTACGTGGTCGTCAACGACGCGCTGGAGCCGACGGTGGTGCGGTTGCAGGAGATCATCGCGGCCGAGCGATCGCGAGTGCATCGGATGAACGCGGTGGCGGAGGCGATCATCAGGACGTTTCGGGCATAGGCGAGACAGACGTGGGGTCCGCCTTTAGGCGGACCTGGGCCGGCTGAAGCCGGCCCCCACGTTCGTTGGGATTGAGCTGACATGGCACTCATCGCTCTCGGAGTCACCGGTGGCATCGGGGCCTACAAGGCCGTGGAGGTCGCGCGTGGCCTGCAGAAGCAGGGGCACGACGTCGTCGCGATCATGACCCGGACGGCGCGGCGGTTCGTGGCGCCGCTGACCTTCGAGGCCATCACCCGCCACGAAGTGATCACGAGCCAGTGGAAGCCGGGCGCGAACGCCGACATCGAGCACATCGCCATTGCCTCGACCGCCGACGTGCTCCTCGTTGCACCGGCCACGGCCAACACCATCGGCAAGTTCGCTCACGGCATCGCCGATGACTTCCTGTCGTCGTTGTATCTGGCCACGCGCGCGCCGGTGGTGATGGCGCCGGCGATGAACACGAACATGTTCGAGCACCCGGTGGTGAAGGAGAACATGCGCGTGCTGGCCGCGCGCGGCGTGCGCTTCATCGAGCCGGGCGCCGGGTACCTCGCCTGCGGCTGGATCGGCAAGGGTCGCCTGGCCGAGCCCGAGGACGTCGTCGCCTACGTGCAGCAGATGCTTCGGCCGACCGGCGCGCTCAGCGGTCGCCGCGTGCTGGTCACCGCGGGTCCGACCTACGAGGATCTCGATCCGGTCCGCTTCATCGGTAACCGTTCGAGCGGCCGGATGGGATACGCCGTCGCGGCCGAAGCGACGGCTCGGGGCGCGGTGGTGACGCTCATTTCGGGTCCCACTCGCATCGACACCCCGAACGTGGCCGAGCTCGTGCGTGTGCGCACCGCGGCGGAGATGCACGCCGCCGTCACGCAGCACGTGCCAGGCGCCGACATCGTCGTGATGGCCGCCGCCGTGGCGGACTACACGCCGGAGCGCGTTGCCGATCGCAAGATCGCGAAAGAGGATGGACCATTGACGGTGACGCTGACGCGCACCAAGGATATCCTCGGCGAGCTCGGCGCGGAGCCATCCCGGGCCGCCGGCCAGGGGCCGTTGCTCGTCGGCTTTGCCGCCGAGACGCACGACGTCCTCTCCCACGCGCGGGCGAAGCTCGCCCGCAAGGCCGTGGATCTCATCGTCGCCAACGATGTGTCGCAACCGGATCGCGGCTTCGATGTCGACACCAATGCGGTCACGTTGCTGACTGCGGACGAGACGGAAGACGTCGCCGTGGCATCGAAGGCCACTGTGGCCGGTCGCATTCTGGATCGCGTCGAACGGCTGCTGGAGGCGCGGTCGCGCGCGAGCCACCCGGCGTAGCGATGTCGCAGGATCTGGCAGAACACCTTCGCTTCTATGCCGCGCTCGGCGTCACCGGCGTGAGCCGCGATCTCGCCTGGCGCAGACGGGCCGTGTCGCCAGCATCCGCGGAGCCCCCAGCGCAGCAAGACATCGATGTGACATCACCAGCTGATGCGCTTTTCGCGATCAAGACCGACATAGGCCCCGATTGCTCTCGCTGCAAGCTCTGCACGATGGGACGACGGCAGGTGGTGTTCGGCGTTGGGAATCCCAAGGCACGCCTGATGTTCGTCGGCGAGGCCCCCGGAGAAGACGAGGACAAGCAGGGTGAGCCGTTCGTCGGCCGCGCGGGGCAGTTGCTGACGAAGATCATCGAAGCGATGGGGCTGACACGCGAGCAGGTCTACATCGCGAACGTGATCAAATGTCGCCCGCCGGGCAATCGCAACCCGGAGCCCGATGAGGTCGCGTCGTGCGAGCCGTTCCTGTTCCGGCAGATCGACGCCATCAAGCCCAGGGTGATCGTGCCGCTCGGCAAATTCGCGGCGCAGTCGCTGCTCAAGACCACCGATCCAATCACGCGCCTGCGCGGCCGCGAGTACAGCTATCGCGGCGCCACGCTGATTCCGACGTTCCATCCCGCGTTTCTGCTCCGCAACCCCTCCTCGAAGCGTGAAGTGTGGGAGGACATGAAGAAGGTGCGGGCGCTGCTCCAGGACGAAGAGTGAGCCTGGACATCTCCCAGGCCACTACCGTGACGAATGACGCGAGGTTTCCGCTCGGCCTCAGGAGAGGTCCACGCCCCGCGGAGCGGGGCAAGAGATACTGTGCCTGAGCGTCTGGTCTCGGTGGCGGTGCCGGTGCCCGCCCTCGATGTCCTCACCTATCGCGTGCCCGAGACCATGGCCATGCCGGCCGCCGGCGCGCGTGTAGTCGTGCCGCTTGGCAAGCGCTCGGTGACCGGTGTCGCACTGGGGCCAGGCGAACCGCTTGGCCCTGACATCGACCTGCGCGATGTTCAGCAGGTGCTCGATGCCGATGCGTTCCTCCCCGTCGACGTCGTTGCGCTCACGCGATGGGTCGCGGACTACTACGTCGCAGGACCCGGCGCGGCGCTCGCGGGGGCGATGCCGCCGCAGGCGCTCACCGCCCGCGTGGATGCGTTCAAGACCGTACAGAAGTTCGTCGCGACGGTCGACGGGCGAGACATCTCGACGAGGGCGGCGGTCACCGCGCGGTGCTCCAACGATCAAGATCTGAAGCTGAGTGGGCGACAGCGTGAGGTCCTTGGGATGCTGTGCGCCGCGCCGCGTGGACTCTCCTCCGCGGAGCTGGCGGATCGGGGCATCTCTGCGTCGGTCATCTCGACGCTGCGCAGACATGGCCTGGTCGAGGTCACCAGCGAGCGCATCGACCGCGATCCGTTTGCCGCGCGCCACGCGACGCGCGCGCCGACCGGGGTGGAGCCTGAAGCGCGCGTGCTGACCCCGGAGCAGGTCGGTGTCGTCGAGAAGCTCAGTAGCTTGGCGGACGCGCGCACCTTTCACGTGGCGCTCCTGCACGGCGTCACCGGAAGCGGGAAGACGGAGGTCTACCTTCGCCTCGCCGAGCGCGTGCAGCAGTCGGGTCGTGGCGTGCTGATGCTGGTGCCGGAGATTGCCCTGACGCCCGCGATTGCGTCGTCGTTCCGCGCGCGGTTCGGTGCGCGCGTTGCGATTCAGCACAGCGGGCTCTCCACCGGCGAGCGCCACGATCAGTGGCATCGCATCCGCCGGGGTGACGTGGATCTCGTCATCGGCACGCGATCCGCCGTGTTCGCGCCGCTGGCGCATGTCGGCCTCGTCATCGTCGATGAGGAGCACGACACATCGTACAAGCAGGATGAGACCCCGCGGTACCACGGTCGAGACGTCGCGGTGATGCGGGCGCAACTGGCAGGCGCGCTCGTCGTGCTGGGATCGGCGACGCCGTCGATGGAGTCGTATCGTAACGCCCGTCTCGGTCGTTACACGCTGCTCACGATCGAGCGGCGCGTGCTCGATCGCCCGCTGGCCAACGTGCGCATCGTCAACATGCGCGAGGAGTACGCCACCGGGGGACCAGACGTGGTGCTGAGCGAGGCGCTACGAGCCGGCATCGCCGCGCGCCTGGAGCGCCGGGAGCAGTCGCTCATCCTATTGAACCGCCGTGGTTGGGCGGTCGCGGTGTTCTGCCGGCAATGCAACGACGCGCTGGAATGTCCGAACTGCAGCGTGTCGTTGACCGTGCATCGCGCTCGTGCCGGATGGCGGGCGCGGTGCCACTACTGCAACTTCTCGCAAGTGGTGCCGACGACGTGCCCGACCTGCGCCGCGCCCTACATGGAGCGGCTCGGCTTCGGCACCGAGAGAGTAGAAGAAGAAGTGGCGAGGCTGTTCCCACAGGCGAGGATCGGCCGCATCGATCGGGACACGATTCGCCGTCGCGGCAGCCTGGCGGAGCTGCTGGGCCGATTCGCCGACGGGACGCTCGACGTGCTCGTCGGCACGCAGATGATCGCGAAGGGGCACGACTTCCCTCGAGTCACGCTCGTCGGCGTCGTCTCCGCGGATGTCGGCCTGGGGCTCGCGGACTTCAGGGCATCCGAGCGCACGTTTCAATTGCTCACCCAGGTCGCGGGCCGTGCCGGGCGTGGGGAGCTCGCCGGCGAAGCCATCATTCAGACGCTCTACCCGACGCACTACAGCATCAGGTTGGCGTGCGCGCAGCAGTATCGCGCGTTCTTCGACCAGGAGATCGAGTTCCGTCAGGCCATGCACTATCCGCCGACGCTCGGCATGGTGAACGTTGTGGTGCGCGGGCGTACGTATGACGATGCCATGCATGGGGCGGCGGGCCTGGCTGGACGGGCGCAGCGCGTGCATCGAGGGACGTTTCAGCTGCTGGGCCCCGCTCCCGCGCCGTTGACGCGCATCAAGGGGGAGCATCGCGCGCAGTTCTTCCTGAAAGGGACGTCACGCGCGCGGATGCGCGACGCGCTGAAGGTGGCCCTGGCCGAGATGCCCGAGCTCGCGCGGCGCGTCACGATCGACGTCGATCCGCTGAGCGTTCTCTGAGGCAATTCGAATCGTAGGTAGCCCAGGCCTTCAGGCCTGCCAAGGCCCGTTCGCGCGTTGAGCCGCGTCCTGAGGCAGGCCTCAAAGGCCCGCGTGAGGGCCGTCAGCTACCGGTTGCCGGTGACGAACGGTTCGATAGGCGCTGGCGTGAAGCACAGGATCAGCATCAGCAGCGCGACGCCCGCGAGCACGAGACGGCTGCTATCCAGCGGCTGGGTGTCGTCGAGCGTTGGTGGATGATGAGGGCCCATCAACAGGATCATCAGGACCAACAGAAACGTCCACGCCCACCAGCTCGACGATCGCGTGGCGAGGCCGACGGCGACGACCATCATGACAATCGTCACCCATGTCGACCGTCGACCCAACACCGCGTATGCGATGTGTCCGCCGTCCAGCTGTCCGATAGGGAAGAGGTTTAGCGCGGTAGCCAGGAGACCGAACCATGCCGCGAACGCCATCGGATGCAGATTGATCGACTGCCCGTCGGGCACATCCCCAAAAATCAGCCATGCCGCGGCGCGGAACAACAGGGGCTCGCCGAGATACGCGCCTTGCAGATCGTCGGGCACCGTCGCGACACGCGAGAGGCTGAGGCCGATCACGAGCGCGGGCACGGCAATGATGAAGCCGGCGATGGGTCCTGCGATGCCGATGTCGAAGAGCGCCACCTTCGAAGGAATGCGGCTGCGGATGCGAATGAAGGCGCCGAGCGTCCCCGTGAGCGGCAATGGCGCCGGCAAGAAGTAGGGCAGGCTGGCGTCGACGCCGTAGCGCAGACAGTATACGTAGTGCCCCATCTCGTGACAGCCGAGGATGGCAAGGATCGTCAGGCTGTACCACAGGCCGTTCAGCAGCAGACTGGGAACGGTCAACAATTCGGGCGGCACATTCGCCGTGAAGTTCGCCTCGAAGCTCGCGTATTGCGCCCCGCCGACGAGGCTGGTCGACAAAACTGTTAGTACGACGAGCAGGATGTGCAACCAGGCGCGGTCGCGAGTTGCGTGGTCAGTCCGTGTGCTGGGGAGCGGAGGCGGTTCGGTTGGCGATTCCAGGAACGCCGGTACCGAGTCAGCTGAGTCCGGCGGAATCCTGGACACAATTCCAGCTTACCCGATGTTCTGTAACTCCTTGCCTGGCTTGAAACGAATGGTGCGGCCCGGAGGAATGCGCACCTCTTTACCGGTGCGCGGGTTGCGCCCGATCCCTCGCTTGCGCGGCTTCACTTGAAAGACACCAAAGCCGCGCAGCTCGATGCGCTCGCCGCGCTGCATCGAATGACGCATCGCCTCGAACACGGCATCGACCGCCAGCTCGGCTTTCACTTTCGTGATGTCCGCGATCCGCGAAACTTCGTTGACGATGTCGACCTTGATCATGCCCCGAGCACTCCCGAAGCGACCTAACTATTGTAGTTAGAGCCACTTAGGCTGTCAAACCGCAAGTCACGCATTTTCAGGAGTTTATGGGCATCGCGGTTTGGGGCCGGGTTCGCTCGATTCCCGCAAGCCATTGAAGGGCTGTAAGATAGCGGAACACGCGTGAGTACCAAGAAGCTCCCCTCGGTCGTGCTGGTCGGACGTCCGAACGTGGGCAAGTCGACGCTCTTCAACCGCCTCACCAGCACCCGCCGCGCCATCGTGACGCCGGTCCCTGGGACGACCCGCGACGTGATCACCTATCCGATTGTCTGGCAGGACGTTGCGGTCGAAATCACCGACACCGGCGGGATGTTCGGGGCGAGCCACGACCCCTTGCATCAGCTCGTGGTCGAGCGGGGACGTCGTGCGCTGGCCTCCGCCGACCTGGTGGTGTTCGTCGTCGACGGCCGCGAAGGGCTGGTGCCCAGTGACGAGGAGATCGCCGATGCGATCCGGACGAGTGACGTGCCCGTGGTCCTGGCCGTCAACAAGACCGACGATCGCCGCGCGCGAGAAGGCGTCGTTGACTTCTACCGGCTCGGCTTCGATCCCGTCGTCGAAGTCAGCGCGGAGCACGGCGTCGGCGTCGGCGAGCTCCTCGACGAGATCGTCGGCCGGCTACCGCCGGGGCGGCGCGTCCGCGCCGCCGCCGATGTCGATGGCGGCGATGGCACACCGCGCGCCGACCACGATGACGAGACCGCTGTGGCGATCGTGGGGCGACCGAACGCGGGGAAGTCGTCGCTGGTCAATCGCCTGCTGCGTGAGGAGCGCATGATCGTGTCCGAGACACCCGGCACGACGCGCGACGCCGTCGACTCGATCTTGAAGTGGCACAAACGGACGTTCCGTATCGTCGACACCGCGGGGATTCGACGGCCGGGCAAGGTGGCGGGCGGGGGCCAAGTGGAGATGGTGAGCGTGCTGCTGGCACGTCGCGCCATCGAACGCGCCGACGTGGTGGCGTTGATCATCGATGCGACCGCGGGCATTACCGACCAGGACGCTGCCATCGCCGGCGCGGCACACGAGGCGGGCCGCGGAGTGATCGTCGTGGCCAACAAGTGGGACCTGATGAAGGACGGCAGCCCCGACACGGCCAAGCGGTTCGACGAAGATCTGCGGTATCGACTGAAGTTCCTCGACTACGCGCCGATTCTCCACATCTCCGCGCTGACCGGCGAGCGCACGCCAAAATTGCTCGAGGCCATCGAGAAGGTGGCGCAGTCGCGTCGGACGCGCGTCCCGACGGGCGAGTTGAACCGGTTCATCGGGCAGATCACGACGGCGCAGGCGCCGGTCAGTCCCGGCCATCGTGCGGTGCGCGTGTTGTACGCCGCGCAGACCGGTGTGGCCCCGCCGACGTTCGTGCTGTTCACCAACGTGGCGACGAAGCTGCATTTCTCGTACGAGCGCTACCTCGAGAATCGCCTTCGCGAGGCGTATGGATTCTCTGGGACGCCCATTCGCATTGCCGTACGCCGACGAGATCGCGAGCGATGAACAAGTAGGGGCGCCTCGCGAGGCGCCCCTACGGCGAGCCGCCTACTGGCGAGAAAATGGTGAAAATCCCCGTGCTATACTCGACCGTGCCCTCGGCGGCCATGACCGACGCATCCGATCGTTCGATCGGCGATGAGCGAGGACCGACCTGATGGCGGGGCTCAAGCGAGAGATTTTCAAGGCCAGTGACGTCTGTGAAATCGCGCAGCTGCAGCCGTACATGCTGCGGACGTGGGAGACCGAGTTTCCAGGTTTAGGGCATGTCCCCACGGGCGGGGGCCCGCGGGTGTATCGCCGAGCGGATGTGGAGCTCGTGCTCCGTATTCGCCAGCTCGTCTTCAATGAAGGTCTGACGCTGGCCGGGGCGCGGCGCCGGCTTGAAGAGGAAACGGAGCCGGTGCAATCGGCGGCCAGCCTCGCGGTCGAGGATGCGCTGGACGATCTGGCCAGGTCGCGGCTGCGGAGCATTCGAGCGGGCCTCGAAGAGATTCTCGAGCTGCTCGGGCGCGACGCGCGCCAAAACCACGAACTGGAGCTCGTCGCCCCAGACGAGGATCCCAGTCCCGCCGCCGCCCAAGCGGGCCGCGGACGTCAGGTCGCCAAACCGGTGAAGGGCAACGCGCCGAAGGGTGGTCGGTCGAAAGCGACTCGCGCGTCGGCGTCGTCATGAATCGGGCCATAGCGCAGCCTGGTAGCGCGCCTGCTTGGGGTGCAGGAGGTCGTGGGTTCGAATCCCGCTGGCCCGACCACTTTTCCGATTGATGTCGAGGCGGAGCTTCGGTTTCCTCCATGAACAAGAATGGTGTGATTGCGGTAGTGGTCGTGATGGCAGCGGTGCTACTCATCGGCCTGTGGGTGATGGGGTCTGGCGGACAGCGGCGTAGTGGCGCGCAGGTGGACTGCGGCGCGCCGCCTGATGCGCCGACCGCGGTGGGTCACACCAAGCGAGGGGACATGGTCACGGTCACCTGGGGCCCGCCCGCCGGAAGCGAGCGCCCGACGACCTATGTCATCGAGGCGGGGAGCGCGCCTGGCTTGAACAACGCGGGCACCTACGTCACGCCCGGCTCGGTGACCAACATCGAGAGGCAAGCGCCGCCGGGTACCTTCTACATCCGCGTCTTCTCGCGAAACGCGTGCGGCACCAGCCCCGCGGCGCCCGAGATCAGCGTCAGCGTCCCATAGGGCCCGCGGCATGCTGCCGCTCCTTCAACTCCCGCTCATCGGCCTGGCCTTGATCGCTTCGCTCGCGACGATCCCGCCGTCGTGGATCGAGCGTGTCTTCTCGAAACATCTGTATCCCTCGCTGCAAGCCGCGATCACATCTTCGTCGAACACGACACGCATCCCGCTGTTCGACATCGTCGTCGGTCTGATCGTGATCGTCGCGATCGGTGTGTGGGTGCGCTACGGGCGGCAGGCGCTGCGTGGGCGTCGCATCATGCCGATCGTCACGGCGGCGCGGCTGACGGCCGTGCTCGTTGCGGCGCTGTATCTCTGGTTCCTTTGCTTCTGGGGGCTCAACTATCGTCGCGTCGCGGCCGAAGCCAGTCTGGCCTTCGACGAGCGGCGGGTGACGACGGCGGCGGTGCGGGTGTTGGCGACGCGGGCCGTCGCCGAAGCGAATCGTCGGTACGACGCCGCGCACCTGGCCGGTTTCCCACCGGTCGATGCGACGCCCCCGGCGCTGGTGCGATCGCTGCACGACGTCGAGCGCGCCCTCGGCCGTCCGCGGGCCACGATTTCCGCGCGACCCCGACCG
>DAINCF010000069.1:0-19195 GCA_036732565.1 Vicinamibacterales bacterium
CGGCCCCTGTAGATATCGAACGTACATCCCACTAGAGGCTCGCCCCTCCGTACCTGAAGGCCAGCGTCGCCACGTCAATGATGTCGTCGGCCCGGACGGTCGCGCCCAATCCGTTCTCGTCGATGCGATGCGCGGTGTAGCCGAGCCTGGCGAGCTCGCCGAGCAAGGCGTCAGGGCCGACGCCCGAGACGCGGCGGAGCTGCTCTGGATGCACCTCGGCGATGAGCACCGGGTGATCGGCCTCCAACAGGCGTCGCGCGCCGGCGACGACGCGTGGCTCGCCGCCTTCGACATCCATCTTGACGAGGCGTACGGGCCGCGGACCACGGTAGTCGTCGAGGCGCACGACCGGGACGACCTCGCTCGCCAGCGCACCGAGGCTGGGATCGGCCTCGCCGATGTAGGCGCCGCCGGTGTTGAGGGTCTCGCGCGCGAAATGCAGCGTGGCGTAGCCGGGCGTGTCGGAGACGCCGGCGCGCTCCAGCCGCAGGCGCGCGTCGAATCGATTCTCGCGAATCGCCATGTCGAGCAGGTTGGCGTTTCGTCCGAGCGGCTCGAACGCGACCACGCTGCCGGGCGGCCCAACGGCCTCGGCCATGTGCAGCGCGAACAGGCCGATGTGCGCGCCGACGTCGATGGCCGCGTCGCCCGCGCGCAGGACGCTCATCGCGAACTGCAGCTCGTGCCGCTCGTAGCGATCCCGCAGGATGGCCAGGCCGATCACGTGATCCGACAGGTCGAGACACAGGCGCAAGCCGGACGGCAGCGGTTTGATGACGATGGTCGACTCGCTGGTCAGGGCGTGGTCGGGATTCTTCAGCTTGTACTCAGCCGACGACACGAGGTCCGCCCTCAGCTCGCCGGTGGTCTTCCACGCGCGCAGCTTCGGCTGAATCGCTTCTTCACTCTCGGGATCGCGATCCAGCAGCAACCGATAGGCCCACACGACGTGATCTCGAGTGATCATGGGGTCAGCCCCCTTTCAGTGCGAAGCGAAGAATGCAAGCACTTGATCGGCGGCCTTGGCGCCGATCGCTGACGTCAGTTCCTCTCGCGTGGCACGACGTACGCCGGCGAGGCTCCCGAACGTCGTGAGCAACGCTTTGCGACGTCTGGGGCCGATGCCCGGCACCGCGTCCAACTCCGATCGCAGGTCCCGCATGGTCCGCGCCCGGCGATGGAAGCTCACGGCGAACCGGTGCGCCTCGTCGCGGATGCGCTGGAGCAGCAACAGGGCCGACCCGTGACGGTCGAAGGCGATCGGCTCTTCGTGAATGCGGCTGAACACGAGCTCCTCCTTCTTCGCCAGGCCGATGGCGAAAAGGTTCGCCAGGCCGAGCGACCCCAACGCTTCGTAGGCGGCGTTCAACTGCCCCTTGCCGCCATCGATCACGATGAGATCGGGGAACGGGCCGCCTTGGTCGAGCAAGCGTCGATACCGCCGTTCCACCACCTGTTTCATGGCGGCGAAGTCGTCGAGAAACTGGGGGCCCACGCCCTGGACGCGGAACTTCCGGTACTCGCCGCGCTTCATCCGCCCGTCCTCGCACACCACCATCGAGGCCACCGTCTCGCGTCCCTGGAACGTCGAGATGTCGAAGCACTCGATGCGCCGCGGCAGCGCGCTCAGACCGAACACCTTCTGGAGCGTCTCGAGCGCGTCGAGGTGCGCAGTGTCACGAGCGTTGAACTTCGCGCGGTAGACCAGGCCGGCGTTTCGTTGCGCCAGGTCGACCAGGCCTCGCTTGTCGCCGCGCTGGGGCACCTGCACGCGCACACGACGCTCCGCCCGCAGCGACAGCCACGTCTCGAGCACGTCGACGTCGACCGGCGGCGTCGGCAGGTGCACTTCCGGCGGCGGCACTTGATCCGTGTAGAGCTGTTCGACGATGGCCTGGACCACTTCGTCGGCGGCATTCCCCTCGCGATTGGCGACGAGCTCGAGCCGCTCGATCACGCGACCGTTGCGCAGCAGGAACACGACCACCGCCACGCCCTCGGCGCCGATGTGGATACCGAACACGTCGCGATCGCCACCGAGCGTCGAGGTGGCCATCTTCTGCTGGCGCTCACGCACCGCCTGCACCGTCCGCATGGCATCGCGGAGTTGCGCCGCCTCCTCGAAACGCTGGTCGGCCGCCGCGGCCATCATCCGCTCGTGCAGGTGATCGGCCAGCTCCTGGTTCCGCCCTTCGAGGAACAACCGGGTATCGGCGACCGCGACCTGGTAGCGCTCCGCCGAACAGATCGTCGCCACGCACGGCGCCAGGCAGCGCTTGATGTCGTACTCGAGACACGGCCGTGGACGATGGCCCGTGATCACCTCGTTGCACGAGCGCATGCCGAACAATCGATGCGTCAGCGACATGGTCCGCCGCGCCAGCTTCGCTGGCAGGAACGGGCCTGCGTAGAAGTTGCCGTCGCGCTCGACCGATCGTGCCACCAGCACCCGCGGAAACGCCTCGGTGGTCGTCAACTGCAAGTAGGGATAGTTCTTGTCGTCGCGCAGCAGGATGTTGTACTTCGGCGAGCGCTGCTTGATCAGGTTGTTCTCGAGCGCCAGCGCCTCGACCACCGAGTCGGTCACGATGACGTCGACGCGGGCGATATCGTCGAGCAGCGCGTCGTGCCGGGGGCTCATGCCGTAGGCGCCGAGATAGCTGCGCACACGATCCCGCAATGCTCGCGCTTTGCCGACGTAGATGGCCTCGCCGGCGGCATTCGCGAACAGATAGACGCCCGGCTGCTCTGGCAGTCGAGCGATCTGCTCCTTGAGATCGTCAATGGGCATCGGATAGGCTAGCGGGGCTTCGCCGTAGACGCTCCTACTATTGTAGACAATGACCCTGACCGGCCAGATTGGCGCGCTCTGTATGCTTCCGCTGCGCGCCATCATCAACCTGAGCGTCGCGCTTGGCATCCACCCCAACATCCTCACGCTCGTCGGCGTCCTCATCAACGTGGTGGCCGCGTGGGCGCTGGCCGAGGACCGCTTCGTGTTGGCCGGCGTGATCATGATCGCCGCCAACATCTTCGACTTCATCGACGGCAAGGTTGCGCACATCACCGGCACGCAGTCGCAGTTCGGCGCGTTCTGGGACTCCACGCTCGATCGCTTCTCGGACCTCGCGCTGTTCACCGGTCTCATCTGGCTCTACTCCACGCTCGGCCGGCAGGACTACGTGCTCGTCGCCACGCTCGCGCTCATCTTCTCCATCATGACCAGCTACGCGCGGGCGCGGGCCGAGTCGCTGATCGAGAAGTGCAAGGTGGGCTTCATGGAGCGGCCCGAGCGGATCGTGCTGTTCATGATCGGCGCGTTCACCGATCGCATGGCCGGCGTGCTGTGGGTGATTCTCTCGCTCTCGATCGTCACCGTCGCCAACCGCATCTACTACACCTACCTGGTGCTCAATCAGAAGCCGATGCCGTCGACGGGCGGCCCGATGGGGGTGTTCTGGCGGGCGTTCTTCTGGCGGGACGAACGGGCAACGCTGGCGTACGACGTGTGGGTGGTGACGATTCTGGCGTTCGTGTGGCTGACGCCACCGGACTGGCTGCGGGATCCAACAGCGGCCGGGCTGGGGATGCTCGGCCGCCTTTTATAGCCTTGTGGCCGGCCTCACGGCCTGCGCGACTGCACGCTTTTGCCTGATTCAACGGTCGATTGCTCGGCCCCACACCGCTTTCGTCATCAGGAAGCCTTTCGTTTTTTCGCGGCCACCTTGTGGGCCACGACCTTGTCTTTCTTTTCGGTCTTCTCGGCCTCCACTTTAGCCGGTTTTTTTTTGCCCTCGCTCACGCGATCCAAGCTCTTCCGTAGGGCTTCCATCAAATCGACGACCTTGGGCGGCGCTTCTTCGGTCGGCGCCACGATCTCCTCGCCCGACACCTTGGCGTCGATCACCCGCCGCAGCCCCTCCTGGTATTCGTCCTTGTAATCCTTCAGGTCGAGCTCACCCTCGTAGCTCTCGATGACCTGGCGCGCCAGCTTCATCTCCGCCGGGTTCACCTTGCCGCGCACCTCGCGGAGCTCGTCGATCTGATCGATGGTGCGAATCTCGGCGGCGTGATGCAGCGTGTACATCACCAGGCCTTGCTTGTGGGGCTTCACGCCGACCAGATACTCGCGCCCGTGAATCGCCACCTTCCCGATGCCGACCTTGCCCTGCATGCCGTCGCGCATCACCGCGTAGGCGTCCGACGCCATCGCGCCGTCCGGCGCCAGGTAGTAGGCCTTCTCGACATACATCGGATCGATCGCGTCGCTGTCCGTGAACTGCACCAGGTTGATGATCTTCGTCGACTCTGTGCGCACGCTCGAGATCTCTTCGTCCGAGACGATGACCCAGCGGCTCTTCTCGAACTGGTAGCCCTTGACGATCTCGTCGTTGGTCACCTCGCGCTCGCAGTGCGGGCACCACTTCTTCTGCTGAATCTTGGTCTGGCATTCCTCGTGGAGCTGGTTGAAGGAGATCGTGGCGCTGCTCTCGGTCGCCGGATACACCTTCACGGGGATGTTGACCAGGCTGACCTTGAGGTAGCCTTTCCAAGTCGGTCGTGGGGCCATGGCACTCCTCTTGGCAGGCCTGAAGGCCTGCGCTACCAATCATCACACGCTATTCCGGGCGTCAGACGCTATCACGAACGTCGCGATCGCCGAGATGCAGTCCGGGGCCGCCTTCGAACATGATGGTGTAGGTCGCGATCTTCTCACGCAACAGCACGCGCACCTGGCCCAGGAGCGGGCCCGGCACCGCCAACCGACGAGCCGTCGCCCCACGGCTCGAGACGACGATCAGCGTCGGACGCTCGCCTTCCTTCCAGCTCAGCCCACCGATGTGCGAGTACGAGATGAAGCCGGTGTCCGTCCAGATGCCATCGGCGTAAAAGCCCCGCTTGATGCGGGTCGACAACGGCACTGCGTAGCCGAAGTAGAGGAACATCATGAAATCGCCGAAAATGGCCGGCCCAGAGTCGGGCTGCCGGAAGACCTTGAACAGCAGCAGGGCGCCCAGCATCACGCCAATCGCCAGGTTCAGGCCGTAGTACGGCGGTTTCGGCGCGGGCCAGACGAGCCCGGCGCTCGAGCGCCGACGAGCCCAACGGACGAGCTCGATGCCCGCGCGCAGGTTCGCGATCAGGAACCCGAGGCCGAGGAGGAAGAGGACTTGAGGAAGCAGATCGGTCAGCATCGTGCAGCCACCCTCTCCGCTTCAATTATCGCTTGCGCGCGACCTTCGGCGCCACGTCCGCATCCGGATCCACCACATCCGGCTCGGCGACATCCGCGCGGACGCTCCACAGCGTCGGATCGAAACAGCGCCGGCAGCGCGCTTCGTAGGTCCCCTGCGCGCCGAGCAGCACACGATCCTGACTCGTCACCAGGCGCTGGGTGTGGTTGGCGGGGTTGCCGCAGACCACGCAGATGGCGCGCGTCTTGGTGATGAACTCCGCGATCGCCAGCAGTTGCGGCATCGGCTCGAACGGCTTACCCAGATAATCCTGATCGAGGCCGGCCACGATCACGCGCACGCCGCGATTGGCCAGCGTCGTACACGCGGCCGGCAGGTCCGCATCGAAGAACTGCCCTTCGTCGATGCCGACGACCTCGGTTTCCGGCAGCACCAGCGCGAGTAGCTCCGCGGCCGTGCGTGCGTTCTGCGACGGGATTCTCAGCTCGCTGTGCGAGACGATTTGACTTTCACCGTAGCGCGTGTCCACCGCCGGCTTGAAGATCTGGACGCGCTGCTTGGCGATCTGCGCACGGCGCAAGCGGCGGATGAGCTCCTCGCTCTTGCCGCTGAACATGCTGCCGACGATCACCTCGATCCACCCGACAGGTGGAGTGCGGACTACGTCCATGGATGCTGTGTCCTCGTCACCGTAGGGCCGGTTCGTGAACCGCCCCTACCGCGATGAGTGGTGTCTAGGCCCGCGACAAATATTCCCCAGTTTCCGTGTTCACGCGGACGACCTCGCCCTCGCCCACGAACGGCGGCACCTGGACGACGACGCCGGTTTCGAGGGTAGCGGGTTTCATCTGGTTGGTGGCGGTCGCGCCCTTGATGGCGGGGACCGTCTCCACGACCTTCAAGTCCACGGTCTGCGGCAGCTCGATGCCGACCGGCTCGACGCCGTAGAACTCGACGCGAATCGTCATCTCCGGCTTGAGAAACCCGACTGAATCGCCAAGGATCTCCGCGGTCATGTTCACCTGGTCGTAAGTCGCCGTGTCCATGAAGTGGTAGCCGTCACCGTCCGAGTAGAGGAATTGCATCTCTTTCTCGTCGAGCGTCGCCCGCTCGATGACGTCTTCCGACCGCAGCTTCTGCTCCGCCATCGCCTGGTTCCGGAGGTTCCGGGCCTTGACGCGCACGAACCCGCGCAGGTTGCCAGGGGTGACGTGCATGAGGTCGTGAATGCGATAGAGGTCACCATCCAGCTTGATGATCATCCCGCGCTTGAGGCGTGTGGCGAGCAGCGTATCGGCCATGAGTCCCCTGAATTCGTTCGGTCAATCCGGTATCACTTGGCCCGCCTCCACCACCCCACCACGCACAACGCGCGTGGCGGAGACCCCGGCCGGCGGGCGGGTTGGCCAGAAAGCCGATAACTACAATGATTTCCGGCCTTCAAGCCAGCTCATGATCGTAGCATACGGACCTCGAGGCGGCCAATCGTGCTACGATTCCGGACGTGGCATTCGCGCGCTGGGATCCGCTTCGCGACCTGCTCACCATCCAACACCGCCTCGAGCGATTCTCGTCGCCGGGCCCGCAGGGATGGATGCCGGCCGTGGACTTGTGTGAGACGAGTGATGCGTTCCTGCTGACGGCCGAGCTGCCGGGCCTCTCCCGCGATCAAATTCACATCGACGTGCACGATGGCCGGCTGACCCTGCAGGGTCGCCGCGACGCCCGCGTGCGCTGCGAACAATATCATCAGGTTGAGCGCGGTCACGGGGAGTTCTCGCGCACCTTCGCGCTGCCCCCCACGATCGACCCGGATGGCATCACCGCCGATCTTCGAGATGGCGTGCTCACCATCATGGTCCCGAAGAGCGCCGAACATGCGCCGCGCCGCGTAACCGTCTCCTAGCGAGCTCGCTCGTAGCAACTTCGCCGTCCACGGCGACGATCCATGGTCAAGCGCCTTTCGCTCCCTTTGCTGTTGCTGTTCGTGGGACTGACGGCTGGTCTCGTGCTGTCGGGCCGCATGCGTGCCGACCCCGTCGAAGCGCAGGTCACGCCGGTCACGACGCCGCCCGCGCAATCGGCCCGCCCGGCGGCCGCGCCTGTCACGCCGGCTGGCCCCGACTTCACGCGGGTCGCCGAGCAGACCACTCGCGCCGTCACCAACATCTCGTCCGTTCAGGTGGTCCAGCGACGGTCGCCGTTCCGGGATCCGTTCTTCGAGCAGTTCTTCGGGATGGACGACATGTTCGGGCCGCGCAGCCGCTACTCGCAGAGCCTCGGCTCGGGTGTCATCGTCTCGGCGGACGGCTATGTCGTCACCAACAACCACGTCCTCGGCGAAGGCAGCGTCCCGGATGTGACCGTGGCGCTCGCCGACAAGCGCGAGCTGCGGGCGAAGATCATCGGCATCGACTCGTGGACCGATCTGGCGCTGCTCAAGATCGACGCGCGCGACTTGTCGGTCATCCCCTGGGGCGATTCCTCGCGCCTCAAGGTCGCCGAGTGGGTGATGGCGATCGGCAACCCGTATCAGCTGAGCGAAACCGTCACCCTCGGCATCGTCAGCGCGCTCGGCCGCGCCAACGTCGGCATCTCGACCTACGAGGACTTCATTCAGACCGACGCGGCCATCAATCCGGGCAACTCGGGTGGGGCGCTCGTCAACAGCCGCGGCGAGCTGGTCGGCATCAACACCGCGATTTTCAGTCAGAGCGGCGGTTACCAGGGCATCGGCTTCGCCGTCCCCTCGGTCCTCGTGCGCCGCGTGGTCGACGACTTGACGAAGTTCGGTCAAGTGCGTCGCGGATCGATCGGCGCGCTCGAGGTCGCGCCGCTGACCACGCAGCTGGCCGAGGAGCTCCGCGCCCCCAACACCAACGGCATCGTCATCGCGCGGATGGCGCCGGGCACGCCGGCCAACAAGGCCGGCATCGAACCCGGCGACATCATCGTCGCCGTCAACGGCCAGGCGATCAGCGACACCGGGCAGCTGCTGCGCGCGATTGCCGACGCGCCGATCGGCAGCACGGCCACCATCGACGTCGTCCGCGAAGGACGCCGGCAGACGTTCAAGGTCCCGGTCGAACAGCAGCAGGAGCGCCGTCCGCTGCAGCGGCGCGGACGGTAGTAGCCGCGTCGCCCTTCGTCTTCCCATGCAAAGCGCACCGGCGCCCAACCTCCCGCCCAACATCGTCGCCATCACGCTTGCGCTGACGGTTGCGGTCACGATCGCCGCGGCCGTGGCGCTCATCGTGGGCGGCGTGGCCAAACGCCTCTTCGGCGGCCTCGAACGCGATCATTTGACGCTCGCACGCGGCACGGTTCGACTGGTGCGAGTCGCCACCTTTGCGATTGTCCTGGTGGTGCTCGCCTTCCCCGCCCTCGATGTCGCGGGCGTGCCCATTCCCATGGGGCTTCAGTCGGATCAGTTGGGACAATGGGCCGCCGAGCGGGGCGTGCGCATTGCCGGCCTCCTCGTGCTGGCCTTCGTGGTGGTGCGTCTGCTCGCCGGGCTCATCTCACGCGCCGAGCGCGATATCGCGATCGGCACCGACCTCGCGTCGCTCGAACGGCGCAAGCGCGCCCAGACGGTCGCCGGCCTCGCCACGCGAACCCTGTCGGGCTTGATCTGGGGAACCGCGGCGCTGATGATGCTGCGCGAGCTCGACGTCGACATCACCCCGGTGCTGACGGGCGCGGGCATTCTCGGCCTCGCCATCGGGTTCGGCGCGCAGACGCTCGTCCGCGACGTCATCTCCGGGTTCTTTCTCATCGTCGAGGATCGAGTGCGCGTCGGCGACGTCGCCCAGGTCAACGGCACCGGGGGGCTCGTCGAGCAGATCAACCTGCGGACCATCGTGCTGCGCGATCTTCAAGGCACAGTGCACGTGTACCCGAACGGCGAGATCAAGACGCTCGCGAATCTGACGAAGGATTTTTCGTACTACGTGATCGATCTCGGTATCGACTTCAGCGAGGACTCCGATCGCGTGATCGACGCCGTACGCGCCACCGCCGACGAGCTCAAGCAGGACGCCGCCTTCGGCCCGTTCATGCTCGAGCCGCTGGAGGTGCTCGGCGTGGACGACTTCGGCCAGTCGCAGGTCACCGTCAAGGTGCGGGTGAAGACGGTGCCGCTCAAGCAGTGGGACGTGGGACGCGAGCTGCGGCGGCGCATCAAGAAGGCCTTCGACGCCCGCGGCATCCAGTTGCCGCGCCAGCAACTGTCGGTCACCCTTCGGCGCGACCCACGTCCGACCGCTACTGGCCGCTAGCGATTCCTGAGCGTACGGCGGCGGCTACTCTGGAGCTCCACGGCCGTCAGCGCCTGTCAGCCCGAAACGGATCGATGCCCCGTCACCACGCACCGCCACGGCCGCTCGGTGCCGACGCGAATGCCGATGCGTGGGCTCCAGGCGACCTCGCGGACCGCGATGCCGCGGTCTTCGATGGTCAGCGGCGTACGGGTAAGCGGCAACGTGTTCTCGGAGAGGGAAATACCGAGCGCGCAGGTGAGGTTGCCGGGACCACGACACAGATGATGCTCGGGGACGTCCGGCTTCCCTCTCCGCCAGTTCGTCGAGCGGCGCCGGCGCTGCATCAGCGCCACGCCTTCCACCGGTTCCAGCGCGCGGATCAGCACGGCGGCCGGCGAGCCCTTCGACTCGGTTACCGCGTTGACCATGTAGTGGAGACCGTAGTTCAAGTAGACGTAGGCCACGCCGGGTGAGCCATACAGCGGAGCGTTGCGTTTGGTCGGCCCAGGCGCCGCGTGGCACGCGGGGTCGTCTTCGCCGATGTAGGCCTCGACTTCGACAATCGCACCCGCCGTGGCGCCGTCGGGCGTGCGATGCACCAGGACCTTGCCCAACAGATCGCGCGCTACGTCGAGCGTCGGCCGATCGTAGAAATCGCGTTTGAGAATCAGGACACCAATCCCGGTTCGAGCAAGTACGCGCGGGCCTGCGCGCCGGTCTTCCTGTCGTCCGCCGCGTCGCGCCGTCTGGCGTGGGGGCCGGCTTGAGCCGGACCGACCTCAGCGACCAACGGTCTGGAGCATCTTGCCTGACGACAGAATCTCCTGCAAGAACCGTCCGGTATGAGAGGCGGGTTCGTGCGCAACCTGCTCGGGCGTGCCCATCGCGATCACCCGGCCGCCGTCCTCGCCGCCCTCGGGCCCGAGGTCGATAATCCAATCGGCGGTCTTGATCACATCGAGGTTGTGCTCGATGACGATCAAGGTATGCCCCGCTTCCAGCAGCTTGCGGAACGCCGACAGGAGCTTCGCGATGTCGTCGAAGTGTAGACCCGTCGTCGGCTCGTCGAGGATGTACAGGAGCCGCTCGCCGGCATGCGAGGCCAGGTGCGCGGCGATCTTGATCCGCTGCGCCTCGCCACCCGACAACGTCGTCGCCGGCTGTCCGAGGCGCAAGTACCCCAGGCCGATCTCGTCGAGCACCTGTAGCCGCCGCAGCACCTTCGGGGTGTTCCCGAAGAACGTCAGCGCCTCGCGCACGGTCAGGTCGAGGACTTGGATGATCGACTTGCCGCGGTACTTCACCTCCAGCACTTGCGGCTTGAACCGCTTGCCGTCGCATTGATCGCAGGGCACGAAGACATCCGCCAGGAACTGCATCTCGACGCGGACTTCGCCTTCGCCTTGGCACGCTTCGCAGCGCCCGCCCGGAACGTTGAACGAGAAGTGGCTGCCGGTCAGCCCGCGCGCCCTCGCGTCTTTCGTGGCCGCGAACAGCTCGCGAATCGGATCGAACGCCTTCAAGTAGGTGACGGGATTGGATCGTGGCGTTCGGCCGATCGGCGCCTGATCGACGAGCACGACGTCGCTGACGAACTCATGGCCCTCGAGCTTGGCGTGGGCGCCGACGCGGCGATCCCAATCGCCTTTGACGCGCTTGAGCGCCGCGTACAACACGTCGTGCACCAGCGTCGACTTGCCCGATCCACTGACGCCGGTGACCACTGTCAAGGTATTCAGCGGGATCTCGACCGACGCGTCCTTCAAGTTGTGCTCGGTCGCGCCGCGCAGCCGGATCCGCTGCGGCGAGCCCTTGCGACGACTGACCGGGATCGGGATCGACAGCTCGCCGCGCAGGTACTTCGCGGTCAGCGACCGCGGTTCCGCCCTCAGCGACTCCAGCGTGCCGGCGTGAATGACGCGCCCGCCATGCTCGCCGGCGCCGAGGCCCATGTCGATGACGTGATCGGCCACCGTGATCATGTCGGCGTCGTGCTCGACCACGAGCACGGTGTTGCCCTGATCGCGAAGCTGACGAAGGATGGCGATGAGCCGCTGATTGTCGCGGGTGTGCAAGCCGATCGACGGCTCGTCCAGGACGTACAGCGTGCCGACCAGGGCCGATCCGAGCGAGGTCGCGAGGTTGATGCGCTGCGCTTCACCACCCGACAGCGTCGACGACAACCGATCCAATGTCAGGTAGTCGAGGCCGACGTCGCCCAGGAAGCCGAGCCGCCGACGAATCTCGCCGAGCACTTTCTCGGCGATCGCCGATTCCTTCTCGGACAGCGCCAGCGCGGCGAAGAACCGCTGCGCCTCACGGACGGTCAACGCGGAGACCTTGTCGATCGTCAACCCACCGACCTGCACGTCCCGCGCTTCGCGCCGCAGCCGCGTGCCGCCGCAATCCGGGCACGTCTGATACCCACGGTAGCGGCTCAGGAACACCCGCACGTGCACCTTGTACTTCTTGCGCTCGAGCCACCGGAAGAATCCGCGCACGCCTTCGTACTCTTCGCCGTCACCCTCGATCACGAGCGTGCGTTCGGCATCAGAGAGATCGCGCCAGGGCACATCGAGACGAAGCGCCCGGACCTTGGCCACCCGCTTGAGCTCGGCGAGATGCATCCGGTAGTGCGGCTTGCTCCACGGCTCGATCGCGCCCTGCGCGATGCTCTTGCTCGGGTCGGGCACGACCAGACCCATGTCGAGCTCGATGATGTTGCCGAAGCCGTGGCACGTCGCACAGGCACCGAACGGGTTGTTGAACGAGAACAGACGCGGCTGCGGGTCCTCGTAGGTGATGTGGCAGCGCCGGCACTCGAAGCGCTCGGAGAACACGTGCCGGATCGGCTCACCCTCCGGGTCGTCCGGTAGCTCGACGGCCCACGCGGCGCCGCCGCCTTCGAGGTACGCGATCTCGATCGAGTCCGTCAGGCGGCCGCGCAGGTCACCCTCGACGCGCAGCCGGTCGATCACCACGGGCAGGAACACACTCTGTCGCAACGCCGCCGGGTCGACCTCGTCGAGCGTCACGGCCTGGCCGTTCACCAGCAGCCGCGCGAAGCCCTTGCGACGAAGCACGTCGATCGTCTCGGCGATCGCGTCGGTCTGGGCGCCGTTGAGCGGCAGCGGCATCTCGACCTCGGTGTCCTCGCGCTCGACCAGCTCGTCGGATTCGCTGCCATCCACGTCCGCGCCTGACGCCGTCTGCGTAAACGCCACGACGGGCATGTCGAAACCGACGAGCAGACGTCGGCCGGCCGGCAGTGACAGCAGCCTCGTCGCCACCACTTCCGCCGTTTCGCGAACGACTTCCTGCCCGCATTGACGGCAGTAGGTGCGCCCGACGCGCGCGAACAACAGGCGCATGTAATCGTGAATCTCGGTCACCGTCCCCACGGTCGACCGGGGATTGCGCACGCTGTTCTTCTGCCGAATCGCGATGGAGGGGCAGATGCCGTCGATGCCGTCGACGTCGGGCTTCTCCATCCGCTCCAGGAACTGGCGGGCGTAGGCGGACAGCGACTCGACGTAGCGACGCTGCCCTTCGGCGTAGATGGTGTCGAAGGCCAGCGACGACTTGCCCGAGCCGCTCACGCCGGTAATGACGATGAGCTGGCCGGCGGGCAGACTGACGTCGATGTTCTTGAGATTGTGTGTGCGAGCGCCGCGGACCACGATGGCGCCGAGCTCGCTTGCGACCGGCTGCATGGGATTTCGGTCCGACTGCTCACGGCGCGGCACGCGACCGCCTCCGTAAACTCCTCATGGTACTCGACGGCAGCCAATCGGGCAAGGAGGACGATAGCGTTCGTGGGGTCCGCCTTTAGGGTTCGTGGGGTCCGCCTTTAGGCGGACCAGACAGGGCCGGCTAAAGCCGGCCCCCACGCAAAAGCCTGTTAGATCAGCCGTTCTCGAATCTCCGGCGGCGGGATCTCACAGGCGTTCGATGCGCCGGCGATGCGGTGGCGGACGGCCGCCACCACCCCATAGGCCGCGTCGCGGAGTGGGCGCGGGACCACCAGGAAGATGGCGGCGAGATTCCACGGAAAGCGCAGGCGCCGCGCGATGCGCAGCGTGGCAGTAGACTTCAAGAACACTTGGTTGTCTTCGATCAGCACGATGCTGCGAGCGGCGCTGCGGGTGACACCGCGCGCGGCCAGCACGCGTTCGCCCGACTCGGACTGCGACGCGCCGAAGCGGAAGTAGCCCTCGGGATCGCGCCGGGCGATGAAACGCACCGACCCTTCGCAGAACGCGCAGGTTCCGTCGAAGAGAATGATGGCGCCCACACCACCACCGTATCAGATCACGACGCACCCTCGAGCCGCGGTCCCCGCGTAAGGGCAGTTCGCGAACCGCCCCTACGAGAGGACCGAATTTGCAGAACCGCACGAAGTTTGCAGGCATCAAAGGAGCTGGGCCAGTGTCGGCAGTCGGCAGTCGGCAGTCTTGGGCAGGATCGACGCTCTGTGAAGGGTCGTGACTGCCGACTCCCGATTGCCGACTGCCGAGCTAGCGAGGGTTTTCATGCCTCTTCAAGAAAGTGTCGAACTCGATCGCGCGGCCATCGTGTCGTGGCATCTCAAGAACCGCGCGCGTACCCGCGCGCTGTTCGACCTCCTCACACCAGAAACGTACTACGAGCGTCCGATTGCGCTGCGCAATCCGGTTGTGTTCTACGAGGGCCACATCCCCGCCTTCACGTTGAACACGCTCCTCAAACGCGGGCTTGGCCAGCCGGGCATCGACGAGGCACTCGAACGGCTGTTCGCCCGCGGGATCGATCCTGATGAGGACACGAAGGCCGGGAACGAGGCCTCGAAGTGGCCGACCCGCGAGGAGGTGCACGAGTTCGTGCGCGAAGCCGACGCCCGCATTCTCGATGCGCTCGCCAACGCCGAGCTGGTCCAGGCCAGACATCCGCTGATGGACCGCGGCAATGCGGTCTTCACCGTGCTGGAGCACGAGGCGATGCATCAGGAAACACTGCTCTATATGTGGCACGAGCTTCCCTACGATCGGAAGGTGCGGCCGGCCGGCTACCAAGCCGTACTCGACGGTCCAGTCGCGACCACGGACGATGTCTTCATTCCGGAGGGACCTGCCGCACGAGGTGTCGCACCGCTTGCGATCCCGTTCGGGTGGGACAACGAGTTCCCCGCGGTCGGTGACATCGTCCCGGCGTTTCGCATCGAGCGCGTGAATGTGACCAACGGCGATTACCTCGCGTTCGTCGAGGCCGGCGGGTATCGCGATCCGGCGTGGTGGGACCCGCGTGATTGGGAATGGCTCCAACAGTCGTCGATGACGCACCCCCATTTCTGGATGCGCCAGGACGATCGGTGGGCGTGGCGCGGCATGTTCGAGCTCATCCCGCTACCGATGCAATGGCCGGTCTATGTGACGCACGCGGAGGCGTCGGCGTACGCGCGATGGCGCGGCCGGCGGCTGCCGACCGAGGCCGAGTACCAGCGCGCGGCGTACGGCGACCCCGATGACGGTCGCGTCTACCCGTGGGGGTCGGCCCCACCGGACGCCACGCGGGGCGTGTTCGACTTCTCGAGTTGGGAGCCCGAGCCCGTCGGCACGCATCCGGCCGGACGTTCGGTCTGGGGCGTGGACGATCTCGTGGGCAACGGCTGGGAGTGGACGGGCGATGTGTTCGCGCCCTTCCCCGGCTTCGTCGCCTCGGCGTCCTATCCCGAATACTCCGCCGACTTCTTCGACGGCCAGCACTACGTCATGAAGGGCGCGTCGACGGCCACGGCACAGGAGCTCCTGCGACCGACGTTTCGCAACTGGTTCCGTCCGCGCTATCCCTACGTCTACGCCACGTTCAGGTGCGTGGAGGAGGTGCGATGAGCGGGACGACCGCCCGCCTTCGCCAAGGCTACGGCGGACAGGCGGTCCGTCTCGCGGCCTCGCACATCGACGTCGACGCCTTCGCCCGCGAAGTGCGGCACTACCTGACGCAGACGCCGCGGCAGTTGCCGTCGCGGTATCTCTACGACGCGCTCGGCTCCGCGCTGTTCGATGCCATCTGTCGTCTGCCGTGGTATCCAGTCACCCGCGCGGAGACCCGTCTGATCGACGCGCATGCGCGCGACATCCTCCGCCTCGCCGGCAACCCGCCCATCGTCGGCGAGCTCGGCAGCGGGAGCGGGGAGAAGCTCGCGCGATTGCTCGGCGTCGTGCCGTCGCCGCGCACCGTCCACCTCGTCGACGTGTCGGCCGCGGCATTGGAAACCGCGGAACGGACCCTGGCTGAGATTCCCGGCACGCTCGTCGTGCCCCATCAGGATCAGTACGAGGAGGGCCTGCAGCGCATCGCGTCCGCGCGATCGACACGGGAGACCGCGCTATTGATCTTCCTCGGGTCGAATATCGGCAACTTCGATCCCGAGGGCGCCGCGGCGTTCTTACGCGCGGTCCGGGCCAGCCTTCGCGTTGGGGATTACTTCCTGATCGGCGCCGACCTGGTGAAGCCGGAGCGCGAGCTACGCCTCGCCTACGACGATCCGCTGGGGGTGACCGCCGCGTTCAACCGGAACCTGCTGGTGCGGTTGAATCATGAGCTCGACGCGACCTTCGATCTCGACGCCTTCGCACATCGCGCCGTCTGGAATCGGGCGGAGTCGCGGGTCGAGATGCATCTGGAGAGTCTGAGGGAGCAGACCGTTCGGATCGAGAGGGCCGCTCTGTCGATCGAGTTCGAATCGGGCGAGCGCATCTGGACCGAAAGCTCCTACAAGTACGAACCGACGGCCTTTCGGGCCGGCCTCGAAGCCGCGGGCTTCCGCTCCGCCGGGCAATGGATCGATGCCGCCGGCCGTTTCCTCCTGTTCCTCGGCCGCGCGTCGTAAGCGCTACGTAGCGCAGGCCTTCAGGCTGCCTCAGCGGTGAGAGCCGGCGTACCGACGTGGTTGCAGGCCTGAAGGCCTGCGCTACGTACGCTATCGGTTGTCTCCCCGAGCGCGTGGGGGCCGCATGTCGGTCCAGTGCGCGCGGACGAAGGCCTCGCAGTCTTCAGACGAGCCGGTGGCGCCTGCATCCTCCCATCCTGGAGGGTTCGTCACGTAGGCAGGTACGATTGCGTATTGCCCGTCGGCGTTCTTGACAACGCGAAACAGATTGATTGGATCTGGGCTGGCGTCTTGACCCATCGATGCGACCGCCGATCTTACATCGACGGCCGCCCTGCATGGGTCGTTCGGGCTGGGCGTCAGGCGCTCGCGGCAGCTGTCTCGTGGCTGAGCTCTTGTTCGACCCGCTGGATCGAGGCCTCCAGCCGGCGCGCAAGTTCCGCCGCAAACGGCTCGGTCAGCATCGTGGTATGGGAGCCTGGCATCAGGTGCTCGTCGATCCCGCCCGCGGCGAGCCGATACCATCCGCGATCGTATTGCTCCGGGAACGGCCCGAAGAACGGCGCCGCTTGTGGGAGAAACACCGCGACACGCGTGTGGCACGGCTTCAGTCGATAGCGGGACAGCGCTTGATGATGCGCTTCGAGCATCGGCAGTTGATAGTCCGGGAACCGCCACATGCCGAGCTGATCGCGCAAATCGACGGCGCCTGGCGCTTGACCGTGGAGGCCGCGGGCGCGCGCCGCGAGACGCCCGGCCGTCCGCCGGGAGAGGCTCTGGAGCCGTCCGAGCAGCTCGGTTGGGGCTCTCAGGCTGGCATCCTGCCCCCACCAGCGCGGAACGTTTCTCAGAACGCGCCGAGCGTCTAGAGCCGCGACGTTGGAGTCGTTGGCGGCGCCGCCTGGAAGTCCACCGCCGCGACGAGCCCCACTTGTGCTCCCGCCAACTCCAGCTGCCGTGCCATCTCGAACGCCAGCAGCGCCGCCGAGCAGAAGCCGCCGAGATGATACGGACCGTGGGGATGCGCGGCGCGCAGCTCGCGCACGTAGCGCTCGGCCATCCGCTCGACCGTCACTGGTCCGTCGCTCCCTAGCCGCGTCCAATCGGCCGCGAAGCCGAACACCGGCCGCGCCGCGGCCAGATGCTGCGACAGGCTCATGTAGCTGAACACCTCGCCACCCACGCCGTGGACCCAGAACAACGGCGCGCCGGAGCCGCCGCGCGCCAGCGCGACAAGCGTTGACTTCTTGCGCGGGTTGCCCTTTCCGGAGGTCTGGCTGCCGTCGATGTGCTCGGCGAGCGCGGCGAGCGTCGAATGCGTGAACAACGTGCTGGGCTCGAGCGCCACGCGGAAGGCATCGTGAATTTCGGCCACCAGCCGCATCGCCATCAGCGAATGGCCCCCCAAGGCGAAGAAGTCGTCCGCGATGCCCACGCGATCGATCTTCAAGAGATCGCACCAGATGCGCGCGAGAGCTTGCTCCATGTGACTGCGCGGCAGGATGATCTCCGCGCCGCGTACGGACAGGGCGGCATCCGGCGCGGGCAGCGCCTTGCGGTCGATCTTCCCGTTCGGCGTCAGCGGCAGCGTGTCGAGCTCGACGAACGTCGACGGCACCATATAGGCTGGGAGCCGCTCTCGAAGATGCGCCCGCAGCGCCGCCTCGTCGATACGCGCGCCTGGCCTCCGGATCACGTACGCCACGAGCGTCGCGGTATCCCCTTCGCCGCGAACGACGGCAACCGCGCAGCCGAGGCTCGGGTCCTCGCTCATGGCCGCTTCGATCTCCCCGAGCTCGATGCGAAATCCACGCAGCTTCACCTGCGTGTCCAAGCGCCCGAGGTACTCCAGTCGGCCTTCGGGTCGCAGCCGCACCCGATCCCCCGTGCGGTAGAGGCGCGCACCGGGACGGCCCGAGAACGGATTCGGCACGAACCGGCTTGCCGTCAGGTCCGGATGCCCGAGATAGCCGCGCGCCAGGCCCTCGCCGCCGATGTAGAGCTCGCCGGGCACGCCGATGGGCGCCAGCTGCATGGAGGTGTCGAGGACGTACACCTCGGTGTTGGCGACGGGCCTTCCGATGCCGATCACACGAGTGTCCGGGGTGATGCGTTCGATGGTCGACCAGATCGTCGTCTCGGTCGGCCCATAGAGATTCCACACATCCGTGGCGCGGCCGACGAGCGCGTCGGCCAGGTCGGGCGGCAGCGCTTCGCCGCCGACGAGGGCTTTGAGCGCCGGCACATCCGTCCACCCGGCCTCGATCAACAGGCGCCACGTCGTCGGCGTCCCCTGCATCATCGTGGCCCCCGTCCGCTTGGCCAGTGCGAGCAGACGACGGCCGTCGACGACCTCCTCACGGGTCGCGATGACGACGGTGGCGCCGACGGTCAAGGGCAGGATGATCTCGAGCGCGGCGATATCGAACGACAGCGTCGTGACGGCTACGAGCACATCGTTCGCGGCAATGCCCGGCGCCTCGCGCATCGCGTGCACGAAGTTGGCGAGCGCGCCCCTGGGAATCTGCACGCCTTTGGGCTGGCCAGTCGATCCCGACGTGTAGAGCACGTAGGCGAGATGATCGCCATGCGGCTCGGGCCGATGGCCCGCCGCCGTTGGAAACGCGCCGCGCTCGACCGTGTGATCGAGCAGGATCACGTCGACGTCGAAGGCTGCGAGGGCCCCCGCGTGCTGGTCCTCACTCAGCACGAGCCGCGTACCCGAGTTCCGGATCATCCACGAGAGGCGCGAAGGGGGTAGATCGGGATCGAGCGGGAGATACGCCCCTCCCGTCTTCATCACGGCGAGGAGCGCGACCGGCACGTGCTCGGAGCGCGTGAGACACACCCCAACCAGCATCTCAGGACCGACG
>DAINCF010000070.1:0-18956 GCA_036732565.1 Vicinamibacterales bacterium
CAGCTGCTCCACGCCGACGATGCCACGGGTGCCCTCGAGGCGAGCAGCCTCCCGACGAGCGGCGCCACCATGTGGGGAGCGCCGGGCGACATCCCAGTCGCCGCAGACTACGACGGCGATCTCCTGACCGACATTGCCGTGTTTCGGCCAAGCGACGCGACATGGTGGATTCGGTACAACAACCTGTTCTTTCACTCGTTTCAGTTTGGCCAGCCTGGAGATATGCCCGTGCCGGCCGACTACGATCACGACGGCAAGACCGACCTGGCCGTGTGGCGACCATCGGACGGCGGCTTCTACGTCTCGTTCAGCTCGAACCCAGCCGCGGGCCTCGTGACCTTTCTCGGGATGCTGGGCGACATTCCGATCCCGTAGCAGTCGCTCAGGAGACGAAGTCAGGGGCGACGAGATCAGCGTACTCGGCGTGGCGCTTGATGTAGGCGGCGACGAACGGACAGAACGGCTCGATGTGCAGCCCTTCGTGCCGAACGTAGTCGAGCAGGGCGCGTGCGAGGTGGTCGCCGATCTTCTTGCCGCGGAGCGCGGCCGGCACTTCGGTGTGCATCGCGGACAGGCGCTTTCCGGCCATGCGGAAGCCGATGTAGGCGACGTGACCGTCGACCGAGAGCTCGATCCGGCCACCGGCGAGATCGAGCGTGATCGGGCGCTCCGTGCCGTCGACCGTCACGGTACTCATGAATCAAATATTACGTCCGTTCCTCACCAGGGTGCCACACAGGCATTCCTCACCAGTTCCACACGCAGGCTCAACGAGGGTTCCGCGGAGGTTCTTCACATCCTAGCTGCACCACTGTGAGGAACCTCATCCAAAACCTCCGCATGGAACCCAACCTCCGTGAGGAACCTCCGCGTGGAACCGAACCTCTGTGAGGAACCACCGCGTGGCACCGACGTGCGGCACCCTCGTGTGGAACGCTCCTGTGGAGTGTAGAATCGCTGCGATTTGCCCAGTTTGATCCGCTACGAATTCGACGCAACGTATTTGCAGCAATTGGCGGCCGGCGACCCGGAGGTCGAGCGACACTTCACCGAGTACTTCAACACCCTCCTGGTCGCGAAGCTCAGGTCTCGCCTGCGCTCGCCGTCGCTCGTCGAAGACGCCAAGCAGGAGACGTTTCTGCGCGTGCTGACGACCATCCGGACCAAGGGCCTGACGTCGCCTGGCGGGCTTGGGGCGTTCGTCAACACCGTCTGCAACAACGTGCTGTTCGAGCTCTACCGTAGCGAGTCCAAGCTGTCGCTCGAGCTGGACGAAGAGGACGCGCCCGAGCCTGCCGCGACCGAGGCGTCCGTGGAATCGCATCTCCTGAGCAACGAGGATCGCGCGCGGGTCCGGCGGGCCGTCGATACGCTCCCGGCGAAGGACCGCCTGCTGCTGCAGTGGCTGTTCTTCGACGAGCGCGACAAGGACGACATCTGCCGGGAGCTCGGCGTGGACCGCGAGTACCTACGGGTATTGGTGCACCGGGCAAAGGGACGGGCTAAACAGGCCCTGACGGACCGATGACAGCCGAGCTAGTGAGTTTCTGTGAAACGTTCCGACCGGTCCGATCACTAGGATGAACGAAGCGACCATGCGGCACGATCAAGCGGTCATATCGAAGGCGGCGGAACGATACCTGCTCGAGGAGATGGCGGAGCTCGAGCGATATCGCTTCGAGGCCCATTACTTCGAATGTCCCGAGTGCGCGGAGGAGATCCGGCTGGGGATGGCGCTGAAAGAGGCGACCGCGGAAGCGCCGGCATCGGGGCAAACCGCCAAGGAGAAGCCGGGATCCCGTCCGAGTCCGTTGCGCCTGGTCTCGCTCGCGGCCGCCGCGGCCCTGTTCATGGCCGTCGGCTATCAGTCGCTGGTGGTCATCCCGGAGCTGGAGTCGATCGCCCGCCCGCAGGCGTTGGCGCCGGTCGTGCTGCGGCCGGTGAGCCGCGGCGCCGACACCGAGATCAGTCTTCAGCCTGGCGTGCCGTTCGTCTCGATGTCGCTGGACGTCAACCTCGACCCGCTGCCGCCAGAGCTCCAGTACGACCTCGCGACCGACCAGAGCACGGTGGTGGCATCTGGGCGAGTGTCGGCGCCGCCGCCGGGCACACCGCTCCTGCTGCTCGTTCCCAGCAAGGTGATGGCGCCCGGCCGTTACACCTTGGCCCTCCGCGCGGCCGATGGCTCCGGCAGCACACTTTCCTACCGCTTTGTCGTCGTGACACAGTAATCTCTCGGCACGCAATCTCCACAACGACAGGACACCATGGAACTGACACGCAGGTTCGTTTTCCGCGCGAACGCGTCAGCGCACGGCGGGCAGATCTTGCGCCGCGACGACGCGCGCCTGAGCAAGCCTGACATCTTGATCACCGGCGCCACGAGCTCGCTCACCGTCGTCGGCGGCCGATCGATCGGGCAGTCGAGGCCCGCGAAGTTCGTGGACGGCTTCGTGCGCGTGGGCGAGGCGCAGACAGAAGCCATCGCCACGTTCGACGATTTCAAACGGGCAGTGCTCATGTCGCGCGGCGACGTGCCCGAGGACTCGCTGACCACGACGACCACCGTGGGCGCGTCGGTCGAGGATGTGGTCTTCGGAAAGGGTCCCAAGGCGCTGCTCGGCGAACAGCCACCCGACGGTCGCGGGCATCCGCGTCTGAGCATCGGGTGGGTTGGGGGGCAGCTGATCTCGTTCAGCGGCAAACCCGGGGACGAGCCCTCGGTCAAGATCGTTCCCAAGAAGACATCAATCGACGAGGTCGTCATCGATGGCTTCCCGCTGAAAGTCACGCTCAACAAGAGCCTCTTCGAACAGCTCGATACGTTCTCGAAGGTGCAGACCGCGAGCGCCGACGCCACCTTCATGCAAGACACGAAAGACTGCTTGTTCCGTGAAGCCAGGCCGACTGCGCGCGCCGACGGATCGACCGGAGCCGTACGTCCAGAGACGGTAATCCTGGGCACGATGGTGGGCGAACTGGCATGGGGTAGAAGGGGCAAGCACCCGACGGCGACGCTCACACGCCATGGCGTGATCGTCCCGGACTTCGGCACCGTGTACTTCGGCGAGATCCTCATGAGCCCGGAGTCGCGACGCGTCACGATGGTTCGGGTGAAGTTCGGCTCGCCCGTCGGCGGGTACTATGCGTGCTCGGAGTACGACCAGAACGGCGGCTGGTATCCTCCGGCTCCGTGAGGATTCGAGGCGCGAGCCTTTGCGAATTGCGAGTGGTGCGTTCGTCGCGCTCTTCACGCTCTTCGCGTGCAGCGAGACACGAGAGAGCCCACGGGAGACGCTGCAGCGCGCGGGCGCGGCACTCAGGGCAGGACGACTGGCGGAGGCCGCTACGCTCGCGCGCGACGGTGCTCAACACGCCGGGGACAACGCCGATCTCGCATTGCGGTGGGAGCTCCGCCTGCTGGAGGCCGAGAGTTATCTGCTGCAGCTGCAGCGCGAACCAGCGGCGGCAATTCTCGAAGAGCCTCTGCCCGAAGCGTCGGCGTTTGATTCGCTGCGGCCGCGACGAGCGTACCTCGCGGCATATTTGCAGGTTCTAACCGGACAATCCGACGCGGCGATGGCGGCGCTCTCCACGGTCGCCGCCGAAGCACAAGCGGCTGGACTCCCGGAGGTTGCACTCGATGCCACGATCCTCCGCGCTCAGCGCTTGCTACGCCAGGGTAAGTTCGATGTCGCCGACCGCACCCTGCTGGACGCGCTGAACGAGACCACCGACGCAGTTGCCTACCAGCGCGGCGCGGTGCTCTTGAACCTCGGCATGAGCCGTTTCGTCCGGAGTCGATTCGACGAAGCGCTCGGGTACTTCGAGCAGGTCCTGACCGATCGCTCGATCGAGTCGTCGATGGTTCATCGGATCGCGCTTGCGAATGCGGGCGTCTGCTATTCGCGCCTCGGCGACTTCGATCGCGCCGTCGCCGCTCAGCAACGCGCGGCCGAAGGGCACGAACGAGCCGGCCTCAAGCAATATCACCAACTGGCACTCGGCGAGCTCGGCGTCACGCTGCTCCTGCAGGGACAGCGTTCACAAGGTCTGGCTCACCTGCAGCGCGCGCTCGACATCGCGACGGCGGAAGGGTACTCGAATGATGCCGCGTACTGGGCAGGCGACCTCGCGCAAGCGTACGGTGACGTCCAGGACTGGGACCGAGCCGAGCATTTCAACAACCGCGCTATCGAGCTCAAGAAGGCCGCCGGTTCGACGAGGGTCATGTACAACCTCTACAATCGGGCCCGAATCCTGAACGGTCGGGGGCGCAGCAGCGAATCCATCGCGGCGTTCGAGGAAGCGATCCAAAGTGCCGGCGACGACCCATACCCGGCCTGGTTGTCACATGCCGGCCTGGCGCTCGTCCACTATCAGTCCAAGCGCATCGAGTTGGCGATTACGCACTACGAGAAGGCGCTCAGCCTCATCGAACGAACGCGCGCCGACCTTCTCACGCGCGAGTACCGGCTCACCTTCCTGTCTCGACTGATCAGCTTCCACCAAGACTACGTCGACGCGCTGATGGAACACGGCGATATCGAGCGCGCGTTGGAAGTCGCCGAGTCGAGTCGCGCGCGAGTGCTGGCTGAACGTCAGGGCGTCGCGCGCCCGGGGCGCGTGCCGGCGACTGCCTTCGTCAAGCTCGCCGCGCGCACGCGATCGACGCTGCTCTCGTACTGGCTGGCGCCGGCGCGATCGTTCGTGTGGATCGTCACTGGCGACGGCATCAAGGCGGTGACGCTTCCCCCTCGCGACGAGATCGCGGCGCTCGTGCGCGGCTATCGGGACTTCGTCACCATCTCGCTTGCCGACCCGCTCGCGTCAACGACATCGCCTGGCAACAAGCTGGCCGACGTGCTCCTGAAACCCGTCCTCGACGCCGTCCCAACCAGCCCGACCCGCCTCACCAGCCCCACCAGCCCAAGCATCGTGATCGTCCCGGACGATGCGCTGCACGGGTTGAGCTTCGACATGCTGCCGCTGTCGTCACCACAGCCGCACTACTGGATCGAGGACGTGACGGTGACGGTGACACCGTCGCTCGCGCTCGCGGCCGAATCGCAGCCGACGCGCGCGCATGCCGAACGGTCGCTGCTGCTGGTCGGCGATCCAGCGCACGTCGATCAGACGTTGCCGCCGCTGACGTTCGCGGGCCACGAGCTTTCTGGAATCACGAAGGCGTTCGGCGGGAAAACCGACACGCTCCGCGGGGCCGAGGCCACGCCCCGCAGCGTCACCGCGCGCCAGCCCGAACGCTACAGCCTGATCCACTTCGCCGCCCACGCCACCGCTAGCGCCGAGAGCCCACTCGACTCGGCGATCCTGCTGTCGCCAGAACCCTCGGCCGTAGGGGCGGCTCGTGAGCCGCCCCTACAATTGTCAACCAGTCTCCAGGCCTCCAAGCCTCCAAGCCTCCAGCCGCTCGAGCAGGCCCCAGGCCCCAAGCCTCACGACGCGGGCCTGAGCTACAAGCTGTACGCCCGCGATGTTGTCGCTCTGCGGTTGACCGCGGATGTCGTGACGCTCTCGGCGTGCCGCAGTGCGGGCGGACGCGCCTATGGCGGCGAAGGGCTCGTGGGGTTTGCCTGGGCGTTTCTTCGCGCCGGCGCACGCCAGGTGGTCGCGGGGCTGTGGGACGTGGACGATCAGTCCACCGCCCTGCTCATGGAGCGCTTCTATGCGCGCCTCGGCGCCGGCGCGGCGCCGGCGGTAGCGCTGCGCGACGCCAAGCTCTCGCTGTTGAAGAGCGGGGGCAACTTCCGCAAGCCGTACTACTGGGCGGCGTTCGCGGTGTTCTCCGCTTCGCTCGATCCGTCCTGATCGGACCGCCGACGGGCGAGCGCGGCGATGGCGAGACATCCCAGCACCCCCATCAGCGTCGCGTGATAACACTGCTCGGTCTCGTCGATGCCAACGTCCGGCAGACGCAGACGCGGCACGAACGCTCCGGATGGTCGCTGCGCTTGTGCGGCGCACGACAGCACCGCTCGTAACCCATCCGACCACCCGAGACCGAGGCACCACCACGCAAACGCCGACTGGGCCGCCAGGTCGGCATGCCGACGCGCCACCGCCAGGCGCATGGTTCGCTGGAGCAGCTGCCGCGCGAGACGCGACACCTGGGCCGGCGCCCTGCCGAAGTCCGACTGGCAGAGGATGGCCAGGTGCACGCGGCGCGCGGTCCACTCGTTCACAGGCTCCAGCTCCAGTCGCCTGATCTCCTGCTCACACGATACGTCGACGTCGCACGACTCGTCGGAGCGAAGCTTGCTCCACCAGTACGCCGTGTCGATGCGGTGCTCCTCGCGACCGAACGGCGTGCGAACCGCGGTCGGCGGGCCATAGGTGCGCACGGCCGTCTCGAGCTCGCCGACACGGACGCCGGATTCGGCGAGCGCCCCCGCGGTCAGGACGAGCGGGCGATACCACGCCGGCGCGCCCGAGCGCGCCCAGGCGATCAACTCGGGCACGGCCAGCCGTTCGACCCAATCGGCGAGCAAGGCGACGTAGACGCGATCCTCGACCGGCGCCAGCCGGGCCAACGGCTGACAGGCTACGGCGCACTCCGCGGCGGCGACACGCGCGCGGTCGGCATGCACCCACCGTGACATCGCGACGGCGGGCCGTAGCTCGTCCACGTGGGCGATGATCCAGCCGAGGCCCTTGCGAGCGCGCTGCCCGGCTTCGGTTTGGAGGGGATGAAGGCTGAAGGCGTCCGCGGAGAGCTCTGGACTCGTCACATCAGGTAGTGACGGTCACGCACGAACCGTTTCACAACTTCTCGGAACGCTACCGGACGAGCGTCAAGGGATGCACGTCGCCCTTCGGCTGATGAGCAGACGGCTTGGTGCAGGCGGCCGCCCCGGATGCGCACGAGGGACACGCGGGCGGCGACTGCCCTTTTCCTGGACGGACCGCGCCGACGATGCGGCGTCCGACCAGCACGAGGGCCGAGGCTGCCACTGACGTCACGATGATGTCCTGGGTGAACTCGATCATGCTCGTCCCATCTATCTTACGGCACACCGGCCACGCGCAACGTCTGGTAAACGATGAGCGCTGCCACGTAGGCCAGGCTCGACATATAGCCGAGCTGTAGCGCCGCGTACTTGAGCGAGCCCGTCTCCTTCCGCGTCACCGTCAGCGTCGGCAGGCACTGCATGGCGAGGACGAAGAAGATCAGCGCGCTTGCCGCCGTCGCGGGCGAGAACACCAGCGAGCCGTCGTCGCGCGTCATCGTCCGAATGCGCGAGATGACGCCCTCGTCGACATCGGTCTGCTCTCCACCGCCCACGAGCACGGACATCGTCGAGACGAACACTTCGCGTGCGAGGAAGCTCGTGAGGACGCCGACCGTCAACTGCCAGTCGTAGCCCAACGGCTCGAACACCGGCTGCGCGAAACGGCCAAGACGACCGGCGAAGCTCCCCGCCTGCTCTTCCTGCTTGTGCAGCAGGTCCGCTTCAGCCGTCAGCGCTTCGGCACGGTCAGCAGCGACGCCAACTGCAGCCGCCTCGGCGCGCAATGCCCGTACTTGAGAAGACGGCTCGACCTGCGGGTACGCACTCAGCCACCACATGATCACGCAGATCGCCATGATCACCGTGCCCGCGGTCTTGAGGAACGCGATGCCTTGATCCTTCGCCGTCAGCAACGCATTCATGAGGGACGGCACCTTGTAGCTTGGCAACTCGAGCATCATCGGACGCGCGCGTCCCTCGAGGATGGTCCGACCAAACAGCCACGCGGTGAACAATCCCGCGATCGCGCCCAGCAAGTAGCAGCTCGCGAACGCCACGCCGGCGAGCGCCGGTCGGTCCACGAACAACAGGCTCGTCAGCAGCACGTACACCGGCAAGCGCGCCGAACAACTCATGAACGGCGCGACGAGAATCGTCGCGAGCCGATCGCGGCGATCGGGAATCAGCCGCGTGCTCATGATGCCCGGCAGCGCGCAGGCATGCGACGTCAGCAACGGCACGAACGCATGGCCTGGCAGTCCAAACCGATGCAGCAGCCGATCCATCACGAACGCCGCGCGCGCGAGGTACCCCGTGTCTTCGAGCAGGCTAATCAGGAAGAACAGCAGGCAGATCTGCGGAAGGAAGACGATCGTGCCGGCGACGCCGCCGATGATGCCATTCGCGAGCAGGTCGCGCACAGGTCCTTCGGGCAGATACGTCGTCACGAGATCGCCAAGGCGCGCGAACGTCGCTTCGATCAAGTCCATCGGCACCGTGGCGAGCGCGAACAGCGTCCAGAACAGCCCGCCCATGATCGCCAGGAACGCGAGGATGCCGAGCACCGGATGCGTAAAGCCGCGATCGAGCCGCTCGGTAAACGTGTCGACGTCAGACCCGACCGCGTGGGTGCCGCCTGCGGCATCGACGAGAATGCCGTCCGCCCACTCCGTGAGCGCCTCGACCGACTGAGGCCTGCCCGCCGCAGCCGCGGCGAAGGCGGGTAGATCGACGGGCCGCACCTGACGCGGCGAGCGCAACGCCTCGGACAGCGCCGATCGCAGGGCGTCCAGGCCCTCGCCTTTGCGCGCGACCATCGGCACCACCGGCACCCCGAGCCGCCGCGCGAGCGTCGCGGCGTCCACGGTCAAGCCACGCCGCTGGGCGAGGTCGACCATGTTCAGCGCGACCACGACAGGCTCGTCATAGGCGAGCAGTTGCCCGACGAGCACGAGGTTGCGCGTGAGATTGCACGCATCGACCAGCACGATCACGGCGTCGGGACGACGGAAGAGGCCTTCGCCGCGGAGCACGCTGCGGACGATGCGCGATTCCGGCGCATCGAGCTCGAGCTCGTACAAACCAGGCAGGTCCACGACTTCGAGCGCGCGCACCTGACCGCCGGAGCCCTGGCGGAGGGGGTCGCTCAGCTCGGCGCGTCCAACACGCGTCGACGTCGTGGTGCCGGGAAAATTGGAGGTCTTGGCCCGCGCGCCGCAGAGCCGATTGAAGAGCGTCGTTTTTCCCGTATTGGGATTGCCGATGAGGGCAACGCGGGCGGCCGTGCGAACGGCCTCGACGGCGCCGACGCCTTCGAGCACTGCGGAGGACGGCATGCTCAGGCTCAGGCCGCTTCGTCGGCCTCGGGAATGACGAAGATACCACCCGCCACGGCCTTCGACAGACCGATGCGCGTCGCCCGCACCTGCACGATGCACGGCTCGCCGGTCTTGCACAGGCGAAGCTCGCAGGCGCCGGTCAGGCCGAGCGCGCGAAGCAGACTCGAGGAGGCGGGATCCAGCCGGGCCTCGTGAAGCCGGGCCCGGCTTCCGACGCGGAGCTCACTGAGACGAACTGGAGCAACTGACGGCATGATGGCGATGGCAGCCAGGTGAACGGCCACCGCGGCCGTACAACCCGACTGTCTCGCATCATAGCATGATGGTGAGACCGCGTCTCATTATCGTGGGGGCCGGCTTCAGCCGGCCCGGGTCCGCCTGAAGGCGGACCCCACGCCCATTCTCGTACACCACGCCCCGCTCGTACAGGCCTCAGGCCTACCGACTGCCGAGCCACTTGCCGACCGATCCGAGCACATCGTCGATCGCCGAGCCATCGCGATTCTGATCGAGCATCGGCGACAGCATATCCAGCAAGCCGCCACCCGCCGCCGCGCCGCCGGGCTGCGAGGCGCGCTTGCTCATCGCGCCCATCATCATCGCGGCCACCATCGGCAGCATCTGTTTCAGGATGTCCGCGCCGATACCGGTCTGGGCCGACGCGCGGGTCGCAACCTCGCGGCTGACCTCTTTCGATCCGAAGATATGGCCCAGGATCCCGTTGCCATCGTCGACCGTCTCGCGGCGCCCGAACGCCGAGGGGTCGTCGACGTATTGTTGGTGCGATCCACCTACCAGTGCTCCCAGCAGATCGTCCAGGCCGCCTTGCGTGGAGGTGTTGCGCTGGACGCCAGCCGCCAAGGCTGGGACGAGCGCCGACAACGCCGCGCTGACTTGACTGTCGTCGAGGCCGAACTTCTGGCCCAGTTGTCGCGTCGCGCCGCCGCCCTGCGCGTTGAGCAATGCACTCAGAATGTCGTCCATACAACTCCTCCCAAGGGCGTCCGCCGTCGCCTTTGCAGGCCACGGCGAGACAAGCCCGAGACGATAATAGGCCAGGAGGTTCGCTGATGCTCGCGAGAATGATCATCACGGTCACGCTGTCGATCGGCGCCGCGTGCGCATCCGACGCGTCGGATGGGTCACCGACGCAGCCCTCGTCGGCGGCTTCGGCCACACCGAAGTCGATGTCAGGGCGGGTCACCTACCTGCAACGGATCGCGCTGCCTGCAGGCGCGGTCATCGAGGTCAGCCTCGACGACGTCTCGCGCGCCGATGCCCCGGCGCAGCGTCTCGGCAGCACACTGGTCACGACCACGGGCGAGAACGTCCCGATTCCATTCACGGTGACCTACGATGGCGCGGCCGTCCGACCGGAGCGCACCTACGCCGTGTCCGCGCGCATCACCATCGACGGACAGCTGCGATGGATTTCCTCGACCAGACATCCCGTGCTGACCGCCGGTCACCCGTCCGACGACGTGACCATCACCGTGCAACAGGTGCCAGAGATACAGGACGCGGCGGCACGCGACTCGCAGCCGGATGAGTCGTCGGTCGTCGGCCGCTGGCAGTTGGAGCGCATCGAGTACGGCAAAGACAAGACGGTGACACCGCCCTCGCCTGAGAAATATCGCGTCGAGTTCACGACCGGCGGCAATCTCGTCGCGCAACTGGACTGCAATCGCGGTCGAGGCAGCTACAAGCTGTCCGGCTCGACGCTCGCCATCGACCCGATTCTCGCGACCCTCATGGCGTGCGGCGAAGGCTCCATCGCATCCGAATTTACGAAAGCGTTGCAACTTTCGACGTCGTTTCGTCGCGCCAACGACACGCTCATGTTGTCGATGCGCAACGATGCTGGAACCGTGCACATGAAGTTGGTGCCGTAGTCGTCCGGTTGTCCTTGACAGCGTGTGCGCGCGGCGTTACGTTGCGTGTAGTCTCCCTCGTGTCTCGAAATACAGGTGCTCGCAACGAGGCACCGGGCACGATCGAGAGGCCATCAATCGGGAGGATGACATGGCCTCCACCATCCCCGTCGCTCCGAATCCCGCGCGTCGGGTCAGCGCTGAATTCCTGGAGATGCCAGGACTGAAGCTGACCGCCCTTCAAGCCAGTCGTTTGTTCGGGTTGAATCCCAGCGAATGTCAATCGCTGCTCGCACAGTTCGTCGCTCAGGGCTTTCTCATACGTACCGCTGACGGACAGTACATCAGGCCATCCATGCGACAATCCGGCGCATGATGCGCTATGGGATTGCGCCTGTCCTCGCGTCGCTCGTCTCTCTGTCGTTAGTGGCCACGCCGCGCGCGAGCGTGGCGCAGACCATCACCTTCGAACCCACCACCGGTGTACAGACCTTCGCCGTCCGCGAGCCGGTGCTGCGCGTGAAGCCCGGCACGACCGTCCAGTCGCGGACGTTCACGAGGCCCGGCGACTATTACGATCCGACCACCGCCGGGCCGTGGCCCGGTGAAGTGGGGCCGTTCTACATCGAAGGCGCCACGCCGAACGACACCCTGGTCGTCCGCATCCTCAAGTTGACGCCCAATCAAGACGTCGCCATCTCGAACGTCACGCCGGCCAGCATCAGCGCGGTCGCGGGCGACAGCCGCACGCGCATCCTCAACGACCCGCTCCCGGCACGACGATTCGTGTGGAAGCTGGATCGCCAGCGGATGGTCGGCAGCCTCGACCTGCCGAATTCAGCGAGCAAGCGCATCGAGCTGCCGCTGCGCCCCATGCTCGGGCGTATCGCCGTCGCGCCGGCGGGTCAGGAAGCGTTCGGAGGGCTCTGGCCGGGCGACTTCGGCGGCAACCTGGACGCCTCGGACGTGCGCGAAGGCGTCACGGTCCACTTGCCCATCTTCCACGAGGGCGCGTACTTCTACTTCGGCGACTTCCACGCCCTGCAAGGGGATGGGGAGATCGCCGGCTCCGGCCTGGAGTCGACCGCCGACGTCACGTTGCACTTCGATCTGATCAAGGGCAAGCGCATCCGCTGGCCGCGCATCGAGGACGCGGACAACATCATGGTCGCCGGCAGCATCCGTCCGCTCGGCGACGCGCTGCGCATCGCCTACGTCGAGCTCATTCAATGGCTGGTCGACGACTACGGCTTCGACAAGATGGAAGCGTACCAGGTGGTCTCACAGGCCACCACCGCTCGCATCGCCAACATGGTGGACCCCAATCACACCGTGATCGCGCGCTTTCCGAAGAGCGCGTTGCCGCCAAAGAAATAAAAGGCAACACAGATGGCACAGATGGCACGGAGAAGAGGGACGCCCGGCGGTCCGGCCGCGTAGCGGCCGACTCGTGGCTTTGCCGCGCCGCCGGGCGGTCGCTTTCGGCCTTCGTGACCTCGTGCTCTTCGTGGCTCACCTATCTGTGTCATCTGTGCCATCTGTGTTGCCTTTATCTCTTGACGCTGGCCGGTAGGTTCGATCCTCCGATGGCGAGCGCGAGGAGGCCGCCGATGACGGGCAGGCCGAATCCGTTGGTCAGGTAGGCGTAGCGGAAGATGATGCCGCTGGCGAAGTGGAAGTTGAGGATCATCAGCAGCCCGAGCATCGCGGCCAGGCGCGTGTAGATGCCGAGGATGAGCGCGAGGCCGGTCGCCATTTCGGCGATCGGAACGATGCGGGCAAAGACTGGCGCGCCGGGCAGACAGAGCGTCTGCAGGTACCAGCGACTGAGCGGTCCGGCTTCATCCAGCCACCCGGTGAGCTGCGACGTCAGCGCGCTCGCATCGGTGAGCCAGCCAATCTTGCTGAGGCTCATGAAGAGAAAGAACACCCCAAGGAATATCCGGAGCGCGGTCAGTCCGAGCGCGTGAGTGTTCGACATGGCGATAGCCTACCGCGCCGCAGGCACGGTGAAGCGTTCCAACACTACGGCAGCGTGAAACGGACGCCGACCCGAACCGTCCGCGGCCAGCCGATCGTGCGCAGCGGCGTGCGGCCCGTATCGTATTCCTCGTCGAACAGGTTCTCAATCGCGACGAACGCTTGCGCCACACGGCCCACGCTCCGGCTGACCATCGCGTCGACGACGGCGAAGGAGTTGAGCTCGAGCTCGTTGAGGTCGTCGTCGAACTGCGCGCTGCTGCCGCGGACTTGCAGGGCCGCTGTGGCCAGCCGCGGATCGGTCCAGGTAAGCCCCGCGCCGAACTGCACGCGCGGCACCTGCGGCACGCGATTCCCTTCGATGGCCGGCGCCGCAATCGAGCCGCGGAAGTGGCTCGACGTGAACGTCACCTGTCCGTTGACCGAGAACGCGGTGTGCACGCGATAGTCGGCTTCGAGCTCGAGACCCGTGGATCGAATCTCGTCTGAGTTCTGCCGCTGACGCGTGATCTGCGCCGGCGTCGTGCTCAACGTGATGTTGGCGATGGCGCCATCGAGCTGGTTGAGGAACGCGGTCGCGCGCGTCGAGAGACGATCGAATCGATAGAGCACGCCGCCTTCGACGCCCGTCAGGCGCTCGGGCTCGAGCAGCGGATTCGGATTGGTCAACACGTTGCCGGCACGGAAGCCGCGATGCAGCTCGTTGAGCGTGGGCGTGCGATATGACCGATACGCGGAGGTCTGAAGCGTGGCCTCGCCGACGCGCCACGCGACCGACGCGCGCGGGCTGAAGAACGAGTCGGACTTGTCTTCGAGCGCGGGATCCGTGGGCGTCGACTGCCAGGTATCGACGCGCGCGCCGACGCCGATGCTGACCGCGGGGGTGACCTCGATGCCGAAGCGAGCGAACCCCCCGCCACCACTTTCGGTGCCACCGACTTCGAAGGGCCCGGTCCGCACGTTGGTCACCGAGTAGCGGAATTCCTCGACCGTCGACTCCGTGCGGTGCCCCTCCGCGCCGACGAGCAGGCTGTGCGCGCCGAACGAGCGCGACCACTGTCCACTGAAGGTCAAGAAGTCGCTGGGTGTCCACTGCTCGGTCGTCAAGCGCTCGGTGGCGCGATCGGCGGCCACCGCCGTGAACGTCTGGAAGTACTCCTGCGTGCCGCCCGACACTCTGGCTTCCCATGCGCCGCCCGCGACCGAGCCGCTGACGTCCCCGGCGAGCTGGCGCCACGCCGTGGAGTTCACCTGTAACGGTGTGCCGTTGCCGCGATCTTCGGTGTACGCGCTCGCCTTCAGCGACGCACGCCAGGCATCGCGCTTGGTGCCAAGGGTCGCGAAGCCGGTACCGTAGTCGCTATCGGCACGCACGTCGACGATGCCGGCCACCTCCGGCGCGATAACGGGAGCGCCGGCCGTGCGCAGCCACTCACCAGCCGCCGAGCCGAACCATGGGCCAGAAGTGAGACCGCCGAACATCGAGAGACGAGCGGTATCGTGAGAGCCTCCATCGACCGCGGCGCGCAGGCGCGAACGATCCGGCGACAGCGTCAACACCTGCACGACGCCGCCGAGGGCATCCGCGCCGTACAGATCTCCTGCCGCCCCGCGCACGATCTCCACGCGATCGACGGCCGCGGCCGGCACACGATTCCAGTACACCCAGCTGCCGAACGGATCGTTCAGCGGCACGCCGTCCGCGAGCACCAGCGTCCGACTTGCGCCAGAGCCGGATACGCCCCGCAGCGTGACCCCCTGCGTCGTCGGATTGGCGACACGGGACGAGGTCCGGCGAAACAACGTGAAGCCCGGCGTCTGTCTCAGCGCATCGTCCAACGCGCCGGCGGCGGTGTTCGCCAACTCCGCCGACGTCACGACCGTGCTGCTGGCGGCGCTCGGCAGCCGCTCGACGCCGCGAGCGGCGGTCACGACCACGGAGTCCGCAAAGCTCACCGGTCTCAACACGATCCGCAGAGGATTGGTGGCGGTCGCCATCGGCACCACGATTTCCGCGAACCCGTCCGCGCCGACGCGAAGCCGCTCCGGCGACGAGGTCAGCTCGAAGGTGCCGTCGGGACCCACCGTGACCGACGACTCCCGGCCGTCCGGCTGCACGGCGACCACCCGCGCCTCAGGCACGGCCGCGCCGGAGACGTCGACGACCACGCCACGCGCGCCGTTTTGTCCCGCCTGGACCGTCGCGGCGCTCATGAGAAGACAGACGAAGACAAACCGTTGCATGACTACGTTTACGGCCATGGGTGGTCCATGAATTTACCTCAAAAGGTGCCCAAGGTGCTCAGGGTGCTCAAGGTGCGCGGGGTGCAGGAGGTGCCGGAGTGTCCAAAGTGCGAAGAGTCTGCATCGCGCTCCACCCCTCGGCACTCCTGGGCACCTCGAGCACCCCTGGGCACCCTGAGCACCCTGAGCACCCTGGGCACCCTGGGCACCCTGATATAGAGTTCTGCCCCAGGAGGTGTCTCTATGGCTGTGGCGAAGGTCACCGAGATCATTGCGGGCTCGAGCAAGAACTTCGAGGACGCGGTGGCGACGGGCGTCAAGCGTGCGGGCAAGACGCTCAAGAACGTCCGATCCGCATGGGTCGACGGCACTGAAGTGATCGTCGAGAAGGGCAAGATTACGGAGTGGCGGGTGCGTCTCAAGGTGACGTTCGTCATCGAGGACTAGCCGCGAAGCTCCGCCTCGAGCCGACGACAAGCCCTTCGCGTGGCACGCTCCGTGCTTTGCTTTCGTTAGCGCGCACTATGGCGCGAAGGGAGGTTTGCATGAACGCTGACACGCTGAAGGGACAATGGAAGCAGCTCAAGGGCGAGGCCAAGATCCGTTGGGGCAAGCTCACAGACGACGATCTCGATCAAATCGACGGCGCGCTCGACAAGCTCGAAGGCAAGTTGCAGGAGCGATACGGCTGGACACGCGACGAAGTCAAGCAACAGCTCGGGGACTTCGGTCGCCCCGCCAGCGTCTAGAGTCTTGGGGAGTAGGATCAGAGGAGGATGACGCCCTCGCCTGCTCCCCCCTTCCTCGACGCCGACAATCAGCCCGAAGACGATCGGGTTGTGCTCGAAGGCCCGCACTCGCGGTTTCGCGAGCTCGGGATCATGTTGAAGGTCGGGCGCGATTTCCTGCGCGGGTTTCGGGCGCTCCACTTCGTCGGCCCCTGCGTCACCGTGTTCGGCTCGGCGCGCTTTTCAGAGAACCATCCGGTCTACGCGCTGGCTCGAGAAGTCGGCGCCGCAATCACGCGACTCGGCTTCACGGTCATGACCGGCGGCGGCCCCGGCGTGATGGAAGGCGCCAATCGCGGCGCGCGCGAAGCCGGGGGCCGATCGGTGGGATGCAACATCTCGCTGGCGCACGAGCAGTTTCCCAATCCGTATCTCGATCGCTACGTCATCTGCCACTACTTCTTCGTGCGCAAGGTGCTGCTCTTCAAGTACTCGTACGCGTTCGTCGTGCTGCCGGGTGGGCTCGGCACGCTCGATGAGCTCACCGAGGCGCTCACCCTGATTCAGACCGGCAAGATCCATCAGTTCCCGGTGGTGCTGATGGGCGTCGAGTACTGGCAGCCGTTCACGGCGCTGCTGAAGAAGATGGTGGAAGCGGGGACGGTCGCGGCAAAAGATCTCGACCTGATGACGATCACGGACTCGGTGGCCGAAGCGATGGCGCACATCGAACGTCACGCCATCCATCGCTTCGGTTTGCGCAAGCGCCGCGCGCCCGCGCCGTCGCGCATCCTCGGCGAGCGCACGCTCAATCCGCGGTCCTAGTTCAAGCGCGAACGCCGACCGGGCAGGCGACGCCGGTGCCGCCGTGGCCACAATAGCCGTTCGGGTTCTTCGCGAGGTACTGCTGGTGATAGTCCTCGGCGAAGTAGAACGGACCTGCCGGCGCGATCTCGGTGGTGATCGCTCCGTACCCCGCCCCGGAGAGCCGCTCCTGATACGCATCCTTCGAGGCACGCGCGGCGGCTTCCTGCGCCGGCGTGTTGAAGTAGACGGTCGATCGATACTGAGTGCCGACGTCGGCACCCTGCCGCATGCCCTGTGTGGGATCGTGCCCTTCCCAGAAGACGCGCAGCAACTCGTCGAGGCTCACCGCCGCCGGATCGTACACCACGCGAACGACCTCGGTGTGGCCGGTCTGACCGCTGCAGACCTCCTCGTAGGTCGCGTTCGGCGTGAACCCACCGGCGTATCCGACCGACGTCGCCGCAACTCCCGGAATCGTCCAGAACATCTTCTCGGCGCCCCAGAAGCAACCCATGCCCACGAGGATCTCTTCGAGGCCAGACATGGCCGGCTGAACGGGCCGATGCGTCACGTAGTGCTCGGACGCGACGCGCAGCGGCTGTTGACGCCCGGGCAGGGCCCGTTCAGGAGTCGTCATCAGTGTGGATCCCATGTCTATCAGATTACCTGACCGGCGCGCGAGGTACGGCGGCGGGCTTCGTGTCCCGGAGGATTTCGAGAATCACCCTCCGGTCCTCGCGGGACAGGCGTCCACCGTCGCGCTGCGCGGTACGGCGGTCAGGCACCGCACTGTCGCTGAGCGTCTCGGCTAGGCGGGAGTAGATCCGATCGCGCACAGTCGCTGGTAAGGCGTCGAATGCGTCGCTGTAGATCATGTAGCTGAGCGGGTAGCGAAACAGTCGCGTCCGCAGGTCGAAGTCGCGCAAGGATCTCCCCTGCTTGTCGCGCGGCCCCCGCTTCGGGAACGTCTCAGTGAACGTCGAGACGCCCTCGATCGGCTCCGTCAATCGCGCCTCGTTGCTGAAGAGCATGTAGGCGACGAGCTCCTCGATTTCCTTGTCCAGCGCGCGCGTCAACCGGTCGTCCGACCCGCTCCCGTGCTGGACCATCCGTGCCTGCCACCCGACGCGAGTGATGAGGTTGGTCATCTGCGTCTGATGCTCGAAGGTCATCAACGCGACGATGTCGCTGGTTTGCGCCGGGTAGTGGAACGGGGCAAAGCGCCCGATCAGGGTCGTGAGGTTGCGTGGCGACTCGCGTACCAACGCCGACGGATCGTTCGGGTTCGAGGCGACGGCGTTCGCTCGATCGCGTGGCTGGCCGCGCTTCGCCATCACATACCACCCTCCCCAGCGCTCCTCGAACGCGCTCATGTGATCGGTGATGACCGCCGAATCGCCGCGGAGCGGCAGGCCCGTTGGACCGGGAATCACCGAGCCCACGTAGATGCCGGGCACGCCCGCCGTGTTGGGACCGAGGTGGCAATGCAGGCAAGCCTCGTCTCTCGTGAACGTCGGCTTGCCCGCGGCGTTCACCGACATGGCGTAGAACACGGGCCCCTGCACGGGGTCGATCGCCGCCAGCTCGAGGTCGACGCTTCCCGGCACGTACCCCACCGCGATGTCGTCTCCGAAATAAATCGCGCGCGGGCGATCGGGAGCGATTCTCGCCGCTTGGACGCTGGTCTTCGAGAACACGAGCAGCTGCGAATCGGGATTCACACCAAGACGATCGAGCAGGCCCGGCAGATGCCCGAGGACGTCGTTCCGCGTGGGCAGGGCGCTCGCGCCGCTCTCGAGCTCGCGCGCGAGCGTCGCGACGCGATCGCGCGCTGGACGTGTCAGGTATTCGATGGCGGGATGGTCGATCGCGAGGTTGGTCTTGTACTCACGCTCCGGCCCGCGTTCGCGCTCCTGCGCCGCGAATTCCGCTGCGGACAGCAGCGCGAGCGCAGCGACACAGAGATGTCTCACCGGCTGCCGGGCGGCTTGGCCGACGTCTTCTCTTCTTTCGTGTTGTTCACGCACGCCGTCGAGCGGCAATCGTGTGAGTTCAACGAACCGAGCGACTCGAGCAGCTTCACCGTCTCGGGATGCAAGAGCGATTTCTCGCGAGGGCCGTTGGCCATGTCCGCCACGGTGTCGCCGGTCCCTGCGGGCACGTCTTCCGCGCCTTGCGTGCCGCCCAGGCGGCCGCTCGCGCGCGCCTTCACGTCCGCGCCCTTCGAGACGAGATACT
>DAINCF010000071.1:0-18827 GCA_036732565.1 Vicinamibacterales bacterium
GATCAGCACGCAGATCGGCTCCTCCACCAGTCGCACGCCCGCGTTCGACGCGCGGGTTGTGCTGTTTGGTCTGGCCGCGGCGCTGGCGATGGGCGTCGCATTCGGCGCCATTCCGGCGTGGCAGGCGACCGGTGGGTCGCTCGCCGGTGCGATGGCTTCGGAGAGCCGGTCCGCGACCTCGGCGGGAGGGCGCTTCCGCAGTCTGCTCGTCGCGGGTGAGGTCGCTGCAGCGGTCGTGCTCTTGTGCGGCGCCGGGCTGCTGTTGCAGACATTGCTGAAGCTGGTCGGCGGCGACACCGGTTATCGCGCGACGAGCGAGTCGATCATGACGCTCGACTTCAGCCTGCCGACGGGAAAGACCTCCCGGTATCCAACGGCGGAAGCGGTCACACAGTTCTACGAGAAGGCGGGGCGCGACGTCAGTGCCCTGCCCGAGGTGCGGCGCGTCGGCTGGGCGTCGAGCCTCCCGTACGGCTCGGGCGAGCTCGGTCAGTGGGCGTTCGAGATCATCGGCGATCCGCCGGTCGAGGCGCGCGATCGACCGATCGCCGAGTACACAACGGCCGACCCCGGATACTTCAACACGCTGGACCTGCCGATCGTGAACGGGCGCGGCTTCAACGACCGCGACACGCTGCGCAGCCTGCCGGTGTGTCTGGTCAACGAGGCGTTCGTGCGCCGGCATTTCCAGGGCCGCAACCCGATTGGCGCGCGTCTCTCGCTCACCTCACGGTTCAACGGGCCCACACCGATCCGCGAGATTGTCGGCGTGGCGCGGCAAACCAGCGGCGAGCCCGATGCGCCCGAAGAGCTGCTCCAGGTCTACGTGCCGCTGGCGCAGTTCCCGACCGGCGACGTCTACATGGTGGTGCAGCCGTCGGCCGGCGCGGCAGAGATCCTGACAGGGCTCGTACGGCGCGCCGTCGCGGCCATCGATCCCGACCTGCCGGTGCGGCGCCCCAGAACGCTCGAGGCGCTATCGATTGCGTCGACCGCGGGCTATCGCTTCCGAGCGGAGATGGTCGGGACGTTCGCAGCGCTGGCGCTCGTGCTGGCCATGGTGGGCGTCTTCGGCGTGCTCGCCTACACCGTCCAGCAGCGGCAGCGCGAGATTGGGGTCCGCATGGCGCTGGGCGCCACCTCCTTGCGGGTGACGTGGCTCGTATTCCGTGACGCCGGTTGGATGATCGGCACCGGTGCCCTCGTCGGCATGGTGCTCGCGGCTCTCTCAGGACGGGTCGTCGCGACGTTCCTGTTCGGGGTCGATCCGCTCGACCCGCTGACGTTCGTGAGCGTACCGGTCGTGATCCTGCTGACGGCGATCATCGCCGCCGCCGCGCCCGCCTGGCGGGCCAGTCGCATCAACCCCGTCGAGGCGTTTCGTCACGAGGGTTGAGTCGGGCCGGCGTGTGGACTCAGCCGTTGGCGAGCCGAAAGCGGCGCGCACTTTCCCCGCCAGGAAGACTGGGATAACTGCGAGAATCAAGCATACCGTCTCGAGCAGCTGGAGGCTCTATGCTCATGGGTGTGCGGCTTGTCATCGTTCTGCTGCTGGCAATTGGGACCGCCGGTGCGCTCGACGCGCAGATCACGAGTAACCCGATTCCAGCGCCGATTGTGAAGCGCGGCATCCTCATCGAGGTCAAGGACCTCGTGCGCCTGCCAGACACACGGAGCATGCGTCCCGCCACACAGGACGTGTCGCCTGCGGGGTGGGCGCGCATCAACTTCGTGCGCGATCTGCCTGACGGCCGGCGCTTCGCCAACGACTCGCGCGGCTTTCTCTACCGGATCGACGACAAGAACCAGCCGCACGTGTATGTCAACGTCGCCGACCTCTTCCCTCTTGCCGTCTACAACCGGCTCGAGAGCGGATTCATCGCCTTCGTGTTTCATCCTGAATTCGCCAGCAATGGCCTGTTCTATAGCGTGCATGCCGAGCGAGGGCCGGGCAATCCCAGGACGCCGGACTTCATCCCGCCCGGCTTCACGTTGAAGGACGTCACCTATCACAACATCATCACGGAATGGCATGCCACTGATCCCGCCGCTGACGTGTTCGCGGGGACACGACGAGAGCTGCTTCGCGAAGCTCACGTGGTGCAGAACCTGTCCCATCCGATGGGAGCGGTCGAATTCAACCCAACCGCGAAGCCTGGCGATGCCGACTACGGACTGCTCTACACCAGCGGGAGCGATCATGGCTTCAGCAATGGCGGAGGGCCGAACTCGAATACCGCCAGCCAGACGCAACGGCTCGACGCGATCGCTACCGCGATCCTGCGTTTCGACCCACGCAGCCCGAAGGGCACTGGAGGCGAGAAAGGGCTCGGGGACTACACGATTCCGGCCGCCAACAAGCTCGCCTCCGACGGCGATCCGAACACGCTCGGCGAGATCTATGCCTACGGGTTCCGGAATGCGCACAGGCTCTCATGGGACGCGGACGGAACCATGTTTACCACCGACATCGGTATGAACCAGATCGAGGAGATCAACATCGTCCGCAACGGGGAAAACTACGGCTGGATGCGGCGGGAGGGCTACTGGGAGAGCGGTCGGTGGCGCGGAGGCCTGCTCAACGAGATGTTCCCGTTGCCTGAGAATGTGCTGAACGGGTCGGAGAAGGACGGCCTGACGTACCCGGTTGCCATGTACGACCACGACGAGGGGCGAGCGGTCACCGGCGGCTTCGCCTATCACGGTCGCATCGCCGCGCTCCGCGGCAAGTTCGTCTTCGGCGACATCCAGAACGGGCGTCTATTCGTGACCGACCTCGCCGCGATGAAGAACGCCGATGACGGCCTCCCGCAGACGGTGGCGCCGATCGAAGAAATCCAGCTCTACGTGCGAAGCGCGAGCGGCAATCGCGTCGGGGTGTCGATGCGCGAGCTCGTCGATCAGACGATGGGTGCCAGCATCTCGCGAGTGGATCTGCATCTGAGCCGGACCGGCGACGGCGAGCTGCTGCTCACGTCCAGGCAGGATGGGGTAATCCGAATGCTCGTTCCGGACTCGAGTACTCCCTCAACCGGAGGGAGCAAGCACTGACCCTGCGGAAGCGGCGCGCGCAACGCCAGCTGCTACGCGAGCCTGCAAATCAGGCTCGTGCGGCCGGCGTCGCAGTACCAAAGGTGCCCCGAGTTGTCGATGTCGAGCCCGTGCGGTTCGGGATCCTCCTTTGACAGCTGGATCTTGGCCACCACGTCTCCATCGCGGGAGTCAACCTTGTAGATCGCGCGATCGTCGGAGTTGATGACCCAGAGCATGCCCTCGTCCCAGGCGATGCCGTGGGTACGAGGCGTCGATCCGGGGGCCGGGATGCTGCGGACCACTTCGCCGGTTTCGGGTTCCATCAGGAAGACTCGCCCGCTGGCTGGAACCGCCATCCAATACTTCCCGTCGACCCACTTCAGACCGTGTGCGCCGGAGGGCGTATCGGTTTCCGGCTTCATCCGTCCGTACCACCCCGAGCCGGGCGTCCGCCACGCCTTCAGCGTTCGTCCCGTCTCCGAATCGACTTTCAACGTCGCCGGGGGCTGCTTCGGATCTTTCATCTTCGTCGAGCCGATCCACAGCGCGCCGTTGCCCACGGTGATTCCACTCCCGTGGATGGAGTCCGTCATGATCTCGCGGATGACCCCGCCGGTCTCAGGCTTCACGAGGAACGCTTTGTTGCCGGGCTGATCCACCTGGTCCAGGACCCACAGGCCCTCCGGCGCGAACTGGAGATCGTTGGGCTGCCGGCAACCCGGGATGGTGTAGAGCTGCTCTACCCGCTTGGTGATGACGGGCAGACCGCGCTGACGCCCGAAGACCGGACGGCTCCAAGCCGCGGCGCCCACGATCGACGTCGCGTGAACCAGGAATCGGCGACGGGAAGCGAGCATGGTTCCCCCCTGGCGACCGCCGCAAGAACCCGGCAAGCGTTCCATCCGACGCTCACACGTGATTGCAAGCGTGAGCGTCGAATGGACCTGATGTGTTTCAGAACGAGAACTTCGCGCCGATCTGCAGCTCGCGCATCGGCGAGCGCGTGGTGTTGATGCGGCCATAGGTCGCGCTCGACATGTTCATGTCCGGGTCACCCCAGATCGGCTGGTTGAACGCGTTGAATGCTTCCAGCCGCAATTGCAGGCTACGGCTTCCGCCGAAATTGATGTTCTTCAGGACCGACAGGTCGGTACTGAAAATGCCAGGCCCGGTGACGATGTTGCGCCCGGCGTTCCCGTAGGTGAAGTTATCCGGCCGTACGAAGGCGGCGGTGTTGAACCACTGCGCCGTCGTCCTGGGTCCGTCGTTGGGATCCTCACCGGGCACCAGGTTCGGACGATACGTCTGGGCGCCGGTGTTCGGGACGTCGGCACCGACGGCTGCGTCTCTGGGGAAGCCGCTCGACTTGTTGACGATCGCGCTGATCTGCCATCCGCCAAGGATCGCTCCAGCCACACCGCTCGTGGCGAACCGCTTGCCGTCCCCAAACGGCAGCTCGTAGAGCACCGACGTGACGAGCCGATGCCTGACATCGAAGATCGACAGTCCCCGCTCGCACTCGAAGCATGTGCTGTCTTGCGGGAACAGCGCATCGCCGTTGAGCACGCGAATGCCGCTGCCGTTGTCCTCGGACTTCGACAGCGTGTAGCCGACCAGCACCGAGAATCCGCGGTCGAGCCGCCGGGTGAGCTTCACGGCCAGCGAGTTGTACTCCGCGTCGGCGACGTTGCCGATCTCCTGGATTCTGGAGAATTCCGGATAGGGCCGCCGGTCCGCGAGGCTGCCGGCTCCCGGCGTCACCTCGTTGGCGTCGAACATCCGTTGGAGCCGCTTGCTGCGAGACCCGAGGTAGCCGACCTCCAGCGCTGTCGACCGGTCGAGCTCGCGTTGGACGTTGAACACGTACTGGAACATGTACGGCGTCTTGCGCTCGTAGACGTTGCCGAGCACGTAGTGATTCGACACGCAGACGAGCGGCGGCTGCACGCCACAGGGGTTGGTGCCCGATCCGAGGAACGGCGCGTTCCAGTTGAGATTCAGGAGCAGCGAGTCGGCGACGTCCTGGCGGCGGCCGGCCGCGTTGCGCGCCATGTCGAACACCGGATTCCCGGTATCCTGCATGTAGAAAATGCCCGCGCCGGCACGGAGCGACCACCTCTCGCTCGGCGTCCACGCCCACCCGACCCGTGGAGCGAAATTCTTCCTGTCGTCATCCACGAGGCTGCTGCCCAATCGACCGTCCCTGGCAACCTGGATGTTGGGCGCGAACCGGATGGGTGAATCCTGGTAGAAGTCGCCCTCGCCGATCCGCACCAGCACCGGATGACGGGACAGATCGGCCACCGGCCCGCCGGTGTCGCGGAATGGCAGGTAGGCATTGATCAACGTGCCGCCCTCGTCGCGCCATGGTGGCACGTACTCGTAGCGGATGCCGAGATCGAGCGTCATGTCATCGCGCATGCGCCACGTATCGGTGAAATAGTACGATTGGCTCCTCGCACGGAATTCCGTCCTCGCCAGCGATACCGCCGATTCGGCCGTGCGCATATAGCCAAGCAGGAAGTCGGCGAACGCAGCGGCGCCCGGAGTCGCCACGCCCGATGAGGATCCGGTGGCGCGGCCGTCGAACGCAAACGAACCGCGCGCGAACTGGTTGCCGACTTGATTGAATTGATCGAACCGGATGATGGCGCCGAGCTTGAACGAATGGTTGCCGCGGAACCAGGACAGGTTGTCGGTGAACTCGAACACCTTGTTCCGGTTGGTGTAGGGGCCTTCCGTGTTGTCGCCGAACCCGCTCAAACCGGAAAGCCCGATGTTGGGAATGCCCCACGATTCCGGTGGACCGGTCGACACGCCGGAGATGCCGAGCTCGGACACGACATCGCGTTCGAAGGCCAGCTCGCGTCCGAAGGTGTTGTAGAACGAGTTGTATCCGAAACGGAACTCGTTGAGTACCGTCGGCGACAGCGTATAGGTGTTGCCAATCATCACCTGGTGAATCGAGTTGAGCAGCTTCGTGCCGTTCATCCGCAACGCCGGGGTCACTTCGTCGTCATGGCTGTAGCTGTACCGGCCCATCCAGTTCAACTTCTCGCTCTGGACGAAGTCCATGCGCTGGGTGTACTGCTTCCGGTCGATCTTGCGATCGGTCCGCGAGAGGTAGTTGTTGGCCGTGCCCTCGGCGTTCGGCTCCGGGTAGAACTCGAGCAGCTGCTGCGAGATGGGATGGAACCGGCTGGCCGGAATCCGATTGCCCGCGAACGGCTGACACGTCCGGACGCCCCCGGCGACAGTGCAGGTAGCGGGATCGAGGAGCGGTGTGCTGAGTGCCGAGAAATCGCCCGACCGCATGGCCAGCGACGGCACGGTGAAGTTCGTCAGGAACGTCTTGTCGTCCTTGTAGCCCTCGTAGTTCGACATGAAGAAAATCCGGTTCTTGAGAACCGGACCGGTCGCCGTGTAGCCGAACTGATGCCAGCTGAAGTCCGGCTTGGGAGCCTCGGCCTGAGCGGCGGTGAACGCAAAGGAACGGGCGTCGAACTTGTCGTTGCGATGGAACTCGAAGACCGTGCCGTGAAAGGCGTTCGAGCCCGACTTGGTTACGACGTTCACCTGGCCCGCGGCCCGTCCGAACTCCGCCGAGTAGATGCCGGTCTGCACCTTGAATTCCTCCAGCGCGTCGACCGACGGCAGGAAGATGTAGGTGTTGAAGTTGACGTCGGTGTTGTCGACGCCATCGAGCGTGTAGTAGTTGAACTCCCGCCGTTGGCCCGAGATGGAGATCTGCTGGTTGGCGCGCGAGCCGCCCTGTCGATCGCCCGCCTGCCCGGCGCCGGCGAAGTTCGCGCTCACGTTCGGGCTCAACGCGATGAGGCTCAGGTAATTGCGGCCGTTGAGCGGCAGCTCGACGATGCGCCGGTTCTCGATGACGGTGCCGATCGTGGCGTTTTCCGTGGTGATGAGCGGCGAGGCGCCGGTCACCTGCACGGTCTCGGCGACCTCGCCGACCTCGAGGGTGAAGCTCACCCGGAGCGTCTGCTCGACGTGCAGCTCTACCCGGTTTTGCGCGGTCCTGAAGCCTTGCAACTCCGCTTTGACGACGTAGTCGCCAGGAGGCATCGCCGGAAACGTGAAGGCGCCGACCTCGTTGCTTGGCTGGGTGCGAATCGCGTTGGTGGCAACGTTCTGCGCGGTCACCGTTGCGCCTGGAATCGTCGCACCAGAGGCGTCCTTCACTTCACCAGTTATGGTACCGAGCGTCTGAGCGTAACCAGAGGTCCAGAGAAACACACAAACGACCACGCTTAGGACACGTTTGGACATGCGCAGCTCCCTCAGGCTGAAGATGACCAGCAACGCGAGCGACGATCGAACCGCCGAGAACGCGGTTGCCCATCACGAGGTTATGGAACCGGTACCGGGCGCTAGGTACGCGCGGAGCCTACTACAAGCGATGATTTGTCGCAAATTGTCTCTGTGCGGTCCCGATTCCCTGATTCGCCGCCGCCTCCCTACCGGCACGACATGCCTGCCGGCGTGTCGACTCAGTGGTGACGTGTCCGCATGGACGAGTGACCAGTGCGCGGAGGGCGGCGAGGGCGCCGACTCCCAAGCTGGATCGCCCTCTGCGCAACGGCCATCGCATTAGAAGGACTCATGCTTGAGCGGTATGATGAGCACATCCTCTCATGAGCCCGTTTCTCGACTCGCGCCACCTGCGGCTCGTCGCCGAGGTCGCCCGCACGGAGAGCGTCACGCGCGCCGCCGAGCGCCTCAACGTCACGCAATCCGCCGTCAGCCATCAGATCCGCGAGCTCGAGGACAGACTGGGCACCCCGCTCTTCGTAAGATCCGGACGACGGATGCTGCTCACGCCGGCCGGGCGGCTCCTCGCCGACGCTGCCACGCCCGTGCTCGATGCCATCGGAGAAGCCGAAGCCAAGGTCTCGCAGCTGGCTCGCAACATCGCCGGCGAGCTTCGGATCTCGGCCCACTGCCACACCGGATACCACTGGCTGCCGGCGCTGGTCGACGGACTGCGCCGCCGCTACCCCACCTTCGAGGTCCGCATCTCGCCCGAATACACGCTGAACCCGATCGGCGCGTTGCTCGACGCCAAGCTCGATCTCGCGATCATGAACGATGCTTCCAACGATCCCCGCGTGCGGTATCGAGAGCTCTTCGACGACGAGCACGTCGCCGTCGTGCATCCGCGGCACGCCTGGGCGGGACGGGCCTTCGTCACGCCGGAGGCCCTGGTCACCGAGCAGCTCTATCTCTACTCACGATCGATCGACGACAGCTTCATCGTGCAGCGAGTCCTGCGGCCCGCCGGCATCGAGCTTCAGCGCGTCACCTATCTGCAGTTGACCGAGGGCATTCTCGAGATGATCAAGGCCGACATGGGTGTCAGCGTGCTGCCCAAGTGGTCCATCGTCAACGTCCTCGCATCGGGTGACGTCGTGGCCATCCGCATCACCAAGTCGGGCGTGTTCCGCAAGTGGTACGCCGCGACGCTCAGCGGGATGACGCCGACGCCGTTCATGGAGGAATTCATCCGCCTGCTGATCAAGCAGGGACCGGCGGCGAAGAAAGTGGCGCGGCGCCACCACTCCCTAGCCTCGTAGCACCTCCGCGGGGTGAACGCGAAAGATGCGTATCGCCGGCAGGAGCGCGGCGGCGATGCCGCTGGCGGCGATCACGGTCATCGAGATTCCGGTCGTGATGGCATCGACAGCGCCGACGTTCTCCATGGCGCGCGCAAGCAGCGTGCACAACGCCGCCCCGCCGGCGAGACCCGCGACCGAGCCAATCGCCAGATCGCGTACCGATTCGAGTAGCACGAGGCGGACGACCGCCGCGGGTGCCGATCCGAGCGCCAGCCGAACCGCGAATTCTCGTGTGCGATTGACGACGCTGCGATACGTCACGCCCGAAATGCCGACGGCCGCCAGCACGAGGCCGAGCCCGGCGATGATGCCGAGCACCATCGTGCGAAAACGCTCTGGCGCGCTCGACTCGCGCACGAACACCTCGAGTGGCTGCGCTCGGCGCAGCGGCAGAGACGAGTCAATGGCACGCAACGCCTCCCTGACGGCCGGCAGCAGCGAGGCCGGATCGACGGCCGTGCGGATCACGAACGCGACCGGCACGCTCGAGTTGTTGTTCTGCGCCCAGGGCAGATACAACGTCGACTCCGGCTGCTGCGTGAGGCTCACGTCGAACACATCGTCGACGACGCCGACGATGGTCAGCGGCGGCGCGTTCGGCGCGTTCCGAACCAGGATCTGCCCGACGGGGTCGGTGCCCTGAAACAGGCTTTCGGCAAACCTCCTGCTGACCACCGCCACGTGCGGCCGTTCGACGACATCCTCGTCGGTGAAACCGCGTCCTTGGAGGATCTTGATCTGCATCGCCTTGAAATAGTCCGGGCTGATGCGGCGAAACTGCACCGTGTGGGGTTGACCATCCGGCGTCGGGCGGTCTTTGACGGTGATCAGCGTTTGATAGGAGAAGCCAGGCACGAACGCGTTCTGCGTCATCCCGACCGAGACGACGCCCGGCAATCCGCGGACGGCATCCAACATTCTTCGCACGACCGCTGCGCGCAGCTCCGGCGTCTTGTAGTCGGCGTCGGGGAGTCGAATTTGAGCGGTCAGGACGCCAGCCGGTTCGTAACCGGGACTGCGCTGCGACAATTCGCGCAGGCCCTGGACCAGCACCGCTCCCGCCATCACGAGCGCGAGACACAGCGCCACCTCGACCGAGACCAACGCGCGCTGCAGGCGCGCCGCAACCGGCGAGCCCGTCGTCCTGGCACCGCTTGCGGCGATCCCAATTGACATCTGTCCGCGCACCGCATGAATCGCCGGCACCGCGGCGGCGCCAGTCGCCGTCAGAATCGCCGCCGCCGCGCTGAAGACCTGTACGCGCCAGTCAATCGCGACCACCCCCAAGGTGCGGGCGATCGCGGGATCGATCGCGAGCAGCGCCGGCACGGCGGCCCACGCCAGCGCCAGCCCTGGAATGAGGCCGCTGACGCACACGATGAGGAGCTCCGCCAGGTGCACTCGCAGGATGTCGCGCTTCGAGGCGCCGAGGGCAAGGCGCAGGGAGAGCTCACTCGATCGCGCGACGGCCTGTGCCGAGGTCAGGTTGGCGATGTTCCCGCAGGCGATCAGCAGAACAATTGCCGTGGCTGCGAACAGCATCAGCAGCGCCGCGCGCATCGATCCGTACTGCCACTCGCGGGCGAGCTCCACTCCCAGCGTCCACCCCGTATGTGTCTGGGGAAACGCCTGCGCCAGCCGGCGTGAGATCGACGCCACCTCGTCGCGTGCCTGGGCGAGCGACACGCCAGGTGCGAGCTCGGCGACCGCAACGACCGTTCGCGTCGGACTGCGTGGCTGCGGCTCGGAGCTGACGACGAGCGGCGTGAAGATCTGCGCGTCCAGCAACGGCGCCGAAAACGCGGGAGCGAGGATACCGACGATCGTGTGGGGCTGACCGTCGATGACCAAGGGCGATCCGAGCACGCTGCCCGAGCCGAGGGCGTCGCGCCAATAGCGGTCGGTAATGACCGCAACGAAGTGCCCGGGCTCCCCTTCGCTGTCCAGGAACGATCGCCCTTGCTGGATCGGCGCCGCTATCATCGGGAGCAGTCCAGGTGTGACCGCGCCAGTCTGCGCGACGCCAGGCTCGCGGCCGCGGGTCACCACACGCTCGGTCAAGTAGAAGCCCTCCATCCGCGCCAACGTGCGAGCGCGCTCGCGCAAGAGCGCCACTTCCATCTGCTGGAGCGGATTCCGCTGGGGGACGGACGTCGTGCCAGGCGGCTGCCCGAACAGATGCATGACCTCGCCGGTGGTGGCGAACGGCATCGGCCGCAGCAGCGTCGCATTGACGACGGCAAACATCGCGGCGTTGGCGCCGAGCACCAGCGCCAGCGTCGCCGCACAAGTGAAGAAGTACGCCTTGCGCTGAAGCAGCGAACGCCATGCTTGCCGCAGTTCCCTCGCGAATGTCGCCATCGCCCGACTCTACCGTTCGGGACTCATCAAACACAGTGTCATTTCCTCATCGAATCATGAGGGGATTTCACGATCGGGCGAGCGGCGGCGTTCGCCCGCACCGAGCCTCCCGCTCGACCCTCCGTCCGTCGGCGGCCCAGCGAGGGGCTGGCAGCAAGCATCTCGATCACGCTTTCGCCCGACGCCGTACCTCTTCGATTACACGACGGCGGCTTCGAAAATCCATGCCCTGGAGATCGAGCAACGCTCGCTCCATGTCAAGCAGGCCACGCCAAGCCCCTTGGAGCAGAACACCCAAGGTACCCGTAACGGTGAGCCCCTGCTCGCGCGCCAGACGTACACCGAGTCTCTCGTCCATGAGTAGCAGATCGGCGTGCTCTCGCTTCGCCAGCTGAATGGCTTGGCGCTCTCCGGGATCTAGCCTCGCCAATCGCATGTCGGGCGCATCGGCCACGTCCTCGACCACTAGCCAAGGCGGTACGCTAGTCAACCACGCGCGTACGGCTGCGAGCGCCCGCGGATGGCCGAGCTCTTCAACGACCGCCAACGGCACGAACACACGTTCGTAAAGCGCGGGCAAGACGTGGTCACAGTTGATCTGGATGAGGTAGTTTAGCGGAGACGTGTCAGCAACAACGACGATCACGATCTGCGCATCAGGCCGCTGGCCTCGAGCCACTCGAGCGTCTTGAGATCCTGCTCGAGATCCTCGACATCGTATCGCTAATCTGTGGGTTGCCATCGGCATATTGGATGCATGCGTTGAAGAAGTGAATCACGTCCCGCGGATGCATCAGCGTCCGCTCCAACATGAAATCCGTTACCTTCTCCCCGGACACTCGCTTTGGCATCACATCCAGGTGGGTCACCCGCGCACTGGTATACGAACGTCGCACCAAGTGCTCGACGCGGCGATCGAGCACCGCAACGAGATTCTCTCGGCTCCAGTGAAGGCGGACGATATCACCCTCGTACTTCTCTTCCTGAAATCCAGCATCGCGGGTGTGGCTAAAGACGCGGTCCACCAGATCCAAGCGCAGCCCCACGATGATCTTGGCATGCCGAACCTTGTGAAACTCGCGCACCGTCTCCAGCAGAGCGCGAATCAGGCTGTATCGCAGACGATCATCGGCCCAGTCCTCGTCCAAGCGATCAATGACGACGTAGAACTGCTGCTGTGGGTCATCCAGGATCTCATCCAGCAGTCCGATCATCTCAGCTAGTTCGCGGACCTGAATCTGGTTGACGACCACTTGAGCGCGCTGCACGATCTCGCTTTTCTGCTCGGCCGAGAGCGACTTGGCCGCATCGATTCCGAATGTGACAGGAAATGTCGCACCAGATGACAACGACGCTTTGATGTCCTGTTCTACCTTCTGCGTCACTTCTTTGATTCGATGATCGGTATCTTCCCAAAACCGATCACCATAGATCTTCATGTAGTCGAGTACGCGCTTGAGGTTCGATTGCCGTTTCGTGTCGAACCTGTCGCGAAGCTTATCGAACAGGTTCTTGGTCGACAGCTCTGAATCCAGCGCAGAGTGACGTCGAATCAGCTCGACTATCAAGACGTGACGCCACAGCAAACGGAAGAAAATGTCGATCTTGACGCCCAGGCTAAACACGAACTGCAGAATGTTTGAATTCGCAATGTGGTTGATCGCCAGTTGCTCCGGCGGAAGGACGATGACATTATCGGCCACATCCTGTAGGCGACGGATCAACGCCGTCTTACCTGAACCGGTACGTCCGACGATGATTCGTCGCGCGTCGGCACAGTTCCGCAGCACATCGATCTGGCCGGTGTCCACGAAGCATGTCGAGAGAAACTCCTGGTCCTGCTGCGCGTCGGGCGCACCGATGGTATCCAGTTTGCGAAAACGATAGGTCTCGTTCTTGGCCATCTGAATGCTCCGCAGTATCAGCCGGAACGCGAGAAGAAGGGCCATTCTTTCACAGCTTCACCGTCCATGCGCGCTTCGAGAGGCGCCAGCCTCTCACGCCAAACGCCAGACGAACCGGCGCGCTCGGCAGAGGCCGTAGGCGTCCGGTCCCACGATATATCGGCCGCGCGCCGACCGCTGGCGAACGTGACGCGATAGTGACTAGCAAGCTGCGGCGGGGCCACCCTCTCCTTCGCTTACAAGGTACGATGCGCGTTCGCGCTGGGTCGCTTTCCCAAGAACAATGGGCCATCCTGCGTGGTGGTCGTCGCGGATGGACCGCGGCGGCCGTGAAGATGCCGGTGCAGCCGCCACGCGATCCCAACTAGTCCGAGGCCTCACCGACTCGACCTGCGTTCATCACATCGATGCAAATGTGTATAGTTGGCCGGTGCGGGATGGGACCAACTCGATGAGCCGGTTGGAGACGTTCATCTCTCACGACCCACTGCACGGAGCCGGCCATGAGCGAGACGAACGAGCATGCGACCCTCGATCTGTCGAAAGGGATTGCCGCCTCGGCACTGACTGATGGAGGCATGATCCTCGGGCGCGTGGGTGACGAGGAGGTGGTGCTGGCGCGGTCGGGCAGCGAGCTGTTCGCCATCAGGGCGCATTGTGCGCACTACCGCGGACCGCTCGTGAAGGGGCTCGTTGTGGGTGACACGGTGCGCTGTCCGTGGCATCACGCGTGCTTCAGCCTCCGCACGGGCGAGGCGCTCCGCGCGCCCGCGCTGGATCCGATCGCCTGCTGGCGCGTGGAGCAAGAGGGCGACCAGATATTCGTCCGGGAGAAGCTGCCAGCGCGACCAACACCGGCGTCGATGTCGGCGCGCCCGCTGCCCGCATCGATCGTCATCGTCGGCGGAGGGGCGGCGGGCGTCGCCGCGGCCGAGATGCTGAGGCGCCAGGGGTACGACGGTCCGGTCCTGCTGATCAGCGCCGATGCCGATCCGCCCGTCGATCGGCCGAACCTGTCGAAGGATTTCCTCGCCGGTGAAGCACAGGACGATTGGATCCCGCTCTGGCCGAATGACTTCTACGTGGAGCGGCGCATCGAGTTGCTCCTCGGCCGTCGCGTGGTGTCAATCGATCCGGCCCGGCGGACCGTGCGACTCGACGACGGATCGGAACGTCAGTACGGGTCGCTGCTCCTCGCGACCGGCGCCGATCCCGTGCGGCTGACGATTCCCGGCGCGGACGACAACCAGGTGCGGTACCTCCGCTCGTTCACGGACAGCCGCGCCATTGTCGAACGGACCGCAACGGCCCGGCATGTGACCGTCGTCGGTGCCAGCTTCATCGGCCTGGAGGTCGCGGCGTCGCTCCGGGCCCGCGATATCGCCGTCGATGTCGTCGCGCCCGGGAGCACCCCGCTCGAGCGGGTCATGGGCGTCGAAGTGGGACGGTTCGTCCGATCGCTGCACGAGGCGCACGGCGTGACCTTCCACCTCGGTCAGACGGTGGCCCGGGTTGACGGGCGGACAGTGACGCTCAGCGGCGGCGTCACGCTCGACAGCGACTTCCTGGTCATCGGCGTCGGTGTCGAACCGGCGCTGGCGATCGCCGAACAGGCCGGACTGGCCATGGATCGTGGCATCGCGGTGAACGAGTACTTGGAGACCAGCGCGCCTGGCATCTTCGCCGCCGGTGACGTCGCCCGATGGCCCGACTCACATACCGGCGAACGCGTTCGCGTGGAGCACTGGGTGGTCGCCGAGCGCCAGGGGCAGGTCGCGGCACGCAACATGCTCGGCGCGCGCGAGCGGTTCGATGCGGTGCCGTTCTTCTGGAGCCAGCACTACGACGTCGCGATCAACTACGTTGGCCACGCCGAACGCTGGGACGAGGTCTTCATCGACGGCTCGCTCGAGGCGCTCGACTGCTCGGTCGAGTACCGGCGCGGTGGGCGCACGCTGGCGGTCGCGACTATCGGCCGCGATCACGCGAGCCTGGAAGCTGAGGTTCGGATGGAGCGCGATCTCCCCGTTCAGGGCTTGCCCTGACCGCCAGTACTTTCGGCGGCCCTGTCCTCAACCGGCTCTGAGCAGCGTGAGCGGATTGACTCGCGCCGCGCGCGACGCGGGTAGATATGATGCCAGCAGCGACGCGCCGACGACCAGCAGCACCGCCGCGAGCAGCGACAGCGGATCCAGCGGATGCACGCCGAACAACAGACCGCGCAGCAGCCGGCTTGTCGCCACGGCGCCGGCGAGTCCGATGGCAGCACCGAGTCCAGCGAGCCATAGGCCTTCCCCTACGACCAGACGGCGCACATCCGAGGCGGTCGCGCCGAGCGCGACGCGAATGCCGATCTCGGTGTTGCGCTGGCGCACGTAGGCCCCCATCACCGCATACAGTCCGACTGCCACCAAGATCAACGCCGCGATGCCAAACACCCCGAGCACGAACGCGTCGAAGCGCGGTCGAGCCAGTGGGTGGTCGAGCAAGTCCGCGAACGGTGCGACCTGCATCACCTGCACGGCTGGATCGACGGCCCGGATACGGTCGCGCGCCGCTCTTGCGACGACACCGGGCGGAGAGGCCGTCCGCAGCACGATCGCGCCCGATGCGAACATGAACTGCGCCGCCGGAAGGTAGACCGTCGCGCGGGGCTCCCTCAGCTCACGGTATCGCGTCATGCGCGCCACGCCAACCACGGTCCGCCATGGGTCGTCTGAGGTGGCGTTGCCAAGCTTCAGGCGCTTGCCGATCGGCTCCTCACCCGGCCACGCACGTGCCGCAACGTCCTCACTCACGATGACGACGTCGGGTGCCCCTTCCCGATCTGCCGGACCGAAACCGCGTCCACGGAGGAGCGATACACCGACTGTAGCGAAGTAGTTCGGATGAATCGACTCGACGTTGAGCGACGAGTTTGCGCCGGCACGATCGGCGCTCTGTCCCTCCACGGTGAACGTCGATGCGTCCCAGCCGCCAGTGCCCGCGAACGGAGGGGTATTGACGGGTGTCGCCCCGGCGATGCCGGGCGTGGCTTCGAGTTCCTTCACGGCGTCATCGAGGAATTGCAGCCGTCGATCACGCTCGACGTACTTCGCTTGAGGCAACGCCAACTGCACCAGAACCAGTTCTTCCGCCTTCAGCCCCATGTCCGCCGCTTCGAGCTGAAGCACGCTCCGCGTCAGCAAGCCTGCCGCGGCGACGATGATGATGGCAAGAGCAACCTGGGCCACGACGAGCGTGCGCCGGCCATGCCTGGCGCCTGATCCCCGCATGCCGCCTCCGCTGCGTGACTCCGAGACAAGATCGATGCGACTGGCCGACCAGGCGGGCGGCATCCCAGCCAACGCCGACGTGATGAACGCGATCGCCATCGCGAAAGCGAAGACACCCGCATCGAGCCGTATGGAATCGACCCGTGGCAAGCCGTCCGGCACCAATGCGATCAATGCGGACAGGCTCCACCAGGTCACCGCGAGTCCGGCAGCGCCTGATGCGAAGGCGAGCACCAGGCTCTCGGCGAGCATCTGGCGCGCCAGCCGGCTGCGAGAGGCGCCAAGCGTGGCGCGGATCGCCATTTCCGCTCGTCGCCCCTCGCCGCGCATGAGCAACAGATTCGCGACGTTGGCGCTGGCGATGAGGAGCACGAGCCCGACAGCCGCGAAGAGCACGAACAAGGTCAGCCGAACATCACCGACCACGACGTCCTCGTAGGACCGCACGACCGGTGTCAGCCCTCGCGTGGCGCCCGGCGGAGCCTCGGACTCGAGCCGCGCGGTCACACCACCGAGCTCGCTTGCGGCCTGCTCAATCGTCGCGCCCCGGTGCAGCCTCGCGATCAGGTCCACCAGCGGCGTGAACTGCGGGTCGATGTTGGTCGAACTCAACGCCGCCATGCTGACCCACGCCTCGGAGCCGCGCGGATACTCGAATCCGGCCGGCATCACACCGACGATCGCGAAGCGCCGCTCCCGAAGGGTCAGCGTACGCCCGATGACATCGCGGGTTCCGCCATAGCGTCGTTGCCAGAGCCCGTGACTGATGGCAATGACGTTCTCCGCCCCGATCACGTCGTCTGCACGATTCAGCGCGCGTCCCAGAAGGGGCTCGACGCCAACCACCTCGAAGAACTCACCCGTGACGGCGGCGCTCTGCACATACGTCGCCGAGCCCTCCTCGACGACGATCCACGGTTGCGCCCCGTTGTAGTCGACGCCCGCGGCACTCTCGAAGAGATGGCTCTCTTTGCCGATCCTGTCGATCTCGGCGACGCGAAACGGATAATGCGCAAAGCCCGCCGAGCGGAGCTCCTTCCAGGCGACAAGCAATCGATCCTGGTCCTGGACAGGCAGCGGCCGCAGCAGCACCCCCTCGATGAGCGCGAACATCAGCGTGACGCCTGCAACACCCACTGCCAGGGTGGCCACCGCTGTCGCGGTGAAGGCCTTCACGCGAAGCAGCCCACGGCAGGCGACGTAAAGATCCTGGCGCCATTGCTCGACAGTCATCAGTTTCACTCCACCGAGCGTTCGTTAATCCCAGCAGTCCGGGTCGCTCGGTGCTACTGCGCCAGGGCGGCGACCGCCGTAGGCGCTGAGAACCGGGTCTGTTCGATCAGACGCCGCAGCTCGGCCTGCATCTGCTGAAGCGTCTCACGCGCGTCTGAACGGTCGATGAGGTTGGTCTGTTCGTAAGGATCGGTGTCGAGATCGTAGAGCTCGTCCATCCCCTGAAGCTCGCGGTAGTTGATGTACTTGTGCCGCGCCGTCCGCACCGCCACGTAGCCCATGTTCCGAATGCGCGGAAACACGGTGTCGGTGAAGTACTCGATCAGGAAGGACGAGCGCCACTCCCGTGCCTCCTTCTTGAGCACCGGCACAAGAGAGCGGCCCTGAATTCCGGCGCCAGGTTGTAGCCCGGCGACCTCGAGTAGAGTCGGGGCGATGTCAAGGCTCAAGGCCATCTCCGCTGGAGTCGAGCCCGCCGTCGTCACCAGTGGATACCGGATGACGAGTGGGATACGGATCGTCTCCTCGTAGGCCAGACGCCGTTCTTCGTTGAGTCCATGCTCGCCGTAGAAATATCCGTGGTCGCTGGTAAACACGACCATCGTGTCATTCAGCAGGCCCTTGCGCTCCACGGCCGCGAGAATCCGCCCCAAGCTGTCGTCGACCGCGAGCAGCATCTCCAGCCGGCCTCTCATCTCCTCGTCGGACGTGGCGGTCTTCGGGCCAAGTGGCGGCAGGTCGTCAATCTGTCGAAGCAGCGCGGGTTTCCCGATCGGTGGTTTGGAGGCATTCGCGCGCCGAGGCATCGTGCGACCGACATAGCGATTGCGGTGGCGATCCGCGGCGACAAAGCCTCCGGGCGATCCTGGAATTGGCACCACGCCCCCATCGTCGCGCTGAATCACGTTGGGGTGGATGGCCTTGTGAGCCAAATACACGAGGAACGGACCATCCGACGGACGATCGATGAACCGCTCCACGTAGTCAGTGAGCAGATCGGTCGTATAGCCCTTGGCGCGAACCCGCTCGCCGTCGACGTTCAGTGAGGGATCGATCGCATCTCCTTGTCCCGGCATCGCGACCCAGTGGTCGAATCCCGGTCGCGGACTGTCGTCGTTGCCCATGTGCCACTTGCCGAAGAAGCCGGTGCGGTAGCCAGCGCGCTGGAGCTCCAACGGGAACACCGCCAGGCCATGACTCGGTCGAGCGGTGTTGTCGGTAATGCCGTTGGTGTGCGGGTACTGGCCGGTGAGAAAACTCGCTCGGCTGGGAGAGCAGAGTGGCGTCGTGGCGAATGCGTTCGTGAAGCGCGCCCCTTCGCGCGCGAGCCGGTCCATGTTCGGCGTGTCGATGAACGGATGGCCGGCAATCCGCATATCGTCCCATCG
>DAINCF010000072.1:0-18766 GCA_036732565.1 Vicinamibacterales bacterium
GTGTCGCGGGGTGGAGCAGTCCGGTAGCTCGTTGGGCTCATAACCCAAAGGTCGGGGGTTCAAATCCCCCCCCCGCAACCAATTGAATCGGCACTTGAAGGTCGCCTGTCTCGGGCGACCTTTTTGCCTTTGTGGCGGCAGCTAACATCGCGGCCAGGTTCCCTCTCAGCTCAATCCTCAGACGCGGCTCACGAGAATTGCTGTCGTGGGGTCCATCGTTGTCGTGGGGTCCGGCTTCAGCCGGACCAACCTCCGGCGTCAGCACAATCGACTCGATTAGGCCCCGGAGCGTCTCCGACGCTTCCAAGCGGGTGTCCTCGCGCCTGAGCGCGGCGGCCAGGTTTACGACCTTGGACCGGTAGAGGTCGGCGAGGGTCGGATGTAGCAGCGGCGGGGGTTCCTCGACCTCGGCGAGCTGCGCGATCAACGCTTCCTTTCGGCTTTGAAGCGCGTCCCACTCGCCTTTCAGCTCCGCGGGCCTGAATCCGGCCTTAATCGCCCCGACGACCTTCTGAATCTCGCGCTTCACCCGATCCAGCTCGCGCCTCGCGCCCTTGAGTCCCGCCAATTGCTCCATCCGAAGTCGATTCATCTCCTTCGTGAACTCGCGGCAGAACTCCTCGAAGAAGTCCTTGCGCATCAACTTGTCCTGGAGGGCGATCAGCACGCGCTGCTCGACTTCCTGACGCGCGATCGTCAGCTTGTTGTTGCACGTACCGCGGTCGCGAGTCCCGAAACATCCGAGGTGGTCGCGCGAGTAGACAACGAAGCCGGCGCCGCACTCGCCGCACTTCGTCAGTCCGGAGAACAGGTACTTCGGTCGACGGAACTGGTTGAACTTGCGCCCTTCGGGCGCCTTGCTCCACTGGTGCTGAACCGACGCGTACCGAGCCTGCACAGCGCTCCACAGTTCATCGTCGACGATGCGCAGGTGCGGCACCTTGCTGATGACCCAGTCGGATTCCGGATTCAGTCGCGTGACGCGCTTGCCCGTTTCGGGATCCTTGAGGAACCGCTGGCGGTTCCAGACCATCCGGCCGATGTACAGCTCGTTGTGAAGGATGCCGATGCCGCGCTTCGGATTGCCGTGAATGGTGCTCGAACTCCAGAGCGCCTCACGAGGGCCGCGCAGCCCCTCGTGATTCAGATCCTTGGCGATCTGCTTGGGCGACTTGCCTGCGGCGTAGTCCTTGAAAATGCGCCGGATGAGTTCGGCTTCCTCGGGCACGATCTCCCGTTCACCCGTTGAGACGACGCCGTCCTTGAACGTGCGGACGATGCGGTAGCCAAAGCTGACACCGCCGCCGGCTTTACCAAGCTCGACGCGCCCGCGCAGCCCGCGCCGCGTCTTGTCCGCGAGCTCCTTGAGGAACATCGCGTTCATCGTCCCCTTGAGGCCGATGTGGAGGAACGTGATGTCGCCCTCAGCGAGCGTGACGATGCTGACGCCGGCGAAGGTGAGACGCTTGAAGAGACCGGCGGTGTCTTCCTGATCACGGCTGAAGCGGTCGAGCGCTTCGGCCAGAACGACGTCCACCTTCCCGCGCAGCGCTTCGGTCATCATCGCCTGGAAGCCTGGCCGCATCAGCGTGGCGCCAGAGATCGCCTTGTCCGAGTACTCGCCAGCGACGTGCCAGTTTTGCTTCTGCGCGAACTCGCGGCAGATGCGGAACTGGTCCTCAATCGAGGCTTCGCGCTGATTCTCGGACGAGTAGCGGGCGTAGATCGCAACCTTCATTCGCAGCCCTCATCACACGAGCGGTCGGGTGGAGTGCCGGCCGCAGTGCGCTCGAAGACATCGCGCGCCGCTTGACGTGCAAGCAGCCGTGCGAGGGCACGGAGTGCCCCATTGATCTGCACGTCTGCGTCGCTATCTGTACCAGGCGCGTGCGGGCGGGCAACGCGTTGCATTCGCGCCGGCGGCCAGGACCGAGAACGCTTTCGTCCACGCATGATAAACCCCGCGTTGACTCGCAACAATTGAACTGTTGTTCTTGAATCAACTCGAGGCTGGCCCCCCGTCCTGAGAACGGAGCGGCACTCCGGTCGGCCGATGACGGACTGCTAGTCGGTCTCGTGCCGCCGAGCCTGAGGCGTGCGAATCGCGATCGCCGATCGCGTGCACGACCAATCTCCGCGCTGATGGCGCGGACGAGTGCGGGACGAGACGCGAGGTGATGATCACTGCGCGTCAATCGTCCCGCTGCACCGAGTACGGGCGCTCCTGAGGAGGAACCCGCGCGAGGTGCGGCTGTGATTTTGGGATTCCGGTCAGTTCGGTCGTCGCTGTCCGCCGCGACTGCCCTGTCGGCGAGGTCGCGTCTGATGAGCGCGCTCTCGTGCTCCGTCTCCACTGGTCAGATGGCCTTGAGCCGATGCTGACAAACGAGACCGTCCGAGCCGAGTGATCTAATGCCGGAATGACTGGGTGCTTGCTCTCGCGCTCCTGAGGGCGACGAGACCGACGCAGCCTCCAAGGACCTGGGCCACATGGAGGAGGGCGACAGAAGCCGCCGACGAACGATGGAGTCAAGTTACGCTCGTCGGTAGCCAGTGTCAATACTGGAGGCACTGTTCAGATGGCCACACGCTGTCTCACGACGCTCGAGGTAATAAGGTTTCGTCGACCAGACGTTGTCCAAGTGGTGAAATCCGCACTTGGCGGCTACGTTCGTCGTAATGGATCAGAACGCGAGAATGTAGATCTCCAAGAATCTTCGAACGAAATCGAGCCTTGTTATCATACGAAGTCCATGTTCGGAGATCCTCTTCGTCAACAGCAGTTGATGTTGAAGACAAGAGGACAAGTACTCGCTGCCAAGCTTCCATGGATGGAGCCAGCACGCGCTTCTGATCACCAAACTCCCAGATGAGGGGCACGGTCCGTTCCGTTAGCGCATCGACGACGTCACGCGCCGTCTCCGGAGGCATTCGGTGGTAAGCCCTGACCAAATCGGCGAGTATCCATTGGCACGAGTGCAGCACGTAGGTGGCATCCATCCGATTCGGCTCGATCTCGGATCCCGCGTGTCCGGTACCGCGATTATTGCGAATCTCGTAGATAGGCGGAATACTTCTTGGAATCTGGATTCGCAGCGCGCGACCTCCCATGACGGCTTCGTCGGCCGATTCGAGAGCGCGGCAAGCCTGCACCATGTCTCGTGGCTTTTCAGCCTTTTCGGGGTAGTGTCCGTCAGCCCTCCCTTTCAAGATCGTATAGACGACCTCGCAGAACTTTCCGCCGTTGAGCGTTGCGGCCTCCCAATGGCCGTTCCGAAAATTTCGCACTACATCGTTGAAACGCGCGAACAGTTCATCGCGCAGACCATCCGGTATATCAGCGACCGCATCGGGGATGCTGCTTCCACGGCTCCCTGATGCCTTTCGTGACGACACCGGCGGGAGACTGTGGGACGGTGCGACCGATTCAGGCTTCATCGTCTGCGAACGAGAACGCGAACTGTACTGTGTTCGCGTCACTGGTTCACGAGCTCCGTCAGACGTTCAGCCCCTGCAGCGACGCCCTTCTGGGTAAGCATGTAACGGCGCGTACGTGAATTCTTATCACCTTGCTCGCGCAGCAATCCTGCATCAACATCGCGTCGAAAATTCGCAGTGAAGTTCGCCTGGTCGTAGCATCCCTGATCGGTGCACAGTTGTCGCAATTCCTCGATGTCGACGAGACGCGTAGCCAGCGCCATCTCCTTGATGTACAGATACGCGAGCGCGCAGTTCGTCTGTTGTTCCTTCTTGGCCTTGCCCGGCACTCGCCCGAGGATCTGGAACTTCCCGGCGTCGTCGAAGTGTATTGTGCGTTCGACTGCACCTAGGTCGACGTTCAGCGCTCGCGCCAGCTTTTCAGGAGGCCCCAAGATTCCGCCACGCTCGATGTCCGCTGCAGGTCCACGTATTGAATCGGTGTTAACTTCGCGAGCGTTGCTTTGGATCTGTCGACTGGACGCGTTTGGCGCCACATTGCTGTTCTCACCACGCAGGACATCGAGTGCGACTCGAAAGATCTCCGGTCGGTAGACCTCTTGCCAGCGTTCGGAAAATGCCAGAGCCCGGTCAACCAAAACGCTGAGATCCATCAGTCCCGCGTCGACACTGCTGTCGCTCTCAAACCGCAGTGAATCGTCGTTGCTTGCGCGATGCCTCTCGCTTGGCAACACATCCTTGGCCCCACCGTCAAACCGTCTATCAGCGTTCGTGGCCATAGGCGTGGCTCGGCCCTCGCCATTCTTGGCGCTTTCGATTGGCTCCTGACCCGCGCCGCCGGTATTGGCGCCACCCTCGACGGGAACGTCCACTAGCGCCGCGAGAGGATCGCTCTTTACGTTAGTCATTGCTCCCTCCGCTGGTCGTTGAGGATTTGCGTCGCTTCTTCCAGCGCGTATGGCGCGACTACGTACGCCTTGTCCTCGTTCTGCTGGATCACTCCGCCGTCCGCCAGCGACTTCAGGATTGGTCTCAACGTTCCACCTTTCATGCCCGTCACCGCCTCGATTGCGGCTGGCCGCAAACCATCGGCGTATTGGCCGGCGAGCAGGTGCAGAGCTTGCTGCGCCAGCAGCACAACGAGTGTCAGCTGCTTGTTGCTGAGTCGCCCGCGCATGCCGAGTTGAAGAGAGAACGTTCCTCGAGCGAGATCGATGCGCACCTTGTCCTGTAGCGCAGAGGCGAGCAACTCGCGATTGACCTGAGCCCCGTCTACAACGAGTCGCGCAAGCGGATCTTCCGTGGGGGTCATTTGATTCCTCCATTTCGAAGGTGTTCAGGCGGGCCTCTAACCCGTCTCAGCCTACAGCGCATGTGTACACACAATTCAAGCAATTTGCAATAGCATTTTGTCAATGTCGTTGCGTGCGATCTGTTTATGACGGATGGCGTGTTGCGATCGACACAAGGAGATCTCGCGCACTTCAACATTCTCATGGTGCCGCAGATTCCCTACTTTGCGCCGATAAAATGCCACAAGCACCCATGGAATGAGAGATTTGCTCGACTTTTCGCAGCTGAGCCCAGCACTTGATCCAGAACGTGTTGCGCAGCATCTGAACCATGTCTGATAATGACAAATATTATAAACCCAATAATTTAAGTCATTTACAGACATTAACATATCAATGATGTCCATCCGTGTTATCCAGTTGCCACCTGGATCGACGAGAGTTCGAGGCCAGAGGAGCCCTGAGAGACGTATCGTGGCCGTGCAGTGCTGATCGTGGCCATTCGGCGCCGTGAATACGAACGCTCAGTCACACCGTCGAAGATGACCCAAAACACGTATACGAAATGTGTCATGGTTCGACCCCCGCTGCGCTCGAGCGGCAGAAGTTGGGGCATGGCACAGCCGGTGCGTTCCCGGGTCGTCCCTTGGACTGCGATCAGCGGTCGGCGGGTGTCGCCTGCGGCGCTACGACGTCAACGTGAGGTTTAGGCCTGATTTCTCACTTCCATCGCGCCCATGTCGATGTTGGATCGAGTTGCCGGTCGAGTCGCCGGAGCGTGCGCAGGTCGCGGTACAGGAGATCTGAACGCGCGAAGGCGTCGCGCTGAATGCCGGAGTGCAGGACGGTCTGGATCTTCTCGCGGGAGGAGCTAGCCGTTGCGGTGGAATCCTTGAAGTATTTGCGCCAACGGCAATCGAAAGGCCGTGTCGCGCAAGAGAACGAGCAGCGACATGGGATCGCGCCGCCGTGTTGAGACGCTAAAAAGGCCGAGGGCGCGGGCGTGGCACAGCCGATGCGTTCCCGGGTCGTCCCTTGGACTGCGATCAGCGGTCGGCGGGTGTCGCCTGCGGCGCTACGACGTCAACGTGAGGTTTAGGCCTGATTTCTCACTTCCATCGCGCCCATGTCGATGTTGGATCGAGTTGCCGGTCGAGTCGCCGGAGCGTGCGCAGGTCGCGGTACAGGAGATCTGAACGCGCGAAGGCGTCGCGCTGAATGCCGGAGTGCAGGACGGTCTGGATCTTCTCGCGGGAGGAGCTAGCCGTTGCGGTGGAATCCTTGAAGTATTTGCGCCAACGGCAATCGAAAGGCCGTGTCGCGCAAGAGAACGAGCAGCGACATGGGATCGCGCCGCCGTGTTGAGACGCTAAAAAGGCCGAGGGCGCGGGCGTGGCACAGCCGATGCGTTCCCGGGTCGTCCCTTGGACTGCGATCAGCGGTCGGCGGGGCCAACCGCGGCGCTGCATGTCGGCGCGATATTGACCCCTTCTCCGCTCCATGATGCCCCCGTCGAAGGCAGAGCGAGGTCGAGTCGCCGGATCGTACCGACGTCGCGGTACCGGTGACCCGAGCGGAGCAGCGGCTAGGAGCTCAAGCCGGGAATGGCGTTGATCTGTCCCGACTGCCCTGTCAACAGCCTGGACCATTGGCTCCAGACGATCGCGCCTTCCGACCTGTCGTCGATCGCCGTTCGGAACCGCATGTTCACCCGAACGCCAGCAAACCGGAGGTGACACGGGTGTGTGTTGTTCCTCCCATCGCCTAGAGTTCGCTCCACGGTCCTCCACTCGTCCAGGTCCGCTGCCACCGCTCCTCTCGGCGCGCCGCTCGAAGAGCCGGCCAGAGAAACCGTTCCAAGGTCTCGATGATCACGGATAGGTCGGTGAGATGCGGCCGCTGCGTCCGCCGAACAAATGCGGTCCACTGGACCACTTTCTGGGGATCGTCGCCGAACTCGCCTGTCAGCGCCAACGGGAGTTCAACCGGAATAGCCGTCTTCCTACGACCAAACGTCGCGGCCAAGGCAGCCCGCATCGTCTCGCCGTCGAACGTCCGTGTTCCAGCCAGTCCGTAGATGTCGAAGAAGTCTTTCATCCGACTGTTGGCCACGCCGCGGCTAACCATCGCCTCCGTCTTCTCGGCGATCGCCGTCTCCGGACGGTAGGCACGGATGCGAGCAAGTGGCAGATCGAGCAGGCTCGGATAGTCCAAAACTTCGGGGGGCGGGACGACGGCATCGCCGGCGCCGACATCGACCTGGAGTGGGATCCGAACGTTTCCCAACATCGCCAGGAGCTTGATGCGCATGCCGCCGTACTCTTGGCCCTCTCGAATCGCTTCGACGTGTACGCTCTCCGACAGGAACGTCAGACCGTCCTCTGGTGCCTCGACGGTACACAGGGACACGAACACGCGCTTCAATGCATCCGCGGATGTGTCACCGAACCCTAACAGATCAATGTCCTTCGTCGGTCGAATCGTCTCTCCGAGCCACAGCAGGAGCAGGGCGGCACCTTTGAGGATGAATCGATCGGCGAACTCAGACTTCGATAGCCGGTACAGCAAACGCTCGCCGCCGAAACGGGCAAGCGTCAGTTGGTGCTCGACGCCGAGCTCCCGGCTTCGCTGCACGAGGCGCGCCTGCACCGACGCGGCGATGTTCTTCGGGCCGTCGCGCTTCATAGGACGACCGTCTCGAGATAGGGCTGCATCACGCGAAGCACGCGCAGCTTCTTGGCGATGCGGTTCAGCTCGTCGACGTTGAGCCGCTTGCTACGCCAAGCGTCGGTGAGCGCTTCGAGTGCGACGTCGAGGCCGATCTGGTTCCTGAATCGGAAGCAGTCGGCGACGGTTCGCGCGAGGCTGTACACGCGCACAACCTGACGCTCGATACGATGTTTTTCGATGCCCAGGTCGAACACGACCGAGGAAACGTTCACCACGTGGAGTGGCGGAGCCGTCAGGCGAGGTACACGAGCCCCACGTGGCACGGCAATCCACACCTCATGCGGCAGCTGAGTTCCGACACCGTGGAATTGCAGCGCCGACAGGAGGCAGACGACTGACCGTGGGACCGCTGCCGCGGCGACCACGAGGTCATGATGCTCAGTGCGAGGTTGCTTCTTGGCGAGGCGATATCGTCCTGGGCCGACCTTCTCCAGAGCGCCGGACCGTGTCAGCCGCGTTAGCGTGCTTGTGTGGACGCCGTGAGCGGCCACGTCGCGCGCGCGCACGACAGACCTTGCGCCTGCCAGACGCAGAACACGGCTCGCCCCTTCCGTCGATCGCGGTATTTTGCCTGCACTCATGGATGACTGTATGCATTTTACCGCATTTTGGACGGCCCACTTCGGGGCCGTCAGGCCGGCATGCCCAGCCTCTGCCCAATTGCGACAAACGTCATAAATCCTCAATTAATCTGCGGTTGTGTGACACCGGCTGTCTCCCATCGAAGGCGCCAGCGCCCGAAAGGGGCGCTCACCGAAACGCGACGCAACGCTTTGGAACGTGTTCCCGAGGGCGCCGGTCCATCGGTCACCCACCGGTCTCCTCGCGAACGGACCAGGAAAGGGGAACACCTTGCGCGGAGCCGAGATCCCAACTGTGTTCCCTCATTCCTAGTCCCCTCGCTTCCGGGAGTCGAGTCTTCTATGCGCCGGACGGCATACTCGCGAGCGTGATGCCCCACGCCATGCCGGCGTAGAAGTAGGCGTCGCTGTCTGCAGCGCGTACGCCGTTCATCGCCGTTTCGATCTCGTCTCGCTGGTGGAAGTCTTCGACGACGCGGACGGCTTCGTCGAACTCGCGCTTTGCCTCACCGCCGCCGAAGCGCAGCTTGGCGGCGCGGCCAATGATCACCTCGATGTCTGGGTGGGTGGCGACGAAGGCGCCGTGCGCCGGGACGCCCCACTGCGCCACGGCGCCGAACTCCATCAGGGCGTCGGGTATGTGGCTGATGTCGGCGCCGCCGGCATCTTCCTTCACTTGCCTGGCGGCCCAGATCAGACGCATGAGGAGCAGCGGCAGTCGCCGACTCTTCTTCTTCCGAGAACGTTTCGACATGACTCCCTCCATCGGCGCAGCGGCGCCGAGGCGGTCGTCGGGCTGGATATGGAACAATGCGCCCAGCCCGTCGGCCAGTGCGTTTGGTTGACGGGTTAGGCCCTCCGGTCGTGTGCAACCACGCCGGGGGGCCGCTCTACGCGGACACAGTGGAACTGCGCAGCACCTCCTTCGACAAACGAACCTTGTCGGAGACGTGCACCGGGTGCCAGTGAGAGCCCAGTCAAGCCGCCAGGAGTGGGTCGCGCAGGCGCAACAGTGTGGCGGCTCGACTTCATGCGGTCGCGATGGCCGCATGCGCTTGAGAAGAGCGGTGCGAGGAACGAACTACCTGCGGACTATAGCGCGGCGACCGAGCGCTGGCAACTGGCCACACGCTGGCCAACAGGCCCTTCGCGGCTGTTGACGCGGCAGAGCCTCATCGGGCTGGACCGACCGCCTCGATGCGCGTGAGCCGCTGTTGCTTCGGAGGTTACGCTCAGCGGGCCGGTACAGCGGCAATGCACAGCGAGCACTGGATCGGCAGGCAGTCTCTTCTTGCGAGCACGGCTCCGTCCGACTCTGAACTTCGGGGAGAGCTCGCCGGCAGGACGGTAGTTGCGCCGGCCTACGGGCTGGGCGATTGCGCGGTGTCTGGCCGCTTGCCGACGCCGCCATAGACTCCTCGATCGAAGCGTTGCATCGCCGGGTCGGCAACGGCGTGAAAGCGGTTCTTGAGGACGGTGCGCACGGCGGCCGTGTTGAATCGGGCAGGGCTCATAGAGAGGAAGTGGTCGAACGAGATCATCCGCGACGGGTGTGTACGGTGGAACGTCTTCAGGATCGCCTGCAGTGGCTCGTGGGTGATGGCGATCGCCGCACTGAGCTGATCAAGGGCATCTGCCGTCATGACCGTCAGCGGCCAGATGTGGGGGCCGGTTGTCCGCGCTCGGGAGGCGGCGGACCGCTGAAAGCGATCGGACAGCACGCGCACGACCGGTCCCGCACGGAAGATGGGGTCCTGCACGACCAGGACGGGAAACACGTCCTTTACCGCCCGCAGGCCGGGCACGGCCGTCGTCGCTGTCCCGTCGATCCAGACGGCGCGGATGCCTCTCCACAACTGATACACGCCCCCGTGCTTCACGCGCCCAAATTTTTGCGTCAGCCCGCGGAAGAAGCGGCGCTGCCGGCCGGAGTATTTGTCGGCGGATCGGATGAAGGTGCCTTTGCACTCAATGACGATCGCGGCGTCGGCGCGAATGGCGACCGCGTCCCACAGCTCCTCGTGCGATCCCTCGTCCGCAGGATTACGCACGAAGGTCCATTTCTTCCCTTGAAAGATCGTCGCAAGGTGATCGAGCGCGTAGCCTTCAAACCCGGCGCCCCACGTCCGGCTGAACTGATGGCGACGATCGGCGGTGTCGAGCGCGTTCATCATGCTCCAGAACGCGTGGGCGCCAAGCCGCTCGATGAGCAACGCGACGTCGACGCAGAGCGCGGCGCCATTCGGCATGATCCACAATGGGGACGCCCGGAAGTGCGTGAGGTCATAGAGCGCCGCGGGAGAGAAGGCGTCGATCTTGAGCGTATCGGGCAGCGCGGGAAACGGCGTGCTGAGGGGCACCAGGGCCTGCAGCAGCGTCTCCTTCGAGATCACCTCGCTGACGGCATCCGGATGGAGATAGGCGCGCGATCGATCGGCCATCAGGGTCTTGAAGCTCACGGCTGACCAGAATGACGACAGGAGAAACGTGAGATCCAGCCACGCTTCAAGACTGAAACCGGTCGTAAACAGGGCGACGCGCTCGAGCCGTTCCAATTCGCCGGGATCGGCGGCAGCCGCGGGCAGACGCTGCGTGAGAAGCTCGTGAATACGCGGCCAGCTGGCGTCAATCGTCGGCGGGTTTTCCGTCTCGTGCAGCGGCCCCATTTCGGTCGCAATCGCGAGGGCCGTGTTCGAGGACGCTCCTGGTCCGTCCGGGCGGAACAGGCCGTTCGTCAAGAACAGCAGCTCCCCGATGACGTTGAAATCATCGCGGGTCGCCAGGAGATTGCCGCCGTCAGGACGCCCCCATGTGGCGACCAGTCGGGTGACAAACAGGAGTTGGGAGCGGTGTAAGAGCGGCCGAAAGAGCAGCTGAGCATCCCCAAGCTTGGCCTTGAGCTGCGCCAGCAGGTCGGCGCTGATGACTTCGCGAATCAGCCACGTCTGCACGTCGCGAACGGGGTCGAGCTTGTGCGAAAGGGCCATCTCGATGGTGGCCAGCGAGAGGAGCAGATTGAGGAACCCGAGAAAATGGAGCGCTTCGGCACGATTGAGCGTCGATGCGCGCTCCACCAACTCCTCGTAGGTCACAATGCGGCCGGCGACGATCTCGTCGGGCGAAATGAAGGTACGCAGGATCTGCGGCATAGTGGCTCATCTGACGATCCAACAATCGGCAGCAGCACGCAACCACGATCGCAGCGTTACACAAGCCCCCATCCGTCCGGAGCGCACTGTGTCGAATGCGCTCCATTCGACATCAAGTGGAGCGATAACGACACGCCGCACGGCCCTCCCGGGTCCTTGCAGAACAGCAAAACCCGCCGCCTGTTGCCGTCGTGGACAACATGGCGCCGCCAGGCAGCACCGCAACCCGATCGTGCCTGGTCTCCCCCGGGCCGTATCGCTACTAGAATCAACGCGGCCCTGCCAGAGGGGCGACAGGTTTCCAGTAATGGATCAGCAGCAGCTTCTTGCCGAGCTCAAGCAGCGTTTGCTACTGGCGCACGGCGGCCGCTTCCGCGGCGTAGTCCTGTACGGCTCCGAAGCTCGCCACGAGGCTCGCTCCGATAGCGACATTGATGTCCTCGTTCTGCTCGACGGTCCAGTCGACTACAGCAGAGACCTTCGCGCAAACATCGATGCCGTGTACGACCTCGTCCTGGCGCTGGAGCGCCCAATCAGTGCCATGCCAGTCGACGTTGCCGCCTACGAAGCCGGCACATGCCCGCTCTACCAGCATGCCAAGGCTGAAGGAATGGTGGCGTGACCTGAGTCCGCGGGCCTGGAGTGGGAGCGCGCGCGAGGCAGTCAATGCGGGGCGCTGTCGGTGTCCTCACTGAGGGCCGGCAGCCGGTCGAGGAAGTGGCGCGCGGTGATGATTTCGATTCCCTCGACCGTGCCCAGGTCGAGCAGATGACGGTCGCCGGAAACGATGATTGTCGCTCCGGCAGTCAGAGCCGCGTCGATGAACTTGTCGTCGTCGGGATCCTGTTTCACCCAACCCGAACGCCCCTGCGCGGGCACATTTTCCGCACGCGCCTTGAGGCGCTCGATGATTGCATCCGCTTCCGCGGCCGGAACGTCGAATTTCTCAGTGAGCTTCTCGCGCAGTTCAGACGTTATCGGATCCGAAAGCACCAGCAAGACCAAACCCGCTTCCGCAGCCACGAGGCAGCGATAAGGTGGTCCCTTCCAGAACTGACCGGACACCAGGATGTTCGTGTCGAAGACGGCCTTCCTGACCAGGGCGGTCATTCGTGCAGGATGTCGTCCACGAGCCGTTCACGGTCCTCGTCGGAGAGCCGAGCCCAGTCGAGGCCGCGCTGCTTCGCCAACGCGAGGAGTCGAGGCTGAAGGCGCTCTATAGTTTGGTCGAGAGCGGAGGCGCCGGCAACAAGGCGTACGACGGCCTCACGCCTGCCCCGCGGAGAGAGGCGGTCCAGGCTATCCAGAATCTGCTTATCGCTGGTGTCGATCTGAGGCATGTTCAGCTCCTTCCTGCCGAGCCGATTCCAACCAGTAGCGTCGCATCGCGCCACCGGATCGGTCAAGTCGAACTGGCAGCGCCGCCAGACCCTGCCGACGATCCGATAAGTGCCAGACCATCGGGAGCGCATGGCGCGGGTCAAGGCCGCGCAGCGCCGAACATGGCGGGGCCCCCGGCGCGCGTATTCCAGCGCGCTGGGGTGCCGATGTGAGGGCAGCCTTGACGCGCGCCTTCGCTCCCGAACAATGTCGGTCGGAGCGTCGGCGAAAGATCACTGCGGGAACGATTGCTCAACCTGCAGGTATGCCCACGCTTCGTCTTCCTCAGGACGCTCCCAGTCGCCCGCGAGTGCAGCCTCGCTCAAGCGCGCTGTGTCATACCCGCTTCCCGCAGGTCGCTCGTCGCGGACGATGACCAGCGCGCGACGAACGATGCCGGGACGGAGCGGTTCGAGCAACCGGACGCGGCCGCGCTCGTTAATGACAGCTTCGATAGTCAGGAGCATGTGTTGCCTCTGCACCCAAGCGGATCACTCTGCCACTCGCAGCTGTATTCAGGCAAGTTCTGATCACCTGAAGGGCCACGGCGTGCGCCACAAGATGGGCTCGCGAGTGGGCACAGAGCACGCTGTCGCATGGGAAGACATCGGCATTGCTGACGCGCGCAGTCTGCACGCTATCAGCAGGGCCACACGGACACGCGGAACTGAGACGTGAACGACCCCGGGGCCGCAGGCTGAGCGGTGCAAGGCCACCCGCTGCGGGGTCGTTCACGTCTCGGTTCCGTACCTGTACTGGCCCTGTCGGCGACAGGAGCGGCATAGAGCGCCGCTCCTTCAGCTGCACCGACTGTGACGCGTAACTCATTGCGCACCGCCGCGTTGCTGCGGTCTTTATCGTCGCGCGCATCACATCACCACGGGGCGCTCGCGCGATGGTCGGTGGGTTGAGACATGGGGTTGAGGACGTCCGCGGCTAATGTCCCCCTTGTGGTCTACCTTCTCGACCCCCTTCTCAACTTCGTTGCTCGTCGAACGCGACTGGCCAACCAGGGGAGAGAGATGACGGTACGAGTGCGGTAGGACGAACGATTCAACTCGCCCCGCTCCGCTCTCCAGCGCTTCGGTGATCGCCGCTGAGGACGGGCTGCTGAACACCTCGTCGCCATGCTTAGTCCAGCGGCGATAGAGGTCGTGGAAGCGGGGTGCATCGAACCGCTGGTGACCTGCTCGGAAGACGTCGTCGGCCCGTGGATCGCCGCTGATGTGAATGTCCCTGCGGCACTCGAAGTAGCGCTTCATGTCGGCGATCGTCGTCGCCGGCAGCGACGACTCCAACTCCTCGTGGACGGCCCGCTGATACTCGTTGTGGGCGTGACCGAAGCGGCGTGGCAACACGATGCGCAGGGTCCACTGCGGCACGGTTTCCAGCAGCGGAGCGTGGGCGCGAAGGAACGTCCGGAAGGCATCCGGCCACGGCTCTGGCGCGAGGTAGAGGACGACGATTCGCCCGTCCGCCTGGACGCCGATTGGGAGTCCGTCTGGCAGCTTCATATCGGGTTTCAGCGGCAGCGCTGCAGCCTTCTCGAGCGGCGTCGTGAGCCATTCGTCAGCGGGTGTCGAGAGCACCGCGTCAAGCAGCATCAAGCGCTGGAGTGCGAGGCGCGGGGACACCGGCCGGCGATAGCGGCTGGAGGGCTCGCCGATGGCGTGGTACAGCAGCTTGGAGTGCACCTGGTAGAGCCGCGCACGGTTGTGGACGCACTCGATCGCACGGGCGTGTCCGCGCCGGACGAGGCGCTCGAAGAACGCATTGCACTTGGCTCCCTGCGCGATGCCGGCCGCCTGCGCGTACTGCCGCGGGACACAGACGCCGGAGTGCCGCATGACGAGCGTTAGGAACCGCGCCTGACGTTCGGTGAAGCCGTGTTCGACGACGGCTTGAATGCGTGCCGTATTCATCGGAACAACTCCTCGGCGACGCTGGGCGTCCGCCCTCCGCGCCCGCCTCGGCCACCTCCGCCACTGCCGCTGAAGCTGATGCTCATCCCACCGTACGTCGAGAACCCCGACCGCGCGACGCTGGCGCTGTGGGCGCCCCGGTAGTGCGGCGTGACGACCTCGATGTCCTCGCGATCCCAGCGGCCATCCGGCTCCTGGTATTCGATTCGCAGGTCTGGGAAATGCACCTCCTCGTCGAAGTACGGCAGGTCGTGTTGGGCGGCCCACTCTTGGATCTCTTCCTGTGTGCGTTCAGGGTGGCCATCGTAGTCGTCGTGGTCCCGGTCGTGCTCGTGCAACCAGCGCTGGTACTCGCTCTTCAGTTCGTGGTCGAGGACGACGCGCTCGATGCGCGCGCCACCGTCGCGGAGGCGCTCTTCAGCCTTCTCATAGGCGCGGTAGACCTGTAGGTCGTGCTCGCGCTCACGCGACCGCACGAGGCCCGAATGGAAGGCTTGGCGATGCGCGGGATGCGAGTCCCGGTGACGCTCCAGCAGACTCTGGCCGGCCTTGGTCAGGGCCACCGCATGGTCGCGGTGGCCGGGCACGCGAGCTGTCTCGATCAGCCCTTGCTCGCGCAGGTGGCGGAGGTCGCCCGAGCGGAGGTTCGCCCGACAACCGTCGTGGTCGCGAAGGTCGCTGCTGGAAACCACGCGGAAGGCTCCAACCGTGGCCAGCGTGCGCGACTCGGAGCCGCGCAGGGTGTAGACGCGATCACGGTCGCGAACGCGCTCTCGCTCCGGGCCACGAGGCAGGTCGACATGCCGTGTGAACACCTCGCGCGGGTCGCGCTCCCGCCCCGGAGCGTCACGCTCCCGGTCACCCGAACGGGCGTTCTCTCGGCCGTCGCGGACGTGTTCATCAGCGCCTTGCCGGTCACTACCGCCCCCGCGCCCTAGCGACCGAGTGTCGCCATCGTCTCGGTCGCGCGAGCGCGCCGCTCCGTGTGCCTGGTCATCGTCGCGGTCGCGTTCCTGAGAGCCTGCGCCGCCTGTCGAGCGGGTCGGCTCGCCCTCCTCGTCCCGCGACCGCTTCCGATCCTGCCTCGGCTGTTCCTCGCGCGGATCGGCATCGCGCGGATCGTCACTCCAACGTGGGTCGTACATGGAAATACCTCCGTAAACAGCAGCGAAAGCGCGTGATTACGCTGCCGTCCAACAGAGGCGTCGACTCAACGCAGGGCAAGCCCCCGCAACCAACGCTATTTGCAGTGAGGGGTCGCCCTGGGGCGACCTCTTCGCATTTTGAGCCGCGGACAGCATCGCGGCCAGATTCCCTTTCAGCTCGATTCTGAGAAGGCCCTGCTCCCGGCGCCAGGGTGATGGCGTCGATCAGCCCACGGAACGCTTCCGTGGCTTCCGTGCGCCTCTGAGAGCTCCGGGGCCTCCGCGAGCGTCGTCAGCTTCTGGCGGTATAGCTCGGCCATCTCGGGATGGAGGAGCGGAGGCGGCTCGTCGGCCGTCTCGAGCTGCGCGTGCAGCTCTTTCCGGCGAGCGTCGAGCGCCTTGGACAGCGCGCAGTTACTCCTCTCTACATCGACCCGCGTGATCGCCATTTCATCACCGACGAGCCCAGGACACCAGAAGGCTTCCATCGTGTGCGCGGCGGTATCGAGTTCGCCATCGCTGGCGCGCGAGCGTACGCGCCGTACGCGGACATGCTCTGGCGCGAGACCTCACGTCCGAGTCTCCATGAAACCGAAGCCTTCCAGCGCGAAGTCGGTACCTGCTACTTCGATGAGCGGGCCGCAGCGATCGCGCCATGCCGTCTCGACCCTGGTCCTCACCGGATCGACGGAGGTTGAGCAGTTCTGAGGTGAAACGTGGAGAGGACTCACGTGAGACCGGGATCGCCGGTCGGACTCCAAAACACGGCAATCGCTTCTGCCGCGTACTCGGCGAATGGACTTCTGGTCACGCCGGCCAGACCATGTCGATGGGCCGTGTGGAAGTAGACGGAGTTGCCCGGTCTCAGCAGCTCGGAGAAACGTTGCTTCCCATCGTCCAACGTGAGCTCGACCTCACCGTTCAAAACGTACAGCAGTTTGCTGTCCGGCGAATTGACTGTCGGGCGTTCGAGGATCGCGCCGGGATCTTCGCCAAGTAAGCATGAAGGTCGCGATCCGAGAAGTCCGGGGCGAATGGAAAGTTCGAATGCCATCATGAGTACGGGGCCAGCATGTGCATCGCATTGTCGTTGACAATCGAGAACTGTGGGCCGCAGGCCGATGCCGCGCGAACTCGTGATGGCCCAGCGCTCCGACATCGAGCATCAGGACTTTGCCCCGCCCCGCCGCCCACCCGCGCTATTGACAGGCCAGGAGGTCGGGCGTAGCGTGCTCGACACCAGACAGTCAGCACACGAGCAGCCACCGGCTACCAGGGTGTGGAGGTTCTGATGGCGGGCCGAATCAACCGTCGTGAGTTCGTTGCCGGCGGCGCCGCCGCCGTGGCGGCGTCCAGGAAACCGGTCTCGGGGCAGGCGCCAGCCGTGAAGACGGGCAGCGTCAGGCCAGTGGTCATCGCCTCAGCGAATGGCAACCGGTTCAAGAACGGCGGGACACAGACCTGCGTGGAGAAGGCCTTCTCCATGATCACGGGGGGGTCCGATGTGCTCGACGCTCTTATTGCCGGTGTGAACATCGTCGAGCTCGAGCCCGAGCAGACCGGAGTTGGTTGGGCAGGTCTGCCGAACGCCGAGGGGGTCGTCCAGCTCGACGCCTCCTGCATGCACGGGCCGAAGAAGCGAGCGGGCGCCGTCGCAGGCATTCACGGCGTGCGGACGCCATCGCTCGTGGCCCGAGCGGTGATGGAGGAGACGGACCATCACCTGCTCGTCGGAAAGGACGCGCAGGACTTCGCGCGGACGATGGGTTTCACGATCGAGGAAGGCCTGATCGGTGACCGCGCACGCCAGCTGTGGCTCGAATGGAAGCGCCGCACCGACCCGGAGCACTATCTCGATCCCAAGAAACGAGGGGATGTCGGCTACCAAGCAGGCCTCCAAATGGTCCGCGAAGGATTGATCGACGCCGAGACGTATTGGGGAACGATCAACTGCGACGGCATCAACGCCAAAGGCGAGATCTGCGGTACCACGACGACGAGTGGATTGGCGTGGAAGATCCCGGGCCGTGTCGGTGATTCGCCGATCCTCGGCGCCGGGCTGTACGTGCTGCAGGATGTCGGCGCTGCCGGCTCGACAGGCCGTGGCGAGGCGAATCTGTACGGACTCTCGTCGTTCTTCATCGTGGATGCGATGAGCCGGGGCATGCATCCAAAGGATGCCGGGCTCGAGGCGCTCCGGCGCGTGAAAGCGAACACCATCGAGAGGCGGCTGCTGAACTCGCAGGGCAATCCCAATTTCGGTCTCAGCTTCTACGTGCTGAATGCGAAGGGCGAATATGCGGGCGTCTCGATGTACGAGGGCTCGACCTTCGCGGTGTGCACCGAGAAAGGGCCGGAGACGCTCCCGTGCGAAGGGCTATTCAAGGGAAAGCCGACCGACTAGTGCCAGCGGCAGAGAGCCACCACCACGTGCTCATTGGCCGGGACAACTTGCAGTGATGCGAATCGCGCGCCCTCTGCGGCCTGCGTGATAATGCCGATGCAGATGGCCGCACCCGCGCCCGCGCGTTCGCGTCCCCGCCTCGCGCGCGAGCTGGGGCTGCTGGGACTCACGGCGACCGGGGTCTGCGCCATGGTGGGCGCAGGCATCAACATCATTCCGTTCACGATCCAACGCAGCGTCCCCGGCATCGGCCCCTACGTACTCCTCGCCTTTGCCCTCGGGGCGGTCCCCGCCGTGCTGGCTGGTTTCGCGCTCGCGATGCTGGGGTCTGCCATGCCGCGGGCCGGTGGCAGCTATGTGTATGCGAGCCGCGCGCTGAGCCCGTATCTTGGCTTCGTCGCGTCGTTCTCGCAGTGGTTCGCGCTGTCAGTGGCGATCGGTGTCGTCGCGTACGTGCTGGTGCCGTTTCTGCGGGACATCGCCGCGGTTGCGGGCTGGACGACCCTGGCCGCTGCGCTCGAGCTCGGTGTCGTGCGGCTCGGCGTGTCGCTGGCGGTGCTGTGGGGCGCGGTTGGCGTGAACCTGCGCGGCGTGGTCCTCTACGAGCGGCTCATGGTGCCGCTCATGTTCCTGACGTTCCTCCTCGGCGCCGTGGTCATCGTCGCGGGGTTCTGGTTCGAGCAGACAGCGTTTGTCGCCGCGGTCGCCGCCGAGGGGCTCATGAT
>DAINCF010000073.1:0-18668 GCA_036732565.1 Vicinamibacterales bacterium
TCGGAACGGCTTGCTGGTGTGGACGCAGCGCTACCGCTGGAGACGAGCCAGATGGCGGGCGGCCCCAGCACCGCGCCGATCATCGGCAGCATGCCCGGCTGCTCACCGGTCACCAGCCCGACGCCCATCGGCAAGGCTGCCGTAGTGATCGCGGACACGGGCGCGACGACGGCCATGCGGCCGCGGGCGAGACCGTAATAGATGAGGACGTTCCCGGCGCCGCTCCCGAGACCGGCGAGGACGCCGAGCAGCAGGGAACCGACATCGGGATCCGCGACGTTGGTGGCGACCACAGCGAACGCCACCACGGTCGCGGTCGCCTGACTGACGGCCGCCACCGTCCACGCGCTGGCCCGTCGCGTCAGCAGTCCGCCGACGAAGTCCGACAGCCCGAACGCGATCGCGGAGCACAGCGAGAGAACTACGACAACGAGCATGGATCAGCGAGTTCGAGGCGCAATGGCTGATCATCCCCGATCTCTGGCGCCAAGGAAGGGGGGACGTCTCAACGAATTGGCCGGTTGGTTCGTCTAACGGGGCAACCCTATGGCCGTCGATACTTTGATTCAGGATCTGCGCTACACGTTTCGCACCCTGCGGCGCGACGCCGGCTTTACGGCGTTCGTCATCCTCATCGCCGGGCTTGGCATCGGCGCCGTGTCCACTGTTTTCAGTGTCGTCAACACGCTGATCCTGCGCCCGCTGCCATTTGCCACGCCCGAGCGGTTGGTGTGGATCATGAATCGCGACACCAGTGGGCTCTCGGGGCAAACCACGCAGGTGGGCCACATGCTCGACCTGCGAGAGCGGACGCAAACCTTGTCCGCCGTGGCCGGGTACTTCGCCTTCTACGGCGTCGGCGACAACCTTCTGAGCGGTACGGGTGAGCCCGAGCGTCTGAGCGGCGTGCCCGTCTCCGACAACTTCTTCGATGTGCTCGGCGTGCAGCCGCTGCTGGGCCGAGTGTTCACGGCGGAGGAGTGCACGTGGAACGGGCCGAAGGCCGTGCTGTTGAGCCATGGTCTCTGGCAACGGCGCTTTGCCTCGGACCCCCGCATCGTTGGCACAGCGCTGACCCTGAACGACCGGCCGCACACGGTGGTCGGCGTGATGCCGGCCTCGTTCGACTTCGCGCAGGTGTTCGCGCCAGGCAGCCACTTCGATCTGTACCTGCCATTTCCGTTGGCCCCCGAGACCAACCGCTGGGGCAACACCATGGCGATGATCGGGCGCATGAAGCCGGGCGTGTCCGTGGACCAGGCCCAGGCTGAGACCAGACTCCTGCTCGGGCAGATCTCGAACGAACATCCTGAGCGCAACAGCATCGAGGGCCACGTCAGACCGCTGGCCGATCACGTCAACGGTCGGATCCGCCTCGCCCTCTGGGTGCTGGCGGGCGCCGTGCTGATGGTCATGTTGATTGTCTGCGCGAACCTGTCCAACCTGCTGCTCGCGCGAACCGCCTCCCGACAGAAGGAGATGGCGATCCGCACGGCGCTCGGCGCCGGTCGTCGCCGGTTGGTCCTGCAGATGCTCACCGAAGGCATCGTGCTGTCGTGCAGCGGGGCGATCGTCGGGCTGCTCCTCGCGATCGGCGGGACCCGCGCGCTGGCTCGTCTAGAGGGCGTCAGCCTGCCGTTGCTGGCGGACGTTCGCATCGACACGACCGCGCTCGGCTTCACGCTCGCCATGGCCCTCGTCACCGGCATTGTCTTCGGCCTCGCGCCGGCGCTGCAGGCGCGGAGCGCGGCCGTGCACGACGCGTTGAAGGACGCCACGCGCGGCTCTACCGAGGGCCGGCAACGAAGCTGGGCGCGTCAAGCGCTCGTGGTGTCGGAGATCGCGTTCGCGTGTGTGTTGCTGGTGGGCGCGGGCCTGCTGATTCGCAGCCTGATCCGCGTCCTCGACGTCGACATGGGCTTCGATCCGGCGCGGGCCGGGGCCATTCGTATAGATCCCGACAGACGGTATACGACCCGCGAACAGCGCACCCAGTATTTCGATGAAGTGGTGCGTCTCGTGAACGCCATTCCCGGCGTGGAGGGCACCGCCATCACGGACGCGCTGCCGCTCGGCCGCAACCGCACGTGGGGTGCGCGAGCGAAAGGAGTGACCTACGAGCGCGGGCGAAGCCCGTCGGCGTTCGTGCGCATCGTCAGCGATGGGTATCCGAAGGTGATGGGTATTCCGTTGGTGGCCGGTCGAGACATCACGGAGAGCGACACGGTCTCGAGTGAGCCCGTGATGCTGATCAACGAGACGCTCGCGCGCACGTTGTGGCCGGGCGAGGATCCGATCGGAAAGGTCATCCTCGGTCCGTGCAGCCCGGAGCGGACTGTTGTGGGTGTGGTCGGCGACGTGCGGCATCTCGCGCTCGAGCAGACGTCAGGCAACGAGATGTACATGCCGATGCGGCAGTGCGCGGATCAGTCGTCGGCTGACTTGGTGATCCGGTCCACGCTGGCGCCGGCGCAATTGGCGAGCGCGGTGCGTGCGGCGCTGAAATCCATCGCGCCCAATCTCCCCGGCAACGACTTCCGGACGTTGCAGCAGCTGGTCGACCGGTCGGTGTCGCCGCGGCGCTTCCTGGTGCTATTGCTCAGCGCCTTCGCCGCGTTTGCATTGGTGCTCGCGTCACTCGGCATCTACGCGTTGATTTCCTACTCGGTGAACCAGCGCACACAGGAAATCGGCATCCGCATGGCGATCGGCGCGTCCGCTCGCGATGTGCAGATGGGGATCATCACGCAGACGATGGGGTTGGCCGCCATCGGCGCGACCATCGGCGCCCTGGCGTCGTGGGCGCTGGCGCAGGGGGCGGGAGGATTGTTGTTCGGCGTGACCGCGACCGATCCGGCCACGTTCCTCGGCATGCTGCTCGTCCTGATGACGGTCGCGATCGTGGCGGGCTACCTCCCGGCGCGGCGCGCCTCGCGCATCGACCCGATGATCGCGCTCCGATCGGAGTGAAATCGCACCTGAATTCTCAACGCCCTATTTGCCGGGGTTCGCGTTCGAGTGCGAGCCTGACGCCCGATTGCTCGACCGAGATGATTTCGATCACGTACCCGAACACCCGCAACGTTTGGCCAGGGTGCACGCGCACGTGCTGGTGCCGCGAGGGATCCTGCGGCACACCCATGTCCAGCATGGCCGTGAGACCCGTGCGGGCCGTGCCGCCTTCGGGCGTGTAGGACTCCTCCCAGATGTTGCCGACGGCGATGCGAAGATCCTTGCGGTGCGCTTGCGTGTTGGTCGCGATCGTCAACGTCTCGCGCGTGGCGCGCGATGCATCGAGTTTGCCGAGGATGATGGTCGCCACCTTTGTGGAGACCGCAAGGCCCTCGTCGGCGCGGCCGGCCGTCGCTCCGGCGACCTCGATGGCGAGCGCCAGATCCTGTCCATGCCTGACGTGCAATACGCCGCCCATCCAATACCCCTCGTCGCCGATGTCTACCGATTGCATCGGCAGCCGCATGTGCATCGAGGTCCTGCGCACTTCCGTGAAATAGTTTGCGGCCGAACCGCGCAGGCCCGCGCGACCCGTTTCATAGACGGAGACCGTCAACACGATCCGGCGGTCCGCGCTCCCGGTCGTTTCGTAGGAGCACTCGGTTGCGAGGTCTTTCGTGCCGCCTCGCGGTCGACCGACGGCCGCGTTCAAGATGGCCTCGGCCTCAGCGCTCGTGAGCCGAGCACACGCATCCTCCTGCAGCGCGGCGATGCTCACTGGGTTGGCGGCCAACGCGAGGGCAAGAGCGTAGACCAGGCGTCTCACACCGCATCAGTATCGAACATTTTCTTGCTGGAGGAGCGGTTCCGCCTGCAGGCCGTCGGTCCGCAAGGCGGAGCGAGCGGCCAGTGCGGAACGCCGTTGTCGCTGCCGCAGTAGCCACATGACGCCGCCGCTGATGCTGAGCACGCCGGGCGCCAACCCGGCGACGAACCACAGCAGTTCGACGAGGTAGCCGGTGATGAATCCCCAGCGCTCGCCGAAGTACCCGAAGTGCAGCGGGTCGAGCAGGTTGTACAGATAGGTCGGCCAGGCCACGCGCCGCGCGTCAACGGCGGCGGTCACTTCGCCTGTGGCGGGCATCACCGCGTACGTGCTGGCGCCTTCGGCGGTGAACGCACCGGGATGATCGCCCCGCACGATCACGGGACCGCGAGGAGACACCTCAATCGACGTGGGATGGAACTGCGGGTCGAGCGCGACCAGGTGCGCCATGACACCGCCGGGCGTCAGATCGCGCGGCACTGGCGCCATCCTCACTTCGCGTGGCGCCGCCGACTCGGCACGAGGCGCCCAGAACCGATTGTAGAGATTCTCGAGGCCGAGAATGCCGCCCGTGACACCGAACATCAGGTTGAAGGCCAGGCTCCACAGGCCCACGGCCTTGTGCAGATCCATGTGAAAGATGCGCCGGCTGTGGTGGCGACGGATGCGGAACAGCGAACGGATCCACTCCCGGTAGATCCAGAGGCTGGTTATGACGGAGAGCACGAGCGTCACGCCGAACACGCCGACGAACACACGCCCCCAGAAGCCCATCAACAGCCTGACGTGGAGCTGCCGCAGGAAGTACGCGACGTTGAAGGTGTAGCCCTCCATGGCGACATCGCTGCGGATGTCCGCGGTGGCCGGATCGATCTGCAGGAACCGCGTCACCTCGGGTTGGTAGACGAGAGCCGTGTGGGCCCAATGTGGACCGATCTGGAGATGGAGCGCGGCGCGATGTTCCGGATACCGCTCCCGAATGACCGCCAGCACATCGTCGATGGGTTTGGCGCCCGCGGCGGGGTTGGCGCGGACCGCCTGGTTCAGCAGCCACTCGATCTCGTCGTTGAACACCACGAGCGATCCACTCCAGGCAATGGCGAGCATGCACACGCCCGTCACGATGCCGAGCCAGGAGTGGACGCGGAAGAACCAGGCGCTCGACATCTAATGGGATGTACGGTTGGAATCACAAGTGGGCCGTTCCGTAGGAACGGTCCGGAAACTGCTCCCGAGGTTTCGGCAGGGGGCAGCAACTCTGTTGATACGCTCCATTAGCCTTCAGAATCGGTAGGCGAGCCGCAGTTCCACGTTTCGCGGGGCGCCCAGAAATCCGCCGTTTCGGCCGCCGTACCCGCCCGTGAAGAAGCGCTCGTCGGACACGTTGAACAGGTTCAGCGCCACGCTGAGCCGCTGGACGTCGACGAAGACCGCCGCGTCTCCCTTCGTGTACCGAGGCAGCTCGTCTCCGGCCTCGAACGTCAGTCGCTTGCCGACCGCGGTGATGCCACCGGCCACGCCCACGTGCCAGGAGCCCGACTCCCACACGTTGTAGCGCGCCCACACGCTGCCCGCGTGCGCGGGGTTGTTCTCCGCGCTCTTGCCGATGTTCAGCGGGTTCACGTCCTGCGTGACCTCCGCGAGGAAGCTGTGCGCGTAGTTCGCGTAGAGGCTCAGGCGCGAGGTGATGCGACCTGCCAGGTCGAGCTCGAGGCCGCGACTCTCGAACGACCCGACGGGCACGTAGCGGTCCGGCATGTCGGCGGTGGGGCTGCGCAGCAGCATGTCGCGCTTGGTGATGTGGTACAGCGAGGCGGTCGTGGTGACGCGATCGCCGAAGAGCAATCCCTTCACGCCGCTTTCGAACGACCAACTGGTCTCGGGATCGAATGGCCCGCCAAACCGCTCCGGTTCCAGGCTGATATTGGCCGCCGGCGGCTCGAATCCTTCCGCGTAGTTCGCGTACGCCGACCACTGCCGTGCGAGATCGACCACGCCGCCGGCGCGCAGTGATAGCGCGTGTCCCGTGCGCGCGCGTGCCGCCCCGCTGCGCGTGTCATCGCGGAAGTCGTCCCACCGCACCCCTGCCAGCAGGTTGACGCGCGAGCCGATGGCCACCTGATCCTGCAGGTACACGCCGCTGGCCCGCACGCGGTTATTCGTCGACGTGCTGAGCGTGGTGATGCCGCCGGGAATCGACGCCCCGTAGTAGCCGAAGGACAGGGGTTGGCTCGCGGTGCCGTACACCGGCGTGTAGATGTCGAGGTCTGGAACCGGGCCGCCTCGGCTCGAGTCCCTCGCCGTGCCCGATTGCAGCAGGCCGTTCATGAGGCTGTACTCGGTTCCGACGAGCACGCTGTGACGAATCCCCGCCCAGAGCGGGGTCCAATTCAGGTTGGCGTTCAACGACGTCTGCTGCTTCTCGCGATACTGATCGCGGAACTCGCGCAGCATGAGGCTCCCGCCCGGGCGTAGGCCCATGGGCTCGTGGTACTGCTGGATGTTGTCGTTCTGGAGATAGCCAACGCTGGCATCGACCCGCCAGTCGTTCCCGAGCTCGTGTAACACGCGCGTGCGCGCCGTCATCGCGTCGATCTGGACGAGATCGGTCGGCTCGTTCACCGTGAAGCTGGCGGGAACGTCCACCAGGCGATGCTCGTAGAACGGCACGCCGCGGTTGCGGTGACCGCGCGCCAGGTCGTCGAACCAGTCTCCGCCAACCGTGACGGACGTCTTCGCGGTCGGCGCCCACGTGACCGAGCCGGCGAGGCCGGTGTAGACGAACTGTTCGTGCAGGCGAAAGCCCTTGTTGTCGAGATGGGCGGCGTCGACGAGATAGAACACGTTGTCGAACGCCGGGAGCGCGCCGGTCGACGAGGCGTGCACCTCGGACTTGTCCCACGACCCGAGATGCGCCACGACCCGCGATTGCCGCTGCGCGCTCGGTTGCTTGGTGATCATGTTGACGAACCCGCCGGGCTTCGATTGGCCGTACAGCGCGCCCGCCGGTCCCTTGACCACCTCGATCCGCTCGACGTTCAGCAGTCGCGGCTTGACGAAGAAGTCGTGCACGAGATTCAGGCCGTCGACTTTGACGGCGCCGTCCGACTGCGAGCGGAATCCGCGGATGTTGAAGTCGAGGTACTCGCTGAACTGAGTGACGCCGCTGACGTTGCGCAGCGCATCGTTCAGATACGTCGCGCCTTGGTCTTCGATCAGGTCCTTGTTGATCACCTGAATCGACTGCGGGAGGTCTCGCAGCTCGGTGTTGGTCCGCGTCGATGTGAGGCTCCGCTTCACCCCGTAGCCGCTCTCGACCACCAGCACACGCTCGAATACGTACGTCCCCTCCGCCAGGCTGACCGACACGGCATGAGACTCGCCCGACGACAGCTCGACGGCATGCGTGGCCGGCGTGTAGCCGGAGAGCGTGACGCGGAGGGTGTAGCGGCCCGCGCCAAGGCTGTCGATGCGAAACCGACCGTCGGCGTCGCTCACGCCTTCGCGGCTCGTGCCGTCGATCGTCACGACGGCCCCAGGCAGCGGCTGCTCGTGCACATCGGTAACGCGCCCCTCGACGGCGGCCGCCGCGTTCTGAGTGACCTGAGCGTTCGCTGTGTCGATGGCGGTGAGGAGGACGACGACTCCGAGAAGCAGACGAGGGTTCATGATTCCACGCACGCGCGCGCTCCGACTGATTGGCGATGGAAGGGATGCTCCGAGAGGCGAGCATCAAGGTGAGACTCGATCTCAACTTGGCCTACAGCCTACTGCTGCGCGCGGCGGGCGGTCAAGCCGATGGCCATCTCGACCAGCACGAGCGTCACCGAGGCGATGCCGACGAAGCGGCCGATGCCGGACGCGAACACCACGGCGCCGTTGAAGAACATGAAGAGAAACACCGCGCGCCGCGTGGTCTCGACCCAGCGCGGCCGCGAGGCGTGCGACGCCTGGTCGATCCACCACCACCAGACGTCGGCGCACCACAGTGCCAGGAAGGCGTAGTTGACGTAGATGCCGCCGCGCCAGCCCCATCCGAACAGATCAGCCGCTTGGCGGACGGTCGCGGCTGTCGCGGCCTCGTGGCTCCATGCGTGCACGAACTGAAAGGCGAGCACGACGTGGATGAGGGCGAGCGCCACGCCGAGAGTCCACATCGCGCGCGCCGTCCGATCGGAGGCGAGCGACCGGCGCATCAAGACTTCGCCGATCGCCCAGGCGACCGTGGCCACGAGCATCGTGGCGCGTACCGCGATGAGGGGCATGGATAACGGACGCGGGCATCGTACTACGCCTCGTCAGAAGCGCCCGCCGCGCGTCGGACGAGGTTCAGAAGTACAGCTTGACGCCCAGCTGCACCTGTCGAGGCGTCGTGCCGGTGGCGATTTGCGTGATCGTGCCGAAGGCCGTCTGCGAGCGGTTGCCGTTTGGTGGATTGAAGTTCGAGCGGTTCAGCACGTTGAAGGCTTCGACGCGGAACTCGACACGGCTCTGGCCGACGGGCAGGCCAACGCTCTTGTGCAGGCCGAGATCGAGCGTGAACAGCGCCGGCCCGCGCGCCGAGTTGCGCTCCGCGTTGCCGAACGGCTGGCTCGAGTTCGTCGGGATGACGACGTTGTTGGCGTTGAAGTAGTTGCCGAGCGTTCGTTCGGACTCAGGGGTGTAGATGTCGCCGATCACATTCGGCCGGTAGGTCGGCACGCCGCTCACGCTGAACGTGGCCGATGGCGAGTAGGTCAGGGTCACCGGCAGCCCGCTCGTCATCGTGTTGATCGCCGTCACGCGCCAGCCGCCCAGCAGCGCTTCCGCGGCCGGATGCATCGCGTTCGCCCATCGCCGATCGCGGCCGAACGGAAGATCGAAGAGAATCGTCGTCGTGTTGTTCAACGGCTGATCGTAGCCGGAGGTGCCGAACTCGGCGTCCAGATCCGCGAGATTGACGCGGCTGTTGTCGCCGTTGGCCGTCTCGAGATGGCCCGACGCGTTGTCCCGCGCGCGCGCCCATGTGAACGAGTTGAGCACGTAGAAGCCGCGCGTGTAGCGACGCTCCAGTTTGACTTGCAGCGCGTGATAGTCGCCCTTGCCGCCGTCGAAGGCGGTCTGAATGAACTGATAGCCCTGAATCGGCCGGCGCGCCTGCAGCGTCGTGTTCTCGCCATCAGCGTTCGGACGCGCCTGGTTCAGGTCGCCGAGAATCATCAAATGATCGCTCTTGTTCCCGATGTAGCCCACGTCGACGACCAGTTGCGACCCGAGCTCACGCTGCACGGTGACGTGCCAGCTCTGGACGTAGCCGGTCTGGAGATCGCGTGGGATGTGGTTGACGCGGCCGTTGAGCGGATTGAAGTTCGCCGGCACGTTCAGCCCTTCGGGATAGCCCATCTGCGTGGGGCGGAAGCAGGACGTCGGGGCCGCGGCCGGCGTGCAGAGCCCCTGCGACGGCTGCTGCGAGATCGCGATCGGGACGACGTGCGGGCCGTTGAACGAGAGCAGGTTCTCGCCGCCCAGACGATTGAAGTGGATGTAGCTCAAGCCGTACGCCGAACGAATCACCGTTCTCTCGTTGAGGCTGTAGGCCGCGCCGACGCGTGGCGCCACGTTGTTGCGATCGGGGTTGACAAGCGCGCGATCCGTGACGGAACCATCGGTCGCCTGCAGCAGCGTCTGCGTCGCCGGGTCGAAGTTGGTCAGGTTGTTGTCGCGCTCCCACTGCGGCGTGCCGTATTCGTAGCGGACGCCGAGGTTGAACGTCAACGAGGGTGACACGCGCCAGTCGTCCTGGAGATAGCCGAAGTGCATGCGCTGCCGCAGATGAAAGACGAAGGGGTTCACCAGCGAGTAGCTGCTGCGTGCCCCCATGAGAAAGTCGGCGAGGTTGTAGATGGCAGGGTCTGCCGCGGCGCCGCTCGGCCGGCTGAACTGACCAGCGTAGGCATCCTGTCCATACTTCGGATTCACATCGTCCACTTCGGTGTTGATGGCCTGGTACTCGTAGCCGCTCTTCAGCGTGTGCTTGCCGGCAATCCACGAGTAGTTGAGGCGCGTGTTCACGACGAAGGGATTCTGATACTGCGGATTGCTGTTCTGGCGACCCCACGTGGTCCAGCCCGTGACCGCTTGCTCGGTCAACCCGCCACTGAAGACCGCGTCGGTCGGCAGGCCGGTGATGCCATATGCCTCCAGCATGTTCGGCCCGCCGGTGCCGATGGCCGTCTTACCGGCTTCGGTGCGCGATACGCCCACTCGGATTTCGAGCAGCGAGCGCTCCGACATCGTCCGCGTCAGCCCCATCGCCCACTGCTGGTTGAGGATTTCGACGAACGCGTTGGCTGGGCTGCCGGTCTCGCCAGGAATCGGCGGCGGCTCGAAGTTGTTCACTTTGCGGTGGCTGAATCGCGCGAACGCGCTTGTCGACGTGCCCAACTGCTGATCGACCTTGATGTCGAACTTATCGTTGAAGTCCTCTCGCTCTGGCAGCGTGTCGTAGTTGTTCGAGACCCCGGGGCGCGTCGGATCGGGCAGCCCGGCCAGCACCTTGCGCGCGAAGTCGGTGATGGCCGACTGAGGAATCACGCCATCCGCGTAGACAGCGCCGGTGAGCGGGTTCACGATCGGCCTTCCCATGCTGCCTTGCCGCAGGGCCAGCGTCGGAAGGCTCGAGAACGTGACCTCACTCGAGGTCTGGCGGTAGCCTTCGAAGTCGGCGAAGAAGAACGAGCGGTCCTTCACGAACGGTCCACCGAACACGCCACCGTATTGGTTGCGGTTCATCTCTGGCTTCTCGCCCGATGAAGGCTTGAAGAACCCCGTGGCGTTGAGCGCGGTGTTGCGGTGAAACTCCCAGGCGGTGCCGTGGAACTGGTTCGTGCCGCTGCGGAAGGTCGCGTTGATGACCGCGCCCGCGGTTCGTCCGAACTCGGCGCTGAAGTTGTTGGTCTGGACCTTGAACTCCTCGACGGCATCCGGTGAGACCTGCACGACCTGATTCGAGAAGCCCTGGTTGCTGGTGCCGTAGGAGTTGTTGTCGACGCCGTCCAGAATGAAGTTGTTCAGGGCGCTGCGGAGGCCGTTGACGTTGAACGAGGCGTCACGCGACGCGCTGATCGACGAGCGTCGCACGCCGGGGCTGAGCAGCGCCAGATCCGCGTACGCGCGGCCGTTGAGCGGCAGATTCACGATCTGCTCGTGCGCGATTACCTGCCCGCGATCGCTCGACTCGGTCTCGAGGCGGCGGACGCCGGCGACCACTTCCACGGTCTCGCCGATGCCGCCCACGCGGAGCGAGAGATCCGCGCGCTGCCGCGCGTTCACCGTCACCTCGACGTTGGACGCGACCGCAGTGGCGAACCCTTGCAACTCCGCCCGAATGGTGTACGTCCCGACCCGGACGTTGAGAAACTGATAGGCGCCGGTCTCATCGGTCACCGTCGTCGCCTGAATGCCCGTGGCCTCGTTGGTGAGCGTCACGGTGGCGCCGGGCACGCCCGCGCCGGATTGGTCGCCGACGACACCGAGCACGGTGGCAGCATCGAACTGCGCACGGGCAGCGGCCGGGGAGAGCAGTAGAGCATACCACAGCAAGACAGCGAACGGGCGGCTGAAGCGGAAAGACATGTTAAACCCCCTCAAAACAAGGAGGAGCGGCGGACGTGCGAGCGCTCCCCAGCTAGGCAGATACGTACGGACGGGCGAAGTGTGTGTTCCACTCCACGAGGTCGAGATTCAGCAGACGATGCGACGCCGCTCTGGTATCGACCTCGACGATGAGATACGCGTCGGGATCATACCGCGTCGCGGCAATCACGAGGTGTGGCGGCCCGAACTCCTGCCCAACGTCCACCCACCGATGCCAATGCCCGGAGATGACGCGCTGGACCGTCGCGGCATGCCGCTTCAGCACCGAGTGCAGGCCCATGTCGCGGTATTCGGCGGGGACGATGGCACTGAGTGGGAAGTGGACGAACACGAACGAGGGCTTGCGCTCGGCCAACTGCGCGTCGAGCCACGCCAACTGCTCTTCGCCCAGGCTGCCCAGTCTCTTGTTGTACGCCTCGTGGTTCACCAGCCAGGTATTGCCGAGAAAGTTGTTCACGTGGATGAACTTCCAGCCACGATGATCGACTGCGTAGTAGGGCTGCAGCGACAGCTTGCGGCGAAACAACTCGTGCGTCACGTCCCGCGAGACCTGGGGGACCGCGTAGTCGTGATTGCCGAAGCCGACGTGGACCGGGACGCGGAAGCCGTCGGTCAACGCCTTGGCGTGGTCGATGCGCGTCTCGTGCTGGAAGTAGAAGTCGACGTCAGGGGAGGGATAGTCGTGGAAGTAGTCGCCGACGAGGAACACCAGATCGAGCGATGGCTTCAGCGCATTGAGCGCCGCGCGCGCCGCCATCAGGCGATCGTGCGTCAGGAACATCGATTCCGTGTCTTCCGCGTTGGATTCTGGCCCGCGATAGTAGCCGTCGATGATGTGCGTGTCGGCGATGACGCCGATGTGGAACGCATGGCCGTCGGCGCGCGCGTCCAGAAACGACGGCCACGCGAGCAGCCCCGCCCCAGTCGTCCGGAGGAATCGTCGCCTCGTGAGCATCCACTGACGATACCCGTCCCGCACAACGCGGGCGTAAACGCAGATTCTGGACCGAGCACGAATTTACACATCGGCAATTGACGCGTTACGTCGTTGACACGTCATTGTGATCGTGCGACAAATGCGCCGTGAATGTGGGCCGCGACCTACGCGCTGGTCCGCCGTGCGTCGCGTTTCTCATCGTCGTCATTCTCACCACTGGGGCTGCTGCCTCCCATGGCCCCTCCACTGATGCTTCGCCTCGGACTCCGGAGCTCACGCTGCACATCCGGCTCACCGTGGCGAGCGATCTTCCTTCAAGCACGCGCACGCACCTGACCCGAGAAGCCGAGGCCATCTGGCGTCGCGCGGGCATCCGCCTGGACTGGCTCTCGGGCGCCGACGATCGGCCGCGCTCGGGCCCTGTGCTGCGAGTGCTCGTCGGCCGTCTGCTGGCCAGCGCCCACGAGTCCCACGCGTGGCCGGTTGGCAGACTGTTGCCCGATCAGTCGGGCGGCCAGATTGCGATTGCCTCGATTCCTGCGGCCCAGCGAGTGCTGGCCTCAGCCGGTTACGCGATCGAGCCCCTGGCCGTTGGCGATCAGCGGATGGGTCTGGTGCTTGGTCGTGCGGTTGCCCACGAGATCGGCCACTACCTGTTCGGCACGCCCAGCCACACGCATCGCGGCCTGATGCGCGCGGCAATCGACGCTCGAGATTTCGCCGATCTCCGGGATGGTGGTTTCTTTCTCGACGGCGTCGCGACACGCTGGCTGCGTAGTGTGATCTCACCGGGGGGCATGCCCAGCAAGCTCATCACTCGATTCCAGGACTGACCAGACCCAAGCGCCAGGAGAGACGTCTCTTCTTGGTATGGGCGTTCGGATCGACTGCCACTCTTCACGAGCTGGCTACTTTGCCATCATCATCGGCGTTGCTGTCAGCATCGCTGTCGCCACGTCACAGGCACAGGACACGCAGGCTCGGCCTCGACAGACGTCGTCTCTCGACGAGCTCAAGCTCTCCGTGACGGTGTTACCGCAGTTGCCGCGTGAACAGAAAGCGACGAACGGACAGGAACCGCTGACTGGACAGGAACCGACGATCAACGTCTCGAAGATCTCCCTTGACGGGGTCGTCGTCGGCTCCGCGCCACCCCGAGGGGACGTCTTGCGCTGGCTGCCGAGCGCCGCTGCGCCGGAGAACCTCGGCGGCGCGCCAGCATTCACGCTCCTCAATCGCTTGCCGCTGCTGTCGGCCGATGGCGCCACCATCATCGCCAATCGTCAAATCACCGACGCCAATGGGATCACCACCAGCATCCCCAGCACGTGGCGTCAACGAGGCGAGTGGACGCCGCTGCCACAGCTCACGTTGCGCACGTCCATCGCGGTCGGGTTGTCGAGGGACGGGATCCGCATCGTCGGCTACGGCTGGAACGACGCGTCGACCGAACCATCACGCCCGTGGGTGTGGGACGCAGAAGAAGGACAGCAGGTGCTCCCCGTTTCTGACCGCACCAACGGCGGCGAAGCGTGGGCGGTGTCAGACGATGGCCGCGTGATCGTCGGTCAGCAATTCGATGTGCCGAATCCTGCAGATGCGCGGAAACGTTTCTTCGCCACGCGCTGGGTCGACGGCAACGCCCGTGCACTTACCGACGCGACCGGTGCGCCGCTCGGCCAAGCCTTCTCGTGCAGCAGCGACTGCTCGGTCATCGTTGGCGGCGGGCAAGGCGGTGACCCGAATCCCCAGCATCGCCACTTCGGTCAGGCGTGGCGCTGGACCGAAGCCACCGGCGCCGTGTATCTCGGCACGCTCCGCGATGCGGCGCCGCAGACGCCGTCGTTTGCGACCGATGTCAGCGCCGACGGCGTAGTCGTCATCGGGACCTACTCGCACCTCAACGAAGAAGATGGCTCGATTAGCCAACGCGGGTTCCTCTGGACCGAGTCGACTGGAATGGTGTCCATTCTGCAGTTGATGGCAGAACACGGCATCAGTCAGGGCTCTGACTGGCGCACGATCGTGCCCGTGGCGATCACGCCAACGGGCAACATGATTCTGATCGGCGGCCTCGACGCGAACCTCATACCCGGAGGTTTCATTCTGCACGTCGACTAAAGGCAAAAGGCAACACAGATGGCACAGATAAGACGTTGGGCCGCAGATTCAAAGGATTAGGGAGATTCTCGTAAGGCGCCGCAGATTGCGCCGATTCATAGAGCCCGGCGGTCGGCCGCTCCGCGCCGTCGGGCTTCGTCATCTGTGCCATCTGTGTTGCCTTTGAAAGCGAGAAATCTGCGGCGCTCTTCAGCGCGCTGCGCGGTTGCCGTTGTCCATGTCGGAGACGATCAGCCATCGATCGTCGACCAGGCGTAGCGTCAGCGTGAACTTGCCGATATCCGGTTGGCCCTTCGTTTCAGCGTACGCGCCAATGATGTAGCCGACCGGGCCGTTGGTCGCGAACGCCAGAGCGCGGAGCGAGAGCGGACCGCCGCTCTTGGCATAGGCGCGTTCGATCGCCTCGCGCCCTTTCACCGGCGGGCGGCCGCCTTGCAGCACCCAGCCGTCTTCGGCGAAGAGGCGCGCCAGGCCTGCGGCATCTTTTCGGCTCCATGCCTGCTCGTAATCGGTGAGCACACGCGCCAAGGCGGGTGGCAGCTCGACGCTTGGCTGTGCAGCCTCAGTGGACGCAGGCTGTGGGGCCTGGGCGCCGGCGTTTGTCCCGACCATCGTCAACAGCAGCAACACCGCGGCTCCGTGCATAGTCAGGCCTCCACTTCCTCCAGTAACGCTGTCACGATCCGCGTCCACTCCTCGTCCAGTGAATCGGTGGCGACGGGTTGGCGAGCGCGGCGGTACCAATAGCCCGCGTTCCCGAGGTCGCCCTCCTTGCGATGGAGGTAGGCGTGGACCCACGCGCCGGAGGCATCCTCGACCTCCTGCGCGATTTCGTGCGCCCGCGCCCAATCCCCTTTGGCGTCGTGCCACAGGGACTTCAGCAAGGGTGGGCTGTCCGGCGGCTCATCGGCCGAGAGCGTGGACGTGAACTCTTGGAGCGTCATGGCGATGTGCGAAGTCTATCAGCGCGGCTGAATCGTTCGAGCAGCCTTGAGGGCGGCATCCATCTGCACTTCGAGGCCGCCGCTGCCAAGCGAGACCATCTTGAAGCCCTGCTTCATCCGCTGCACCACATCCTCTGCGTCGACGGTGATCGCGCAGGGGACGTTGTTTGCGAGGCACGCCTTCAACACGGTCTGAATCGCGGCCTCGTGCTCGGGCGCGCCGTCGGCGACGCCGAGTGAGTACGAAAGATCGTTGGGACCGATGAAGATCACGCCGAGGCCGGGCACCTTGACGATCTCGTCGATGTTCTTGACGCCTTCCGCGGTTTCGATCTGCAAGAGCAGGAGCAGCTCGCCCTGCGGGTTCACCGGCCAGGTGTCGGCGCGCTGCGAGTACTCCGGCCGACTCAGGCCCCAGAACCACGCCGCCGGCATGTTGCCGTTGCCGCGCATACCGATCGGCTCCGGGTGCGCGAAGCCTTTGCGCGGTGGATAACGAGCCGCGCGCACGGCCTCGAGCGCCTGCGCACGCGTCTCGATGGCCGGATACATGATGCCGAACGCGCCAAGGTCCAGCACTTGTTTGACGATGAACTCGTTGAGGTCGCGACCGTAGGTGGGAATGCGCACGATCGGCGGGACGCGCACCTGAAGGTTTCCCTGACGGGCGATCGAGGCCTTGTCGGTCATCCCCAGGAAGAACGTCTGCAGCCGCTCGAAGTCCATCGCCTGGTGCTCCATGTCCAGGATGATGAAATCGAGATCGGAGCTGCCGAACTGACGCGCCGCGTACAACGAGAAGTCGTACATGATCGCGCCGACGACGGAGTGTCCGCGCGCGAGCTTGTCGATGGTGTGGTTGAGCCGCACCGGTGGCTGCTGCGCGGAGAGCAATCCGACGCACGCGAAGAACGCACTCAGCACGAGCGCCACGCCGGTCGCCCGCTTCCGCGGTAAGGAAAGGTGAGGCATGGCGCGAAAGTATAGCTGTAGGAGCGGGTTCCACACGGCGGTTCCACACGGAGGTTCCTCACAGCGGTGCCACACGGAGGTTCGGTTCTTCACGCAGGGAAGAGACGTCAGCGGATCGGCTGGCCGATGCCGAGTAGATTTCCTTCGCTGTCGCGGAACCAGGCCGCGCGTTCGCCGCGGCCACCGCGACTCGGGTAGTGGCCTTGCACTTCCGCGATGCCATCGATCGTCTTCAAGCCGGGCAGATCGTACTCTTCGAACGCCACGCCACGCGCGCGCAGCGCGGAGACCGTGGCGACGATGTCGTCGACCTCCCAGCCAAGCTGGGTGTGTGTGCCCGATGGCTGGCCGGACGAAGCGAACAGCGAAAACGATCCGGAGCGGCACTGGTAGCGCAGCCCTCCCGGTCGTTCTTCCACGGGCATCAGTCCGAGCTTCTCCGCGTAAAACGTCTTCGCGCGCTGCAGATCCTGGGCGGGAAGCCTCGCCGCCACGTCAGCATTGGTAAGCATTCTCTTATTCCTTCACGTGACGTAATGGTGGCACGTGCTCAACGACCTCGGTAGGATCGAAAAAGAGGGAAGTGATGGAACTCAACCTCATGGATCGAACGGCACAGGTATCGAGAGTCGAGCGAAGGCCAGCGACGGCGGTCGGCGCACGAGCGATCGGTGCGCAGGCGATTGGTGGTCTTGCGATCGGTGCGCTGGCGATCGGCACGCTGGCGCTCGGGCGCCTTGTCATCGGCCGCCTCGCAATCCGGCGCACGCGCCTCGGTGTGGTCGACCTTGACGAGCTTCGCGTCGGCCGTCTACACGTGCGCGAGCTGATCGTCGACGAGGCAGTCACGCCTCAATCCGGATCGGCTTGACGCCGCACGACCTCAGGCGTATGTTCGAGAGTACGCCTAAGACGCCTAGCGGCGTCGCGGGGGACCCAAGGCGCGAATCTACGCGCACCGGGGCGAATTCTGCTGGATCCCGACCTGGGTGACCGCGGATAGAGCAACTCCAAGCTCGAGCCCGTCAGCTAACCTCGCCGGCGTGTGGAGGCTGGCTGTGTTCTCGCTCTCGCATGGCGATGGCGGTTCTGCCGTCGCATTTCTCCGTTCTATCGTTCGTCGCGGCGTGCCGCTGCTGCTGATCTCTTTCAGCCTGCTGGTACTCGTGATCTGGCTGCTGGGCTCCAGCAATCCGTACACACCGGCCGGATACGTGGGCTATGTCACGAAGGGGGCCATCTTCGGGCAGAGCCGCTTCTACGGCGTGCAGAAGGGGCCCACGTCGCCCGGCCGCACGTGGCTGCTCGACGTCACCAACGTCAGCATCACGCCCTACACATATACCGAAGAGTTCGTCGGCGATCACGCCGTGCTCAGTCGGGACAATTTGAAGATCTCATTCGCCGTGCATACCGGTTGGCGAGTGGACGACAGCAAAGTGCCGTTGTTCATGGAGCGCTTCAGCACCACCGTGACCAACGGCGACCATGAGAAGTCGCCCGACACGATTGTGAAGGTGGCGTATGGACACTTCGTGCGCGAGCCGCTCCGGACTTACGCGCGCGACGAAGTCCAGCGCCGCAACGGATTGACGGTGAAGGACGAGCTCATCCCCATCGGTGAAGCGGTGCTGACCCGCATTCGCGCCTTCGCGAACGACAGTCCATTCATCATCACCAGCGTCGTCGTCGGCAACGTCCAATATCCCTCCGAAGTGTCGGATGCGGTATCGCGGAAGCTGGCGGCCACGCAGGAGCTCGAACGGAAGGACACCGAGATCGAAATCGAACGGAAAGAGCGGACCAAGCGCGAGGTGCAGGCCACTGGTATCGCCAACGCCATGCAGATCATCCGAGGTCAGCTCAACGCGCTCTACATCCAGCACGAAGCCATCGAGGCGCAGAAGCTGATGGTGAATTCATCGAATCACACCACTGTCTACATTCCGGTGGGCCCGATGGGCGTGCCGCTCACCGGGACGTTCCAAGCGCCGAGTCCGCGATGAGAGATTCAAAGGACTAGGAAGATTCGGGAAGAGCGCCGCAGATTGCGCCGGGCTTCGTCGTCTGTGCCATCTCTGCCATCTGTGTTGCCTTTGAAAACAGAATCTGCAGCGCTCCCGCTGCCGGACTGACTTGACGCGGCGCTACCAGCCGCCTCCGCCCCCGCCTCCCGACGAACCGCTGCTGCTCGATCCGCCTCCACTGCTGGACCCGCCGCTCGAACCGCTCGATGATGGCGTGCTCACGCCGGCCGCCATGCCGCCGACGGCGGCCTGCC
>DAINCF010000074.1:0-18499 GCA_036732565.1 Vicinamibacterales bacterium
GCGCGGTGAACGTCGCGACGCCGTCACGGACCGCGCCGCGCCACTGCGACCACGCCGGCGAACCGCCTTGCGCCATCAGCGTGGTCTCGAGCGTCACGAACGCCAATATGCACACGAACCGAGACATGATCGTTCAACCCTCCCCCGGGGTAGGGGCGGTTCGCGAACCGCCCCTACGGCGTCATTTCGATTTGACCGACCCGAGGGCCGGCTGAAGCCGGCCCCCCACGAATTGGGCGTGTCATTCTGATTTGACAGCTTCCGTGATCGACATCTTGGTGGCGATGCGCACAGCGACTGTTGCAGCTACGAGACCGGTCAACGCGACAGCGACGAGCATCAGCGCTAGGCTGGCGTAGGGGAGCGACTGGGCGCGCTCGATGATCGCGGGCCAGACGGCGATGAGCGCCGCAATCGTGCCCAGCAGCAACCCGCCCCCGACGAGGACGCCGCTTTCGGCGAAGACGATGGTGCGAAGATGGTGCGGTCCGAAGCCGACGGCGCCCAGCAGGCCGAGCTCGCGACGACGCTCGAGCACGTTGCGCGCCAGCACGGCGGCCAGACCCAGCGTGCCGACCAGCAGCCCCAATCCACCAAGCGTCTGGAACGTGGAGAGGTATGTGTTCTCCACCTGGTGATACGACGCCAGTCGACCCCGTGTGTCGGTGATGTCGAGACCGAAGTCCGACAGTGTCCGCTCCAGCTCGGTCGCGAGCGGCTGCATGTTCGTGGTCGGTGTCTGGACAAACCAGAGACGATACCCCTCGTGCCGCGGGAACAGGCGCAGGAACGCCGCCTCGCTGATGATCATCTCCGATTGCAGCACGCTGTCGGCGAGCGCGCCGACGATGCGCAGTCGCACGGGTGGTTGGCCTTCTGGGGTGAACGTGAAATCGTCGCCCAACGCGAGATGGAACACGTACATCAGGGATGTCTGATCCACCACCGCTGCGATCGCGCCATCGTCAAACCGTCGCTCGAGCAGGAGCCACGGGTTCGCACGCTCCTCGGGCGTGGACGCCAGTGACGCGGCAAAGGAGAAGCGCCGCTCGTCGAGAAAACGCGGCTCCGGCGCGATGATGCGTGGGCTGGTTGGCCGGTAGAGCGTCAGACAGCTCACCTCGTCGCCGGGACGAAGACGGAACCTCGACACGTGCGTGTTGGCGAAGAGGCTGGACTCCGACGGCAGACCAAGCTCGCTGCGGCCGTCGGCGGTGTTCGGGTCGTACATGAGCGGCGCGATCGACTCTGCCATCAGCGCAAAGCCGCCGGTGCCAGACTCCGGTGCGAGCGATTCGCCGGCGCCATCGCGCCGAAACGCGCCGACGGCGACGAGCACGAAGCACGCGAAGGCGATGAGCGCCGCCGATAGCACGCTGCGCCCGGGTCGCCAGCGCGAGTACTGAATGCCGAGCTGGGTCACGCTGCGGGCAAAGGCGGGTTGGGCGGGTGGGACGACCCTCCACAGCCACGCCGAGTATGCCATCAGCCCCGCGATCAGGAGCAGGCCACCGCAGGCGAAGAAGCCGGCCACCTGTCCGACGAGCCCGACCGTCGACGCGCCCGCGAAGCCAATCGCGATGGCTCCGGCCACCACAGCCACCCAGGCGCGTACCGTGGCTCGAGACGCGGCCTTCTGATCGAGGGGCGAGGCCGCCTCGCCAGTGAGCAAGTCGCGCGGCGATCGCCGGAGCAGACGTCGAAGCGACAGACGGAGGGCAGCGATCGCGGCAGCGAACGCCCCAACGGTGCCGGCCACGAGCATGAGCGGGTTCACGTGCAACTCGAGCGCGGTTGTCCCGACGGCGCCGACCCACCACGTTCGAAGGCCATACATGATCAGCGCCGCATAGCCGACGGCGGCCATCGCGCCGAGGATGCTGCCGATCGCGGTCAGCAGCAGGGCTTCGCAGAGCAGCAGGCGGCGGATCGCGGCGGGAGAGAATCCAAGCGCGTTGAGGAGCCCGATTTCACGGGTGCGCTGCTCGACGCCCATTGCGAAGAACATGCCCGCGAGCAGCAACCCGGCAACCAGCAGGAAGAAGCTGAAATAGATGAAGTACTGACCGAAGTCGGTGGTGCCCGTGGCGGCCGCCAGCGCCTCGCCACGCGCGTCACGAAGGTCGACGCCCGCCGCAAACGGATCGATCGATGTGATCAACGCTGTCGCGACGCGCGCGGCGAACTGATCGACATCAGCGTTCTGAGGCACGGCGAAGCGCAATGACGAGATCGATCCGAACGGCGACGGCCACAAGCGTTGCCCGACGTCGAGCGTGACGAACGCCTTCGGCGCCGTCCGCCAATCGTCCCAATATTGCTCATCCTTCGGCCGGACGCGTTGGAGATCGACAGGGAAGGGCGGGTCCCACGTGCTCACATCGCCCGCGTCGGTAATGCCGGGATACTCCGGGACGAGCGTGCGGTCCCCGCCCAGGCCGGTCATCGGGACGATACCCGCGAGCGTGAATCGCGCGCCGTGTGTCGATAGTCCGGTTTCGTCGGACCAGAGGTAGTACTCGAGCGTCACCTCGTCGCCGGGTGTGGCCTGGGCATCCGCAGCGGCCCATGCGTTGAGCCAGATCGGAGGGGTGCCCGAGGTGCCCAGGGTGCCCAAGGTCCTTGGGGCGTCGATGGATGCGACCAGCGAGTATGGAATCTCGCGAGTGCCGATGCGGAGCGTGTTCGCGAGGTACGCGAGTACGGGTTGGGCGGTTGTGCCGAGCGTCGTCGCAGCGCTCATGGCGCGATCGGCGATTGCGGATTGAATGACACCGGCTCGGCTGTCCAGGACGACCGCGCCCCAGTCCTGCGACGGCCGCAGGGACAGGCCGAGATCCTCGAGACGAATGTGCTTCTGGATGACGGCGCGGCCGCGTGCGACGAGGTCGGTGCGTCCATCCGCCTTCGCGCTTCGCGCGTCCACCTTCGCGCCCTGCGCCGAGGCAAGCATGGCGTTGACCCGATCGCCGAGCGCAAGGTCGCGTTGGAGGCGGTCGATAGGCACGAAGAGCGATAGCGTCGGCCCCTGCGACGGCGTCAAGGAGAAATCCCCCAGCGACGCGGGGTCGAGCACGGTCTTGACCACCAGGCGAATGCGCTCGCCCGCGTCTTCCCGACGACCTTGCAGCGTGCTCAGCGGGATGTCGGTTGGCTTGGCGATGCGCAGGATGAGGCTGTCGTTGACCGCCGCGCCCAACTCCGCCGCGAGCGCCGGGCTGAGCAGCGCGTCTCGGCCCGCGATCGCAAACGCATCGTTGTCCTGGAAGCGGGCGAATCGAGCGTCGACGCCGAACACCTGGACGCGCGCCGCGACCCGCTGGCTATCTTCGTGGACGACTGCGCCGTCGAGCGCGATCAGCGGGACCACCGACCGGAGCGTCGTCGCCGCTTCTGGATCCGCGCCCACCTCGGATGCCAGCGTCGAGCGGAAGAACGACGGGGAGGACACGACGAGGTCGGTCGCGCCAAGACCACGCAGGGCAATCTCGCGCAAGCTGTCGCGCACCGACGCGCCAACGAGCAGCGCGCCCGCCAGCACCGCGACCGCCACGGCCACGCCCAGCACCACGGCGGCATTGATCGCGCGATGGTGGGAGAGACTTGCGAACAGGAACCTGAACATCCTTGGCGATCAGCCTACGGCTTTCAGCTTACCGCGGCGGCGCTTTGCGCTGCCTGACCAGCGGCCGAAGGCCGCGCCGACAGCCGTGGACGGATGGCCGAAAGTGAAAGGATCATTTCACTAACCGTCCCCGGTCGATGCGCCAGTGACGCTCGAAGCGGGACGCCATCGCCGCGCTGTGCGTCACGACCACCAGCAGGTTCCCCTCGCGGCTGTGGAGATCGAGCAGCAGCGAGGCCACGAGGTCGGCGGTGTCGGCATCCAGATTGCCCGTCGGCTCATCGCAGAGCAGCAGCTTCGGACGGCGAATCAGCGCGCGGGCGATGGCGACGCGCTGCTTCTCGCCACCCGACAGCTGGCCAGGTCGATGATGCAGGCGTTCGCCGAGACCGACCTCGGTCAGCAGCTTACCTGCGCGGTCTGGCGCCTCCCGGTCGGCGTCGCCCACGAGCGTTGGCACCAGCACGTTCTCCAGCACCGTACATTGCGGCAACAGGCAGTGATCCTGAAAGACGAAGCCGACGTCCCGGTTCCGGAAAGCGGCGAGCTGGACGGGATTCAGCGCGTACGGGTTGCGCCCGTCGATCGTCACCGTTCCCGACGTCGGTGGCTCGAGTCCGCCGAGGATGTAGAGCAGCGAGCTTTTGCCCGACCCCGACGGCCCGACCAGCGCCGCCCGTTCACCGGCCTCCAGCGTGAACGAAACGTCGTCCAGCACCCGAAGGGGACCGGCTGGCGTCGGATACTCTTTGATGAGCGACGAGGCATCGAGCACGACTTCATGCTACACAATTGAGACCCTCACGCCGTTCGGGAGGGACTCCTCTCGGATAATCTCACCCTATGCCTGGCTTTGCTTCGGATCGCTTTCGCCAGCTGCTGTTCTACGTCGTCTTGGTGGTGGTCGGCTACCTGGCGTTTCAGGTCATCGGCCCGTTCCTCGCGTCGTTGGCCTGGGCGGGCATCATCGCGCTGCTGATGTTCCCCGTCCAGGCGCAGCTCGAGCCGCGCATCGGGCCGGCTCGCGCGGCCCTGGCGACGACGCTGCTGACCGCGGTGTTGATCATCGGCCCGGCGGTGCTCCTCGTCTCGGTCGTCGCCGAACAGCTCCCGCAGGCCATTCAGTTTCTGCAGGGACTCTCGGCCGCGACGCCGGCGCAGATCGAGGAGGTGTGGACGATGATTCGACAGCGCAGCCCCATCGCGCTGCCGGCCGACCCCACCGAAGTGATCAGCGCTGGCATTCGACGCAGCCTGGAGTTTCTGGCGCCGCGCGCGGGAGCGCTCGTCGCCGACGTCCTGTCGTCGCTCGCGAGCCTCTTCATCACGTTGTTCGCGCTCTTTTTCCTGCTACGTGACGCGCACAAGGTCGGCGACTTCGTCCGTCGGCTGCTGCCGTTTCGAGACAGCGAGCGCGAACGGTTGATTCGGCAGACGCAGGATCTCGTGATCGCCAGCGTCGGCGCCGGTCTGACCGTCGCGGTGGTGCAGGGGTTGATTGGCGGCATCACGCTCTGGGCCCTGGGCATCCGGGCCCCGGCGGTCTGGGGCCTGGCGATGTCGATCACTTCACTGATCCCCGTGGTCGGGGCATCGTTGATCTGGGTCCCTACAGCGGCCTGGCTGCTGATCACTGGAGACATCGTCCGCGCGCTGGTCCTTGCCGCAGTGGGCGCGGGCATCATCGGCACGGTCGACAACATCCTCCGCCCCCTGTTGTTGAGCGGACGCACCTCGGTCAGCGGTCTCGTGCTGTTCCTCGGGTTGCTCGGCGGCGTCTCCGCGTTCGGTTTCGTCGGCCTCGTCGTCGGACCGGTGGTGCTGGTGATTGCCGGCACGCTCATCGAAGCGCTGACGCGACCACCAGCCCCTCCGCCAGCGCCGATTGAGCCCGAGTGACCAGCGCCCAAGCCCAAGACAGGCGTGGGGTCCGCCTTCAGGCGGACCTGTGCAGCGCGATTGGATATCACTGCACGGCTAGCGCTCCGCGCGCCGGCGGATCGCTTGCAGCCACGTCACCCGCAGGATGGCGCTGCCTGGCAGGATCACGCGCCAATAGGGCAGGAAGCGGCGCATCACCGCATCATCGGTGCCGAAGACGCGCGTCTCGGTGGTGACCAGCGAACCGCTCTCGTTCGGCTCGACGCGAAAGCTCATCGTGGCCTTGACGAAGCCTGGATCGCTGAGATCGCGGTACTCCGCCGAGCTCAGCGCACGTGCATGCGCGATATCTTCCCGGCGCGACACGAGGACGATGGTGCCGACCACCACCTCGCGCGGCGGTACATCCGCGAGGCGCAGAAACGTCGTGCGTGTCGCGACGTCGAGCAGTGGTTGCTGCGCCGGAGCGTTGAGGATGCTTTCCGGACCGGGTCGTCCGAAACGCCGAATCCACGTGAACGCGTTGAACAGCGCAATCTCATCGGCGGCGACGCTGGTGATCGCCGCGTACGCCCGCTCGGGCGGCGCGGAGATCTGCGTACGATGGACCTCGTTGACGTGATAGCTCGGCGAGAATTCGTCGAGCAGGCTGGCGACCGGTGTGACGCGGACCGCACGCACTGGCGCGCACATGGCGACGGACGCGATCGCCACGACAACGAGCAGCACCAGCACGGCGCGTCCGCGCGTGGCGATGCCAAGTCGACGCAGTGGTCGAGCCAACGACAGAAGCGCGACCGCCGCCACCAGCAGCGACGCATACACGAGGATCGACAGCAGCATGGGGTCAGCGCAGCATCACGAGCATGTCGATGCGCCCCTTGGCCGATAGTACTCTGGCTGGTTGCTGGACGCACTGTGAGTGCGTGGGGTGCGGTGAGCGTTCGGGGTGCTAGCGCGCGGCGGTTGCGCGCGGAGTGTGACCGACCGCCTCGTCGTACGCCGCGAGCACGGCGTCACCCATTCGCGCGACGGTGTAGTGCGCGGTCACGCCGGCGCGACCGCGGCGACCGAGCTCGCGCGCGTGATCGGGCTGCTGCCAGACGTCCATGATGCGCGTGGCGAGATCGGCGGGCGCGTCGGAGCTGGCGAGCAGGCCGCCACCCGTTCTCGCGATGACCTCGGGAAACGCGCCATGCGGGGGTTGCACCACCGGAACGCCGCACGCCATCGCTTCGAGCAGATAGAGCCCTTTGGGCTCGTGATACGGGCTCGGCACTGAGAGGACGTCGAGATCGCGCAGGAATGCGAACTTCGCTTGGCGATCGAGCGCGCCGGCGTACTCGAACTCCTGGCCCAATCCCGCAGCGTTCAGCTCGCGCGCGATCGTATCGAGATAACCCTGATGCTCGGGCGGCAAGTAGCCGGCCGCGCGAAGTCGCGACGGCGGCAGCCCACGCTCTCTGCGAAGAATGCGATAGGTCTCGGCGAGCACGTGCAGCCCCTTCTCGGGCGCGATGCGCGCGAAGAAGCCGAGGGTGAATGGATCGCGCGCGAGCGGCGCGGGCGACGGTAGGTCATCGAGCGAGATGCCGAGCCCGGCCACGCGCACCTTGTCGCGCGGGATGCCGAGGTACTCGCGCATGAAGTCGGCGTAGTAGTGGCTCACGGCGATGAACAGATCCACGTCCGCGATCTGCGATCGAATCAGATCCATCGCCTCCCGTTTGTAGGGTTGGGGGAGCCCCTCCAAGAAGAGATCCTCGCCCTGCAGCGTCATGACGATAGGGCAGCCGAGCGCGCGCTTGAGCGGCGCCGCGAGGGAGATCAGCAAGGTGTACGGGATGTTGACGAGATCGGGTGGCGGCTCGTCGGCCAGCCACTCGAGCAGCTTCTCGATCTCCTTGCGTTGATGTCCGCGCTCGCCGCGCAGCGTGGAGACGGTCATCTCGCCAAGGAACTTCGGATCGACCGCGATCGAGCCCTGCGACAGGCGCTTGATGACGCTCGGGCGATCCCACAGCTTGTCCAGCAGCCGCGGCGTATGCCGGAACAACGCGACATGCTGCTCCAGATAGACGCTGATGCCACCGAAGAACACGCGCTCCTGCAGGCTGACATTCACCTCGTCCGTCAACGTCGGCGTGTAGAACGGCAGGAGCGTCACGTCGTGCCCGCGGCGAATCAGCTCCGCGGCCAAGGCGTTGTCGCGGAAGCAGCTGCCGCAGTACATCGCCGCGGCGCCGGCGGTCAGCGACAACACCCTCATGCGCGCCTTTGAATCGCCCGTCGCGCGTACAGGTGATCGAACAAGTTGCCCTCGTGCGGCTGATCCCAGCCGATCTCCGTGGTCGCGATGGCACCGATGTTCAAGCGATCGACGCTCGGCGACGCAATCATGCGCCGGCGGAGCGCGGCATCGTTCGAGATGCAGGTCAGCACGAGCGTGGGGCCCAAGGCCTCCGGCAGCCGATCGGCGGCGACTTCGACGACGCTCGCGTACGGGAACAGGAACTCGCGATTGGCGAGCGCGTGGTCGGCGGCGCAGCGTACGACGGTCGGCAGGACATACGTGCCACCATGCGCCGAGACGACGCGATCGCCTCCGCGCGCCGACTGCGAGACGTCACGGGCTGCGCCCGCCTCCGCCAGGCCTTCGGCGCGCAAGCCAACGCGCGCCTCGCTCTGATCGCTGGCCAGATCTTGATCGATCAGCGCCGAGATGCGATGCGCGACGCCCGGATCGGCGAATGGCGCCAGCACCGCTTCGGGATCGTCGGCCGCACGGGGGACGATCGCCGACAGCCGCGCGGCGAGGGCGTCGGCCAGGCGGTCGGCGTGCTTGGTGACCCACACGCCCGAGGCGTTCACACACGACCGGCCACCGTTGTTCGAGATCGACTCGACGATCACGTCGAGATGGCGCTCCCAATTGTCCGCTTCGTCGGGGCCGATGACGATCTTGCTGTAACCCGGTCCATGCACTTCCACGCGGGGGTCGGCGGCCCATCGCTTCGTCGATCCCACGTCGCCGAACACCATGCCGCGCCCCGTGTGCCGGAGGATTTCGTTGCCGCCGGCGTGATCGGCGGGGTAGTAGGCGAACGCCTCGGGCGGCGCGCCGGCCTTGATCCACGACTGGATGACGCGGAACGGCGTCCACGGCTCGGCACTGCCGGGCTTCAAGACGAGCGGCATCTTCAACACCGTCGCCGGTGCCCACAACGCGTGCACGCCAGGCGAGTTGCTCGGCAGCACGACCCCAAGGGCGTCGGCGCGCGGGTAGAAGCTCATGAGCCCACCCGACACGCGTCCGATGCCATCGTCGAGCGCGGCAAGATCCAGATCGCGCGTCAGCCCGCGAAGCACTTCTTCCACCTTGCTGAGCACGCCGTGCACCTTGCGCATGTTGCGCTGGACGTTGCTCCACGGCATACCGGTCGTGGCCGACACGTGCTCGACGTACTCCTGGGGACTCTGGGTGTGTCCGGACTCGGCATCGAGCAGCAACGTGTCGTGGAGAAAATGCTCGGCGGCGCGACCAGCCATTGCCATCAATTCGCGCACGGGAATCGCCGCCAACGCGCGACGGGCCTCATCCTGGCGCAACAGATCGCGACGGATGAGCCCAACGTTCGCCTGACTGACCCGAGCGAACGGCTCCCGCGTACGGAAGTGCGAGACGACGGCTTGATCGACGCTGCGATAAGGAGCGCCCCAACGAAGGATTGGAAGATGAATCATGGTGTTTTCCAACGGATGCTGCCACCAAGATCACGAAGAAAATTTGGCTACTCTCTCTGTGGCTTTGGTGTCTTTGTGGCAACCAGTTTCAATACACTCCCTCCACCACACTCTTCGCAAATCGTGAAAAGGGCCGCACGTTGCGGACGCCGTCCCAGGGATACTGCGGGCACGGGGGCTCGCGTTCGGCTTCGTCTCGTTCCAGGAAGCGCGGCATGAAGAACTCACGCGTCAGGGTCGTCAGGCGGACGCGTCCGGTCTGGCCGTAGCCCACGACCTGATTCGGGGAATCGGGATTCACGACTTCGATCATCGCGCGCGGCGAGGGCGGGAAGTAGATGATGGCCCAGTTGTCCTCGGGGGTCGGCGGCTTGTGCGTCGCCAGCCCCATCAGGGTGTTGCCGTAGGTCGGCGCGAAGTAGGCGCCCTCCATCAGTTCCTCCACGGCAAAGCGATGGAACTGCGGCGTCATCTCGGTGCCGCCGCAGAAGACGCCGGTGATGCCCGTTTTCTTGAGCGACGTCCGCTCGCACAGCGCCTCGAGCAGCTTCGGCGTGGTGAACATGCACTTGATGCCCTCGTGGGCCTTGAGCAGGGTCAGCGCCTGATCGATCACGTGACGCTTGTAGGCCTCGACCATCTCCATCTCGCCCCACTTCAGCAGCTTGATCACCCAGCGCGGGTCGAGGTCCACGGCGAAGCAGATGCCGCCGCGATGCTGCGCGAGATGCTCGACGGCGAGGCGCAGGCGTCGTGGCCCGCTGGGGCCGACGTGCAGCCAGTCGGCGCCGGGAGGAAAGTGCTCGTCGGGCAACGTCCGGCTGAACTGCTCGTAATCGATGCGGAAGTCGTCGACGTTGATGCGTGACTTGGGGACGCCGGTGCTGCCGCCGGTCTCGAACGTGAAGATCGGCCGGTCGGCGTAGGCCCGCGGTACCCACCGGCGCACCGGTCCGCCGCGCAACCACTCGTCCTGGAAGAAGCCGAACTTGTCGAGATCGTCGTAGGTGCGCACCTCGGTCCGTGGATCCCAACCCGCACGTTCCGCCCATTGCAGCCAGAACGGACAGCCGGTCTCGGGACTGAAGTGCCACTGCATCAGCTCGCCGACCCAGGCGTCGAGGTCGCTGCGCGCCTGCGTCAGAGAGGAAGAATCGGGGGCCGTCGCCGTGGACATGAGAAGAGCTTAATTCAAGGTGCCCGAGACGTGCTGGGCCCGCCTTCGCGGCCGTCTGGCCGCTTCGGCGAGGTCTCGCCGTAGCTCGCGCCGACACCTCCGCGAGCGGAGGCGGATGCTGCTTAGCTTGACAACCCTTGCGGCCCGCCGTATGAAGCCCGGAATCAAGGAGGCGCCATGACTTCCAGGCAGCTGCGGCTCACAATCGCGCTGGCGTGGGTAGCAATCCTCGTGGGCTCGACCGCATGGGCCCAGTCCGAAGGCCGGCTCAGCGGTGTGGTGCGCGACGCGACCAGCGTCGGCATCCCCGGCGTTGCCATCACCGCCATCCACGACAGTACGAAAGACTCGTTCACCGCTACCACGGACGGCGACGGCCGCTACACACTGGCCGTGCCGCCGGGACCGTACACGGTGACGGCATCCGTGCCCAGCTTTCGCAGGGGCGTGGAGATGGTCACGATCGCGACAGGTGGGTCCAACCAACTCGATTTCCTGCTGCAGGCGCAGTTGAGCGAGGCCATCACCGTCACGGCGACCAAACGTGAGCAGGAGCTGATCGACGTGCCGTTCTCGGTCGCGGCGCCCACCGCGGAGGTCCTCCGCTCGCGGGGCGTGGAGGACCTGGAAGGCATCGCGGCGAACGTCGGCGGCCTGACGGTGCAGAACCTCGGACCCGGACAGAGTCAGGTCGCGATGCGGGGCGTGTCGGCCGGTCAGATCGTGCGCGATCAGCCGGGCGTGAAGGAGCAGGTCGGCGTCTACCTGGACGAGTCGGTCATCTCCCTCTCGCTGTTCACGCCCGATCTCGACCTGTTCGATCTGAACCGTGTCGAGGTCCTGCGCGGACCACAAGGTACGCTGTTTGGCTCGGGCTCGCTGTCAGGCACCGTGCGCTACATCACCAACCAGCCTGAGATGGGCGTCACGAAGGGATTCGCGGAGGTCGGTGCGAGCGGCGTCGTCGGCGGCAGCCTGGGAGCCGTGGCCAAGTTCGGCTTCAACGTGCCCGTCGGTGACAACGCCGCGTTGCGCGTCGCCTCGTACTACGACCGCATCGCTGGATACATCGACGCCGTTCAGCCGGACCTGAGCGTCCAGGACAACGTCAACGACGGTTTCAGAAGCGGTGTGCGCGCCCTCGTGAAGTTCGCGCCGAGCGAGCAGCTGTCGATCACGCCCCGCATCGTGTTTCAGCGCGTGAAGATGGGCGGCTGGAATCGCCTCGACGCCTTCAACATCCTCGCGAATGCCTTCACCACGTCGCGGCCGCCGGTGACGCTCGGCGAGCGTGAACAGTTCGCCCAACTCGAGGAAGAGTTCACCGACGACTTCGTGCTCGGCGACGTCAACATCACCTACGACTTCGGCGATCTCGCGATTGCGTCGAATACGTCGTACACCAATCGCGACATCCTCGTCATTCGCGACGCCACGGCGCTGACGGCCAGCATCAGCGGTGGCAGCCTTGGCTTGCCCGAGCGCGTCTACACGCTCGACGCGCCGCTGTTCGACGCCACCGAGGCGAGCGTGTGGACGCAGGAGGTGCGTGTGTTCAGCGTCGAGGAGCGGCTGCCGTGGGTGGCGGGCCTGTTCTTCAGTCGCGGCGATCGTCATTACGGCCAGGATCTGCCGGTAACCGGGTTCGAGGACCTCAGTGGCATCCCGACTCGCGGGCTCCGCGCACCGAAGGACACCTTGTTCTTCTCCGACCTCGACTACAGCCTCAATCAGATCGCGCTGTTCGGTGAAGCGACCGTGCCGCTGACCGATCGGTTCAGCGTGACTGGCGGGCTGCGCTATTACCACTTCGACGAGGACAAGGAGCAGGTGTTCGATGGCATCTTCGCGAACGACGACACCGGCCGGCTGCTGGTGTCACAGCCCGGCTCCACCGGCGCCGACGGCGTCGCTCCCCGGGTCATCGCGTCGTACAAGCTGTCGGAGAACGCCAATCTGAACGGGCAGGTGTCGCGGGGGTTCAGGCTCGGCGGCATCAACGACCCGCTCAACGTGCCGTTGTGCACGCCGCAGGATCTCGTGACCTTCGGCGGGCGTGAAACCTGGAAGGACGAGAAGGCCTGGAACTACGAGGTCGGCGTCAAGTCGCAAGTACTGAACGGAAACGGCGCCATCAACGTGGCCGCGTTCTACATGGATATCGAGGATCTCCAGGCGACCGTGACCGCCGGCTCGTGCTCGTCGCGCGTGATCTTCAACGTACCGAAGGCGCGCAGCCAAGGCTTCGAAGTCGGGTTCGAGGCCGCCGTGAACCGCAACCTGGATTTCGCGATCTCGGCGAGCTTCACCGATGCCGAGCTGCGATCGACGCTCACGTCGACCGATCCGAGCGGCGTCGTCAGCGTCGTCTCGGGCATCGAGGAAGGACGGAGGCTGCCGAGCGTGCCGCAGTTCCAATTCGCTGGTGCCGCGACCTATCAGTGGCAGGTGCGCGCGAACGCGCTGGCCTACATCACCGGCACCTACCAGCATATCGGCTCGCGCTTCACGCAGGTTGGCGACGAGGACCTCGGCACGCTCGACCTGCTGTCGTTCGGCGCGAATACAATCGGCCGGCCGCTGACGGCGACGACGTTCAGATACGATCCCGAACTGCCGGCGTACGACCTCGTCAACCTGCGCGCCGGCGTGCGGCGCAACGCGTGGGACGTGTCGGTGTTCATCAACAACGTGACCGACGAGCGGGCGTTGCTGTCGCTCGACCGCGAGCGCGGCACCCGCGCGCGCGTCGGCTATCTCACGAACCTGCCGCGCGCGATCGGCGTCTCGACGAGGATTGACTTCTAGTTTTTCACCAGTGCGGGGCCACCAGCCGCCTCGAACGCCGACTTGGCGGCGAGGTGGCGCTCGCGCGCGAGCGCGCAGGCGTTTACGAAGGCGGGCTCTCCGCGGATCGGGTCGAGCCAGGGATCTTTCTCGAACCAATCGATCGGGTAGAAGCCCAGCCCGACCGAGCGGGACATGAGATCGAGCGCGAGGTCCTTGGCGTCGACGCGCGCGAGCATGCGGGCCACCTGATACATGGCCTCGCCATCCGGAAAGTCCTCACTCATGCTCGACAGCCGCCGGAACATCCGGACGGCGTTTTCCTTGTCGCCCACGAGGACCGAGGCCAACGCTTCGGCGAACGCCTCGGAGGGCGTGCCTTCGCCGAAGATGCGGCCCTCCGCAAGGATGGCTTTCCGCACGTCCTCCATATCGGCACCGGTTTCGAGCAGCGCCATGGCGACCTGGCTCGTGGAATCGCCGCTCCACACTTCGATGGCGCGTTGCGAGTTGCCCAAGGCCATGTAGGTGTTGATCAGACTGGTCTGCACCGTCGGATCGAGCCGCAGCGCCTTCTCGCCGGCGGCGGCCGACACGTCCAGCAGTCCGCAATAGCGCGCCGCCTGACAGAGCGCGGCGTACAGCTCGGCGTTGTACGGCGAGCGCTTGATCCGCTCCACGAGGTGCACGAGCGCTTTGTCGGCGCGACCCGTCTCCACTTCGAGATAGACGAAGAGGTGGTGGGCCATCGACAGATCCGGGTTGAGCGCAAAGGCACGGCGGAACGCTTCGTCCGCCGCGGCGAACCCGGGCTTGTAGTTGGTGTCGAGATACTTGGCGATGATGCGATGCATCCGGCCCAATTTGGCCCATGCCGGTGCGAAGTTCGGATCCTCGGCGAGGCACTTCTGATACAGCTCGCGCGCGAGCATCCAGCCGGGCCCTTCCTTGCTGAGCGCGTTCGCGCGCAGATACAGCTCATACGCGCGGGCGCTGGCGGGCACGTCGCGGCGTTCACGCACCCGCGAGCCGGCCTCCAGAGGCAGCGCCTCGACGATGTGCCGCGAGATGGCGTCTTGCAGCTCGAAGAGATCGCCGAGGGGACGCTCGGTGGTTTCCGACCACACGAGGTTGCCGCCTGGCGCTTCGACGAGCTGACACGTCACCCGCAGTCGACCGCCGGCGCGCAGCAACGTGCCGGTCAGGACGTGATTCACATCGAGCTCGGTGGCGATCTTCGGCAGGTCCACGGTCGAGCCGAAGCGCAGCGCCGCCAGATTGGAACGCACGGTGAGCGACGGCACGCTGCCCAGGGACGTCGTGATCGCATCGGGAAGCGCGGCTTCCAGAAACGCCGTCTCCTCGTCGACGCGCAGCGGACGGAAGGGCAGCACCACCACGCGAATGCGCGGTGGCGGTGGCGGCGTCGACATCGACGACGACATCACCTGGCCGAGCGCTTCCGCCATCGTCTCCGCCTGCGGGTAGCGATGGTCGGGCTGTCGATGCAGGACCCGATCGATCACGCGATCGATGTCCGGATGGCCGGTCGAGCCGATCGGCTCACGCGGCTCGCGCAGGATCGCGTGCAGCACGCCCATCGCCGAGTCGGCCTGGAACGGCAGGCGGCCGGTCGCCATTTCGTAGAGCACGATACCGGCGGCCCACAGATCGGTCCGTCCGTCCACGGCGTCGCCGGTGATCTGCTCGGGGGCCATGTAACGCCACGTGCCCACGGCGGAACCCGGCTCGGTGAGGTTCGCCGCCGTCGCCGTGTCGCCGGCGGACGCCGCGCGCGCGAGACCGAAGTCGAGGAGCTTCACGCCATGCGGCGTGAGGAAGATGTTGGAGGGCTTCAGATCCCGATGCACGAGGCCCTTCGCGTGCAGCGCACCCAGCGCGTTCAACACTGACCGCAGAATCGAGACGGCCTCGGCGGCTGGCAGCGGTCCTCGGGCGAGGCGTCCTGACAGCGACTCGCCCTGCAGCAGCTCCATGACCAGGAACGGCTGCCCGTCGTGCTCGCTGATTTCGTGAATCTGGCAGACGTTGGGGTGCGAGATCGCGGCAGCGGCGCGCGCCTCGCGCAGGAACCGCTCCCGCGCCGTTCGATCGCGGGCGGGATCGAGGATGGTCTTGATGGCGACACGCCGCTGCAGCTGGCGATCGATCGCCTCGTGCACCATCCCCATGCCACCTTGTCCGAGGGGGCCAACGACTTCGTAGCGAGCGCCGAACATCAGTGCTCTATGGGCGGAAAGGGCCGTAGCGCGCGGTCAAGAACCGCACGAGCGCGTCTTTGTCCGCATCCGGGACTTGGGCGCCCCAACGCATCATCTTGTCGACCTCGCGCGTCCACCCGCCTTGCGGGAGACGCTGCTGTTCGACCAGATCGCGACCATGGCATGACAGGCATGAGCGTTGGAACACCGCTTCGCCCGCGGTTATTCCCTGAGCGTCCTGCGCGGGGTCGTGGGCCGGCATCGGTGCGGGAACTGGTTGGGCCGCCTGCGTCTCCGTCGTGCCGACCTCGATTCGCACGCGGTCGGGCGCGTTCCACAGGTAGCCGGATGGGTTCCACGCCGCGACTTCCGGCTGCGTGCGCCCCTTGCTGTCCGTGGCGCGCGACATGATGAGATACGACTCGGGCTTGGTCGCATCGATCGTCGTCTCGAATCGCCGCCAGGCATACGGCGCGCGCTCGCCGACGAGCGTGGCCGGCTGCCATGTGGCGCCATGATCCGCCGACACGTCGACGCGCTGCACATCGTCGTCACCGGCCCACGCGAAACCGGCCACCGCGATCTTGCCGGGGGCCGTCGACGCACCATCGAGAGGTCGTGTGATCAGCGACTTGACCACGAGACCCGTGAGCGGCGCCATGTCGGCAGGTGCGACGGCCGCGCCTGGCCTCACGCGCTTGGTGGGGTAACGATAGCCGGTGGCGACCCAGAAGCCGTCGAAGTCGCGATCGACCACGCGCAGGCTCGTCAGCCACTTGATGGCGTAGGCGCCTTCCCACCCCGGCACGATCGCGCGCAGCGGAAAGCCGTGGACCGGCGGGATGGGCACGCCGTTCATCTCATAAGCGACGAGCGTGTCCTGGTGCATCGCCTTCGCCAGCGGCACTTGCCGGATGAAGTCCGGCATCGTGCCCGGCCCGCGGTCGGCGCCGTTCATGAGCACGAACCCACTGGTTGCCTTGACGCCGGCGCGCTTGAGGAGATCAGCCAATCGGACGCCCGTCCACCGAGCCGTCCCGACAGCGCCCTTCTGCCACTGAATTCCGGCTACGGGTGGGTCGAAGAACGCGCGTCCGTTCCCCGCGCACTCCAGCGTCATCGTGACGCTCGCGGACGGCATGCGCCGGATCTCGTCGAGCGAGAGCGTCAACGGCGTCGCGACCTCGCCCTCGACAGCGAGCGTCCACGTCGCGGCGTCGAGCGACGCGGGCACCGGCATGTGGGACCGCACGTAGAAGTGTTCGTTGGGTGTGATGTACGAATCGAGCAGGGCGACCGGCGTTTCGTAATCGGGCGGCGCCAGCGATCGAGACACCAACTTGTCCTTGCCCCAGGTGTCGTCGCGCGTCGCCTGCGCCAGGAGATCGGTCAATCGACTCGCCGGCAGCAACGCGCCCAACACCCCGAGTCGACCCAACGACAGCAGGAGATCTCGACGACCAGTCATCGGAGCATTATCGCAGATTGGTTGGGCCGCAGATTTCGCAGATTCCACCGATTCCACACGGGCCGCCGATGTCGCCGATTCAATTCCGCGTTCTCTTGAACCTGACAGATGGCGAGCCGGCAGAACTCGTCTACCTTCCAACGCGGCTTGGCCGCGCACCGGGCGCCCTCGCATCTGTGCAATCTGTGGCGCCTTGAAAGACATGGTCTAGCCGGCCAGTCCACGTGATCACTTTTCGAGGTGCTCGATCAGCGCGCGCCAGCGGCGGCGGGTGACCAGAAACTTCATGTTGTTGGCCAGCAGCACCTCGCCCGTGCCGTCGGCGAAGGCCTTGGCTTCCTTGACGGCGTCCAGGCTCACAATCGTGTTGCGGGAGACTTGGAAGAACGTCTGCTCGTCCAGGCGGCGCGCGAGCGCGGCGAGAGTGGGCTGCATCCAGAGCTGTTCGGTCGCGGTGTGCAGACGCGTCAAGCCTTCCTCGAACGTGAACGCGACGACCTCCGAGCGGCCGACGATGCGGAGGCGGCCGGCTTTGCGGGCGAGGAAGCGCGCGGGTGTGAGCGACGGCGTGCGCATCACCCGATCGAGCTGACCATCGCGCGCCCGATCGCCGGACGAGTCGCGAATGCGATCGAGCGCGGCTTGCAGGCGCGCTCGGTTCACCGGCTTCAGCAGATAGTCAACGGCGTGGAGCTCGAACGCATCGACCGCGTACTGCTCGAAGGCCGTGCAGAAGATGATGGCGGGCCGCGGCCGCGCCAGCGACGCGGCCACCTCCAGTCCGCTCAAGCCCGGCATTTGAATGTCGAGCAGGACGAGATCCGGATTGAGCTCCGCGATGCGTTCGACCGCCTGCACACCGTCCTCGGCATCGCCGACGACCTCGATGTCGGTGTGCGCCGTCAGCAGCTGCCGCAACCGCTCTCGCGACGGCTGCTCATCGTCCACCAGCAGCGCCCGAATCATGCGTCGCCTCCGCGCAGACGCTTGATGACCAGCACCGTCACATCGTCGTGCACCGGCGCGGTGCTGCGGTGCCGCGTCACGGCGTCGAAGATGCGATCGCGAATGCACGCCGCCGACTCGCGAGCGGCGTCCCGGATCACGGCCAGCAATCGTTCTTCGCCGAATTCGCCGCCGGCCGGGTCGAAGGCTTCGAGCACGCCGTCGCTCACCGTCACCATGATGGCACCCGGCTCGAGCGCCACGCGATGCTGCGTGAACGTCGCGTTGGGAAGCAGTCCGATGACCGGGCCGGTGGCATCGAGCCGCTGAATCGCGAGGCCATCAGGGGGTAGCACGAGCGGCGACGGGTGCCCCGCGTTGACGAGATGCATGGACGCATCCAGCGCGTGCAGCTCGGCGTAGATCAGGGTCACGAATCGCCCGGCCTCCGCCGCGTTGATCGCGTCGACGTTGACGTGGGAGACCACGTCCGCGGCGGAGTGGTCGCGTCGCGCCGTGGTCTGCAGCCGAGCCTGTACGCTCGAGGCCACCAGACCAGCGGGTACGCCCTTGCCGGCGACATCGCCGAGCACGAACGCCGTGACGCCCGGCTCCCGCGCGAACGCGTCGTAGAAGTCGCCGCCGACGCC
>DAINCF010000075.1:0-18491 GCA_036732565.1 Vicinamibacterales bacterium
TCCTATCTCCATCACTGCCGGCCGCGTGTCAGCGACACCCGCGCTAGCGACGGAGTCGCAACGGCGCCCCTAACGACACTCAGGCTCTCCTTACTTGATGTTCTGCGTCGTGCCCAGCGGGTGCGATACCCGGGGAAAAAAGCCGACGCCTTGGAAGTTCCTCGGATCAGTTTTCCGCTCACGACCATCGGCGATGAGCATCCAGACGGATCCGGGCGATTGACGAGCAATGGCCACTAACACATCCAGGAATCGAACGCGGTCCAGTTGAACGTCGACCATTGGCCCAGTGAGATCCTCTTTCGAGAGCGGTGGCGCGTCCATGTGGGACAGAATGTTGATCGCAATCGCACCTGTTGAGTCCGGATGCGGGACGACGCCCGTGGCAACGCCCTCGATTGCGGCGCGATAGGCATTCAGCGCGGGGGAACGGACGCGGAAGGTCGGCAGAACCGCGGTCAGTGGCGATGCGCTCAGGTCGAGCGTCCGTTCGACGAACAATACGAATCCCTCATGGGATTCAATGACCAAGGCGGGATGACGAGCAAGGAACGCCTGAATCACCTCGTTGAGTCCAACGTACGGTTCCTTCGCTTCATCCCGAAAAGGCCGTGTCTCCATGCCTGCTCCGGCTGTGTTGCGCTCGATGAGGAATCCAGCACAGACCCCTGCCGTCGCCAGCGTCGACGCAAAATCATGCACGCCGCCTTCCCGTGCCGCGGCCAACACGAACGCCGGCACCGACTTCTCACGAGCCGTGGAGCAGGCATCGCCCGCGGCTAACCTTGGTGCTGGCATGATCGCGACCACTAGAAGAAGCAGTACGCCATTCCATCTCATAGCGAGACTCCTTTGATCCGGTGATGACCCTTACGGCGTGATGTCGACAGAGCCACATCGATACGTAAAGGTGAACTGGCCCACAATCAGCAGATCGATCCGAGCCGTCTGGATAATCGTGGACGAGCAGTTCGGATCGACACGGCATTTGGGTTGATTGGTGATGCCTATTTCGTCGAGGAATCGCCCCTGATCATTGGTACTGGCATGTCGTGGGGATAGCCCTGAGAGCTCGCAGCCGTTGGTGATCCAATCGGAGAAGGTTTCAGTCGCCGTCATGCCCGCGCGCGCGAGCGGCTGTCCGTATTGATCCAGCACCTGATATACCCGTTCGCGCTTATAGTCATTGAACGCTTGCCAGGCATAACGATCCGAGATCACCCGAAGGACCGCTGGTCGCCGCACATCGGCCTCGGTACTCGCGGATGTGTCCACGGGAACGCCCCTGCAATCTTCGAAATAGGGTTGATAGTCCGTGGTGGTCCAGAAGCCGGTCACCCACGTACGCCCTTCCGACAGCCCATCGACTTCGCCAACGCCCCAGGTGATCGTCCGCGCCGCGGTGATCGCGGGATCCTGCACGGACCAGGCATGTGGCAGGCCAAACCAGAGATCGCCGCCGGCACCAAAGCAGTCTTCATGCCGCTCGAGGATTTGAAACTGATTACTCCAGCCGATCGGTGTCTGCACGGGGATGGGCTGCAGGAAACTCTGCCCGTTGAAACGCCCAGGGCAACACTGCCCGCAACTATAGCTTCGCGCCGTGCCCTGAGCCACGCTCCTGATCTCTGAGCGACCGTTCAGGCGCGCGCCGTTAATGGGCCCGACGATGGACCACCGGAATTGTCCGCGAGTCGCGGTCACCGGGAGCACCTGTCCATCGCGATCGGGGACTTGACGATTCCGCAGCGCGCGCATGTCGTACACAGCGCTGGCGCCGGGCGCGAGCTGACGAGCGGCAATCCAGTACACACCGCCTTCATAGGTGATTCGGCCGAGATACCACGCCTCCACGTCACCGACATTCGTAATGCTCACCACCGTCTCGAAATCCCCGTCGAGGCGCCACGGATAGGTGCCGGTCGAGCGCCGTACAGGTCCGCGGTCGCGGAGCGGAATATCCTGCGCGAGCCCCGCCGCGTCGACCGCCGCAATCGCACCAATGACGCTGCCCGGCGTGCCAGATGACTCCACGCGGAGACTGACCTTCTGAAGGGCCTCGTCGCTCAACGCTGCACGCTGAAGGCTCTCCATCTCCACACGGGCTGCTTCAAACGGTGCGAGCTGCAGCGTCGCAATCTCAAACGGCGTCGTGTCGGCACTCGTCATGGAGATCGCGCGGACGACCGCGCGCACGGGGTCGGCAGTCGTATTCTTCAGCGTGACGTGGAGTTCGCGATCGCCGCCAGGGACATTTGTCGCGAACAGGTCCTCATGTCTGGCATTCGCGGGGTCGTAAAACCGCACGCTGCCGAGAATGCGCTGGCCTTTCTCCGCCGCTTCGACCCATCCGCCAGCGCGCACGCTGCCCGGCACGCCGGTATGCTCGAGACGTAACGATCCCGCTTGCCTCCCCGGTCCTCCGGGCAGCGTCAACAATTGGGTCGCCCGCGGCGCCAGGCGGAATCGGCGAGGCCCACTCGTGTCGGTGCCACGCACCGTGACGACCACGCCCTCATCGGACGCATTGGCGACCGTCACGCGGGCGCGGGCGGCCGGCGGCATCCACCAGACCCCTTCCAGGGTGCGCGAACGGAATTCCAGTGGGCCGACCATCGTCGAGTCGACCGTCCCGGACCGCCCCTGTGGTCTCAGCGTGAGCTGTGCGGCGACGCGCTGCACCTGTCCGCGGTAACGGAGTTCAACCGCCTCGACGGGATCCGGGGTCAGATCGGCGAGGGAAATCCACTGCATGGAATTCGGCGCGAGGACCAGCGGCGTGCCGACACGCGCCCGCCCGCCGGCGAAGAACACCGGCACGACTTCCGTTGGCTCTTGGCCGTTGCAGTTCAGCATCAAGTCGGCGTCGATGCGCTCGCCGGACGAGGCGCCCACGATCCCGTAGGTGCGCTGCTCACCGTCAGGCAAGGGTGCATCGGCGACGCTTTGCCATGCACCGACTTGGGCGTGTGCCGGCGTGAAGTGTCCCCCGAACGCGCCCAGCATGACCGCGACCACTACCCACCGTTGCCTGCTGACCATTCCCACACTCTCCTTTTGTTCTGCGTCAGGCCCACCGTGAGATCCGTCTCAATGCCTGACCTTCCTGTATCGCTGGACGCAGTGTGTGAACATCCGCACACCGCCGCCCATGCACACGGGCTCTCCTGGAGGACTGGGGGGTGACCCATCTGGAAGAACCCTTCGATGCGTCGCTCACGATTCGCCGGAGGCACACAACCGGCCCGTTGCTGGGGAGATCAGGGCCCGGCCGAGACTGTCATCAGAGCGCCACGAGACCACCAGTCTGGCGGAGACGGCCGGCGCGCCCGGCCGCGGAGTCCTGTCTCCGTAGCGCATCGGCCCCCGGAGGCGCCGCCGCACGCTCCGCCGGTGCGCCGCCCGTCGCCGCAACCCGACCTCGGCGTGCCCGCACATCGGGGAAGACCCGCCCGCCCTGTCCATCGCCACTCATATTCCTCCGACACTCCCACGGCCCGTAGCTCGGTGGCAGCCTTTAGGAAAGGCGCGTCTCACACACCGTCGCCGGACATCATCAGAGCGCCATCGACGAACTCGCTCTGAGCAATCATCCAACGGTAGATCACCGTCCGCGTGCAGCCATGCAGCACACCAAACCGTTCAACACGCTCGTTATGCTTCCAAGGCCGTTGACGGGCGGCGCGAAATGCACCACGAGCGAGACACATCTGAAGAAGCAACGGCTGAACACATCGCTCCCCAGGCCGTATCAGGACCACACCGGTCGCCGTCAGCGTATGAGCAGAGTCAAGCGTCTCCCCCATATTCATGATGGGCTTCAATCGCTCGGTGATCTGTCCACGAGCGTCCGACCGGTCACGCCGAAATGCGCTCGAAAATCGCCACCAAAATCCGCCACGAGATCGTCAGTACTTGTGTTCTGAATCGTCAGGCGAACAATGAGAGGCTCATGAAGCGTCAGCGTGCGCGTCGCCAATGAGTAGATGTACCGCACCGGCGCCGGGACGCTGATCTCCTGCGCACCGGCCCACGTATCGGCGCACATGTTCAGACACGCGCCTGCGGTTTTCGAAGCTCTCACGCGCGCGTGGGAGTCACGTACCTCCAAGAAGCGCTCGCCGCATTACCACCACGAATCGCAAGAGCCCGTGCTCCACGCCACAACCGGCGCGCTGGGTGTCCCCGTCAGCACCGAGGCGCATCCGACGCTATCCACGACCAACGTCGCGCCTGGGTGGCCCTGCGTGCTTGAGTACCAGACCGCAGTTCCTCCGGCGTTGTAGATAACCAGATTGCCATCCCCTTGCATCACGACCCGTCCAGGATCGCTGCCATCGGTATGACTGGCCCAGGTCGCGTGGCCGTTGTCCAACAGCACCAAGTTGCCGTCGTCCTGATACTGCAGGCGGAATCGCCCATTGGGAGAGGTCCGCGCATCACCGACGTCCAGCCACTCGTTCGAGAGCAGCTTGTCCGTCCCGCCGGTGTAGACCTCCGTTCCGTCCGGTAAATACCCGGTTTCCTGCGCCTGAATCACGCCGGTGATGGTCCTGGTGCAAATGAACTTGTAAATGAATCGGTTGTAGAACTCCGCGACGTCCGGTGGTTGAAACGCGCACGGCCCCGACAAGAAGCTCCATTGCCAGACCGCGGGGACGACGGCATTCGCGAGATAGTAGCGGCCGTCGCGCCCAGATCGCGGGTCGCCTGTTGCGAAAAACACGTCCCCCGTCGTCGGCAGTCCAATCGATCGCACCATACTGGCGCCGATGTACCAGCTGGCGACAGAGTCGGACACGCCCATCGAGGAGATCACCACGTTATGCACCTCGACCCCGATGTAGTTGCCGGCTGGTTCGGGCGTGATGATGAGGCCGCAGCCGACCAGAGAGACGCAGACCCACGACGCCAAGGCAGTTTCGCGCAGAATACGGAGTCTCATCGTTATGGTCCTCCTGGCTACCGAGAGAAGCCGGCCGCGTCCAGCCACCCGTGAATGGCCTGCGCGGGACTCGAATCCTCGGCGATGATCGCTGGCATCCGGATCGCCCACGCCGGCAACGGTGCCAAGCGAGCAAAGGTCTTCACCTCAGCCGTGCTCGCGACCTGACGCGACATCGCGGCGCGATGCGCGAGCGCGCGCTGCTCCCACGCCTCTGGTTCAAGAAAGAACCACTCATTCCCGTTTTTCTGCTGCGCCAGGTCCACGATCAGATGGAGGGCTTCGGCCGGCGACAATGCGTCAGGCGATGCCGATGCCACCGTCGCATAGGATCGAACGAAGAATCGCGCCTGCTCGCGGTACAGCCGAAGCTGTCCGAGCGTCGTCCGGAAATGCGGCGGTAGCTGCAGGCGTTGCACTTCCGCGTTCGCCACCTGTACCAAGAGGCCGGCATCGATCGGTCGCTGCTGCCCCGCGCGGAAGGCCAACTCGCACCTGGTGAGCCGATCGACAACGGACGGTGGCGCCGAGCGAAGCAACGAGCCTTGCACGATCGCGTCCACGAACTGTCCGACCGCCTCTGGCTTGTTGTTGCGCGCCGCCCGAGCCGCAAGCTCAATCGCCAGCAGCGGATCCCCACCACCCTCCACCGGCTGGGGCTCCTGGCTTCGCACCTCGGCAAGTCCCACGATCACGACGGCCAAGCTGAACACAACAATCGGTCCCCAGATCTCTCGCATCACTGTGAACATGCGATCCTCCATGCGATTGCGCTTCTTCACACCTCGGTGTCCGCGCTTGCCGCGAGCGGTTGCACACAACGGGTCCGCGTCCGCTGCGCGGCGTGCGACACCCCCAGCAGCATGCGCCTGTGAGACGGCATCCACGGTCTTCCTACCAGCCTCGTATCTTCATCACTACGGTCATGAATGGGCTTCCAGATGCGAGCGGAGTCCTGGCGTGACGTGACGCTCCCGTGCCGGAGCCTCGTGTCGTCACGCGCACCGGTGTCATGACCGGCCATTGTCTGCGGCCGCCTGGTCCGTGCCAGCAGCAGCCGTCGATTCTTCAGACTGTCGTGAACCCGTCATCGCTCGCATCCACCTCGCCGCCGCCTCGCGCCGTGTGTTCCACCACCGCAGCTCCTGCCAGATTCTGAACAGCAGCACCACCACCGCCAGCTGGTATGACAGCGTCCACAAGAGGGGAACAAGAAAGCCCAACGCCTGAATGACGACGTCATGCGTGTACATCCCGAGTACGCCTTTCCGCAGCAATCACCGTCCAATCACCACGCTTTGCACCTGGGAGTGGCAGCAGATGCGACCTTCGTTCGCAACACCGAACGCCGCCTCGGCCGGGCCTCAGCGTCGCCCGGCCGAGGCCCTACAGAACCCAGCCACTCCCTGCCAAGTTCGGATGCCCAACGTCCGCCGAAACGTGGCGCCACGTGCTGGGGACGCCTTGCGCTGGCCCGCTCCCAGGTGCACACCGGTCGTCTCTCACTCACCTGTGACACACGCCACGAGGCTGACGAACGCGAATGCTTGCATGAACACCGGGCACACGCTGCTCAGTCATTCATCCAGCCTTGACCTGGCGTCGACGGATCGCCCGTCTCGCCGTCTGCCCCACCCCGGTCCGGCGTCGCACGCGTCGGCCGCGCCCGCGTGCGGCGCCGACCACGCGTGCGTCGCGATCGGCCCAGCTCCTCACGCTCGAGCACTCGGACGTCCAGGACCTCGGGCGCACACTTGGGGCATGACAACAGCCGCGTGACCTCCGTCGTCTGCGGACCGCAGTACGAGGCAAGATAACGACAGGTCAATTCCAGCAGCCGCTCTGGCGGTTCCCCGAGCCACATCAGGAAGACGTCAGCTTCCTTCAGGCGTTGCAGGACGCCGTCGCGCCACGCCATCGGCGCCACGCCGTATCCGAAGGTGTCTTGATACCAGCACCACAGAACAAAGCGGGTCTCTCCAAGCGTGACTTCGTGGAAACCGAGTGGCGAATCTGTCGTAGACATACCGAGCCCGCGCTACCCTTCACTCCACCGCTGTTCATGTGTCCACGAATCACAACATGCCCTCGGCCGGCGCGGTTGGAGTCGGTTGCGGCGCCGGCCGAGAGCACTATCAAGACGGGTCCGGGGGGCGCCTGACCGTCTTGAATAGCAATGCGATGGCAGTGGTCTGCCCAACGCATTCATCGAACGATCTCAAGGGTCGATCCTGGCAGCGCCAACGGTCACGCACCCCATGACTCGCACGCGCCGCGTGCTCCCGTCCGGTAGAACCAACGTGGCGTGATTAATCAGCACGACCAACCCGGTCTTTTTGCCACGAACCCGCTGGCACAGCCTCGTGGGGAAATTTGCGGGCACCTCGAACGACACCCGATTCGTCGTCGTCACCGTCATCCGTCACCTCTCCAGTGCTCCGAAGCCGCGACCGTGCGTCTGCGGCGACTCACACGCGCGGCTGAACAGAGCGGCCATCAGCGCATGCCTCAACCTGTGCGACCATCACCGACAGAGGGATCACCGCGGCGATCGGCGGCTCGCGCAACACCTCCGCGAATCGACGCAGCAGCGCGTCAAGCGACCGTTGACGTACGAGCTCGTCACCCTCGGCCTCACCCCGCTCATTCGCGTAGTGAATCGTCAGGTCCTGCGTGCGTGGCTCCAGTCGAAGCGCGAAATAGTTCCCGGCGATCTTCAACCTCAGATGAAGCCACTGCCCTTTCAGGGCCACCGCCTCAATAGGCGGCCGTTCGAGAAGGGCCTCGGTGAACGGCATCGCGGCCCCGCGGGTCCCCGCGGGCACAGTTTCAGCGATCGAACGAAGCATGACCGCCTCCTCCTCAGCGTTCAGCCAGAATCTGACCCGGCGCGACGCGGAGCACCCGCGCGAGCCAGTACCCCATCACCGCGGCGAAGCCGAGGACGATGACGCCTCCGGTGAAGACTGCCGCCAGGGGACTCCAGGCATCCGTGGCGACCAGCACCGCGCGCAGCCCCTGCGTGGCTGCCGCGCCCAGCCCAATCCCGACGACTCCGCCAAGCGCCACCACCACCGCGAGCGGTGCGAAGAGGTATTGAAAAAGCCGCATCCGCTCGGCTCCGAGTACACGCACGATCGCCGCCGCGCGCCACTCTGCTGCGACCAGCTGCTGCACGTGCCCCCACATCGTTAACAGCCCAATCAGAAGCGCGACGCCGGCGAACAACGTCATCACGACGGCCCGCGTCCGTTCGACACGCGTTGCCGTCCACAGGCGCAGCGCGTAGCTACTGCCGCGGCCCACGCGAGCATCCGCGCGTACCGTCTGAATCGCCGCCGTCACATCCCGCACGATAGGAGGAATCGGACCCGCCGCCCGGACGAGAAACGTCGACCCGGTCCCGGATCGGAAGACTTGCGGCGGGATCACGCCGCGAGGATCCTGATCACGGATGTCGCCGACCACGCCGATCACGCACGCGGCGCCGTCGTCGTCGAGCTCTACGCACTGCCCGATCGCCGCGGGGACGCCACGCCAGAATGCGACCGCCAGGCGCTCATTGATCACGATCTCGCGATCCGCCGATGCGCCAAACAATCGACCGGCGCGCAGCGGAATGCTTAACGTCCGAAAGAACTCGCGCTCCACGCGGTACGCCTGCGCCACGGTCGCATCACCCGTCCTCGGGTCCTTCACCACCAGCAGCGTACGCGCCCCTGTCATCAGCCCGGCCGTGCTCATCGCGGTGGCACCGCGAACCGCCGGCAACGCGCGAATCCGCGTCAGCGCGTCCTCATAGAAGGATCGCGTGTCAGCGGCGGGTCGAGATGGATCCCACGGCAATCCGGCGGAGATCATCACCAGACCGCCCGGGTCGAAACCGGGGGCGGCCAAGTAAAGCCGCCCGAACACCAACACCAATAGGATCGCGACATACACGCACGCGGTCATCAACGCCAGCGACAGGCCGAAGGTCAGGCGCCTGCCGCGCCGCGCGCCTGGACCCACGGAACGATCCAGTTGCTCCGTCAGCTCACGCGCGGCGCTCGCCTTCCGGACCGACCGCCAGAACACGGCTGCCGACAGGACCACACCCACGAGCGTGAACACAGCCGTGACAATGGGCCCTAACGCCCGCAGCGCGACATACCGCCCGTCCGCCAGAGGAAGAGCGGCAACCAGCGTTGGCAGACACCACGACGCAATCCCCACGCCCACAGCCCAGCTCACCGCCGCGACGCCGAGCAACTGCAGAATGATGGGTCGAAACACCTGCAGCGGTGTCGCCCCGAGCGCCAGCCGCACGCACAGCTCACGCCGCCGCGCGGCGAACGCGCTCGCGAGCAATGTCCCCACAGCGAGCCACCCGATCACCACCAGCGCGATCGCCGTCACCAGCAGAAGAGTCATGGCGCCGCCATCGGCCACGACGAGCGTCGTGGCCAAAAGCCGCACGTCAGCAGACGCATGCCGTGCGGTCCGACCGTCAACGGCCATCTCCCGCAGCACGCGCTCAACTTGCGGACGTGCGGCTGCCACCGTCGAACCCTGTTGCAGACGCGCCCAGATATCGAAGCTGTTGAACACCGCAACGTGATCGCCAGCGATGGTCGGACTGGCCAGCCAGACGTCGGTATCCCCTGGGAGATAAAACTCGTCCGGCGCGACGCCGACGATCGAGACGACCCGCTGCACGATCGCGAACGACCGTCTGTCGACGTCGCGCAATGTCACCGCCACGCCGCGGACATCTGCTGGACGCCCTGGCATCTGCCGCGCGAACCGAGCACTGACGACGGCCGCGCGGACGTCCTCTGTCGACCGAAACGGCGTCACCAAGGCCAGACGAACGCCAACGACGTCCCAAAACGTGTCAGATACGTGGGCACAGGCGGTCGTCACGACACGTTCCCGATCCTGCAGGACGCACGAACTCGGCATGACCCCGCTCACTGAGGCGATGGAGGACACCTGGTCCTCGAATGCCCCTACCTCGACCGGACTCAGTGGCTGACGCCTGCCGGCCTGGTCGACCGCCGCAATGCTCACCAGCGCATCGCCGGCCATCCCAGGAGGCAACGGCCGCCACCGCAACTGGTCCTCGAGGCTCACGAGGATCAACACCCCGGTTGACGCGATCGCCAGGACCATCGTCGCAACGATCGCCATCGGCCAGGACCGGCGCCGCCCGACCATCGCGAAGCGCTCACCGGCCGTCATCGCAACGCCTCCACCGATCCCTGGCAGTCCATCACCTTCCACACGGCTTCGAACCGCGCCCGCGCAACTCCCAGCTCTGTCTGGGACGGAGACGCATCGTGACTGAGGAACCTTTGTGTATCCTCCTTCAAGGCGCGCAGCTGGTCCTTCGCCGCGGGAATGCGCTCTGCCCAATCCGCCGGGACGCGCCCAGACGCCCTGCAGTAGTGCCGGACCGACCCGATCACCAGGAGCAGATGACCTTCTAGATTGCGAAGCTCCGGCAGAAGCGCGTCGTAGTCGGTGCTCACGCTTGCTTCAGGAGACGATGGGACGCGCTCGGCGGAAGCCTGCTGTAATGCGTCTAGTCGGCTCCCCACCATCGTGAACCCACGCTCCAATCCAGGCACGAATGCGCGTGGATTGCGACTGTTCTCCAAGCGGTAGGCGAGCCAAGGCGCAACGCGCCGCGTCGACTCATGGGTCGTCGCCCGCGGCTTCGAAGGCGTCACAGATGGTGTCGTTGGGCTCGGTGCGCGCGCCGGCTCGTCGTGGCGCGCGGAAACCGCCACCTCCTCACAGCTAAATCGGCCCAAGCCCGCGATGACGATGCTCACACGTCGAACGCGATGACCTTGGATCGTGACCACGACTTCTTGCACGCGCCCCACAGATGTCCGCGTGCGCAGAATGGCCAGATCGCCGTTGACCGTGAGGTCGTCTCGCTTCGACGCCAGCGACGCGCGCCACTCTTGGATGGGTCCAACACTGAGCGGTTGCTCCGGATCGAGATAGTGTGCCGCCAAGGCCAGACGGAGTCCCCGTACGTCATTGCCCTCGCTCGCGCGCGATCCCTCGATTCGACCGTCCCGGAGCAGCCATACGTCATCGAACGGCGTGACACTCGCATCCGCCAGAGCTTCGTGTCCATCCAGCACCAGAGTGGCGTGAACGTGCCGTTCGTACCCCCGCGGCAACGTCCGTTCGTACGTGAGTCCATTCGACAGCAGCGTCTCCGCATTGACAGTCGTCGCGTCTTCGGAGATGACACCGAAAACGAGTAGAGCCGCCACGACCACCATTGCAGCCACCGACCACGTGCGAGGACCGCTGACCACAATCTTCCTCGGCTCGACGGGCACGACATCGAATAGGCCAAGATCCAGGCCTTCCTTGAGGTCGCCTGTCAGCCTCCGCAGCTCTTTGAGCTCCTCACGGCACCGCTCGCATGACTCGAGATGTGCAGCGACGTCCTCCTGAGCGCTGGTCCGACCGGAGTCGTCCATTGCCATCTTGAGCAATGCACGCTGACGAAAGCACCGGCCCACCGTGCGCGTGCGCTTACTCACGACCATGCTCCTTCCGCCCCGCACGTGACATCTCATCGAGAATCCGTCGAAGTCGATTTACAGCTCTCGACAGCGTCATAGTTGCCAACTTACTGCTGATCGCCAGCGCGTCTGCCCGCTCCTCCGCCGATTCGCCCGCCATTCCACGAAGCACATTGGCTCTGTCACGAGGTCCCAGCTTGAGCAACGCGCGTTGGAGAAGCGCCAATCGTTCGCTCCTCAGCACATCCGCTTCCGCCGTCGGTCCTCTCTGAGGCAACACGTCTTCATCGAACGGTTCGCGGCGCGAGAGCTGATTCACGACACGTTTCCGATGGTCAGCGCCTCGCCACAACACGCGCTCGCCTATTCTGTAGAGGACGGCCTCCGGTTTCGGCATCTCCACGCCCGCATTCACGAGCCGTTGCCACTTCAGAAATGCCGTCTGCGTCAGGTCCTCGGGGTCGGCACCAGCGGGGCAATGCTTCCGCATCCATCCGGCGAACGCCACGTAGTCGATCTTCTCGTCAGCCTCAGAACCACCGACGGAAACATCTGCGAGTTCCCGGGGCGGCGTCCCATCGTCATCGCGATCGCCGTCTCCGCTCATGAACAGTCGTGGCACGAAGGGGGCATCCAAGCGACTCGTCACGGCAGCGACCACCCCACGAGAGCCGCCAACAGTGCGATCAAAGCGAGTGCCCACGTTACGCGCATGCCGGTCTGGAGGGGCGCGATCCGACCATCCGGCGACCAGCGATCGATCACCACCAGCGCCCTCCACACGTGAACCAACCACCGGTCGCCGGCCACGGCCTCGCACTCTGACGGCACGTCCGCTACAAAGAGCAGTTCATCACCGTGGTAGCACTGCACAAGTGAAGCGCCTCTCTCTCGGGCCGCTCGAATCCCAGCCGCCCGAATCTCGCGTCGAACCACAAGACGCTCCGTCCCTGATGTACACGCCAGCCGGCGCTCGTCGTCCTCTGACAGGGTGTAGGACACGCAACGGAACGGCAGTGGATACGCGTCAGGCTGGCCCGCAACCGCGACCTCTGGTCGAGCAGCAACGGTCCTCACGCCGTCGCTCCAAGGGCGAAGCAGTCGATCTCCAAGCAATCTACGCTCTCGGTTGGTACCACACGCGGCGAATCTTGCTGGTACGTCGTCGGCGCTGGCCACAACACCGGACGCACGGTCCGGCACCCGGCGTTGACAAGTACCAGAGGTAACAGCAGGACGAACCATACCCGCCCGAACGATGACCATGAACGATGAATCAATGCCTGCCCTCCACACTGGGTACGCGACGGATCACCCACGGCGATACCTGCTGCGTCATCCGTTCGCCCTGAACGATCCGCGCGTCCCTACTCTCCTACGTGCACTTGAGAACGGAAAAGTCTCAGGGGGCAGAAAATAAATCTGTGTTCTGCGAACGTCCTCCAGATCTCTGGCGTCTGAGCAGGCAACGCACGCTAAAATGCGCACGCTGGTTCCCTTTGCCGGGAACCTATTTGTTGTCTTGTCTTGGAAGGAGGAGTACATGACTCCGATGCGGCTATCTCTGCGCGCGCTGGTTACTGCTGCCCTCGTGGCCTCGCCCGCGCTCTTTACCGCTTCAGCGACGTCCACGAACCCGTGTCACACGCTGGCCCGCTGGGCCGAACAGTACCGGGGCACGTCGCCGACGCTCGATCAGGTGACGCAGCTTGACCGCGCGCATCGACGCGCGCTGCTTGGTGCCGTGTCACCGGCCATCCGCGCCGACCTGTGGCGAGAGCATCTGCGTCGCTTTGCACAAGAGCCCAACCTGTTGCCCGAGCAGCGCGCACTGATCGCCACGGCAATCACGTTGACGACGCCCGAGCTGTACGAACAGAACTCCTCGACGTCACAGGCATTTGACCGCCTGTGGCCGGACATCGAACGCACCTTTGCCGGTGCACTGCGCGCGCGCTGGATGGATCTCGCGGCCTCTCCATCACATGAACGGCCCACGCGGCCCTGGCTCACGACGAACGCGTCTGCGCAGGCCGCGCAGGCCGTGAACTGTGGATGCAATTGGATTCTGAACGACTGTTGGGGAGCCGGGAACTGTGTTGCTGGTGGTTGCGCCCCCATGATCCGTGGCTGTGGCCCGATGGCAAGGGACGGCTGTAACGGCACCTGTTTCTAGAAACGAATGCGAACACTCGCATGAGCCGTTCGCGGTCCACCGGTTTGCCGCAGCGGGTTGCGGCCACCATACGGCAAGGCACCCGTACCGAGACCTCGCGCAAACGACATCGCTGGTTCACCAAACCGCAGAAAGTCGTCGTCCGGAAACATCAGATTGTCTACGTAAGGGGGCGCGAAGTTCGAGGTGTTCATTGCGTTGAACACTTCTACCCGCAGCTCAAGGTGTGCCCCCGCGACTGAGAACGCGCGCGACAACCCAACGTCCACCTGACCAACACCGCGACCGCGCACACTGTTCCTCCCGTGGGTACCATGACCAGGTCCGCTGGAAGGCCGAAACGCATCGGGGTTGAGCCGACGTCCTCCTGGTGTCCTGGGATCCAAGATCCACTCGATCACGCCAGGCACGACGTCGGCTCGATAGAAATGGAACCCGTTTCCATGATCCTGCTCGACAACAACCGTCACTGGCGTCGATGACTGGAATCGGTAACCAGCATCCATCCGCCATTCCGACAGCAGCTGCCGAATGAATCTGCGGCCGTGCCACACCTTGACGGTATACGCCACGGTTCCCATCATCACATGAGGACGTGAGTAGTTCGAAGGCCCTACATACGACGTCGGCATCACCACTGCCGGCGGAGCGGGCGGCGGGGTCCCGAACAGTGTGGCGGTATTTTCGCCGGAGTTGTTGTCGACGGCGTGGCTGAACGTGTACTTGAAATCCGCAGCTAACGTTTTCACTTGCGATCGTACGTGCACCGTGAACGCCGTGGATCGTGACCAGCCGTCGTTGCTAAAACCTGACACGCGCTGCTCAACGCGCCCGCCCACGAAGCCTTGATACGGGTAGATCAAATCACGACCCAGGGCCTTCACGTACGTCGCGCCGATCCGCAAAGGGCCAACCCCCTGCTCGAGGCCGATCGTGAACTCATCGACATGTGGAGAGCGTAGCTCGCGTGCGATGGCGACCCGTTCTGTCGGTTGGCCTGGTGTCTCCAGATCGATACTGAGCGGTTGCAAGAGATCCGACTTCAAGAAGAAGGTCGACGCGAAGGGAACACCGCGTCCAATCGCCGCCGCCGGTGTTGTAATCGCGTCGTACGTTCGACCGGCAGTCACGTACAGCGTCGTATCCCACGACGCCATGCTTCGCAGCCGCCACCGCGCGCCGACCATCGGCGCCGCCACGATCGACGTTGGCCAGAGCGCCTCACCAGCGCGTCGCGGCTGTAGTCGATCATCCAGAACCTCTGGCTGAAGGCCGTTGACGCTGATCGGTGGCGGTCGCACTAAGAACCGCAGACCGCCGAACACGGACACCCGGTCCGACACCGGGCACGTACTCTGGACATATGCCGACAGCTCTCGGTATCGCATGCGCACCGGTCGAAGAACATCGACCGTGACTAGAGCCGGTGAGCCTTGCGTCTTGTTCTGAAGCGTGCCAAACCTGAAACGCAAGCTGTAATCTCCACGGTCGGTCGCAGTCGTGGACTCCCGGTACTCAGCGCCCACGCCGACAACATTGCGTCCGAGCTGGAACGTCAAAGCATCAGCAATAAACAGCTGTTGTTGCGAACTCTCATTACTCCGACCCGACCCAACGAAAGGCGGGGTAACGTCTCCCATGAAGATCCCCACCCAGCCATCCCGCGGCGACAGCCCGGCGATCACCCGTTCAAACGCGAACGGCCGAATCGTGCGGTCGTCAAGCGCCGTCGAACTGATCCCGACGTTCCAGCGCAGCTCCTGCAACAACCGCGGCGAGTGAACAATGTTCAGACCCGTCGTCACATGACGGCTCGACGTCGATCCCTCGCTCGTGTGCGATAGCGGCGGCTCCTGTCGCAAAGAGTCCACGTCGTCGCCTTGGGACTTCGCGAACTGCAGCCGACTGAACAAGTGGTGCCGCGAGGAGGCCTGCCAATCAGTTCGCACGCTCAGTGTCCAGAGTTCCGAATCCGCTCGAAAGCGTCCCTGGTGTTCGGCGACACCATCGCCTAGATCCCTCCCGTTCGGCTCTGGGTAAATCTTCAGGTACTCAGCGAGCAATGGGCTTGCCTTTTCCCGAGCACTAAACGACGGCACGCTGATAGCTCGATCGACTGACCGCTTTAGCTGCTCCATTTCAAACACGCCGTACTGATGAACACGGCGTGGCAGCAACGGCCCACCCAGCGCTGCACCTCCATTCACGAGAGAAACCTCAGGTGGCGGAGTGCCAGCCCTGCGATCGAAATAGTCCGTAGCGCCGTCCAGGCGCCAATCCGCAAAACTGGAGCCTCTGACATGATCGGTTCCGGACTTCGTCACGACAGTCATCTGGAGGCCAGGCGAGTGCCGATTCACCGGTAAGGTGGCAGCCGTGCGGAGTACCACTCCGCCGATCGCATCCAACGGCACGACGACGCGCGTACTCCCGTCGACACCGCGCGCCGGGAACGCGCCATTGAGCGCCGGTCCTACCACGATTGCTGGATCAGGCATATCCATGTGCGGCACATCGTCCACACGGAGTTCATTGCCATCGCGACGATAACCCATCAACGAGATCTCCCCGCCCGTACCTGTCTGTTCCGTGCATGTGACCGCAGCGGTGACGCATGCCGCCGACTGCAACGTACGACCGCTTGTCGAAAGCGGACGATCCAGATCGTCACCAGTGATGGTGGCCCCGAGCGAGCCATCGCCATTCCGCAACTGCGGACTGCTCACGGATATGTCGCGCTGAACCGTAATGGGATCTTCCTTGTGCCTGAGAGTCAGATACAGGCTCACGCCCTCAGTCTGACCATCAGCGAGATCGACGTGCGCTTCGAACCCGCGATATGCCTCGTCGGTGACCGTAATGCGGTAACGCCCGGGAGGCACAACGACGACGAACAGGCCGTGCTCGCCCGTTGGTCGTACATGAATGGCGCCGCGCGACGCTTCGTGCGTCAACACGATCTCCACGTCCTGCAGGGCCTTCCCGAGCGGGTCGTACACGTATCCCGTCAGCGTGGCCTGAGCCCAGCTCGCGGTGGGACGGCCCACACTGAAGGCGAGGACGAGAACGCAGAGGTAGAGGCGAGACATCGGAGTCATCGCGCCTCACGACAAGGGGGGAACGCAGCGGAATCCTGCCGAGAGGCCTTCAGGCGTCGAGCGATGTACGGCAACATCCTGCGCGCGCGGACGAGAAAGATCAATTGGTTGGTACAGAGTTTTCGGAAGGCACCGCCGTACCCTGCCTGTCGCGATCGTCCGTCTTCGGACAGTGTCAGATCCAATTGGGTCGCCACGACCAGCGGCAGGACAAGAAATATTTCATTCGAGGTGAGATTTTCCGTCGCTCAGGTGCACGTAGGAAGTAGACGCATTTTTCAACGCAGCATCTTATGACCCTCACCCTGAACGTTTCCGCCTCGGCGCCCGCACAGCTTACGAGTCGGACGACGCGCACCGTCACCAGCAAGGTCGCCCTCGTATCCGAGCAGCCCACGACCGCGGCCTTAGTCGTGATCCGTCACTCCGTCCGCAGTGCGCCTGTGCAGACGCAGACGGACCGCGGCCCACAGCGATGACCCTCGCTCCCCCGTGGGTACATTTGGTGTTGATCTGTGTGATGACCGGAGGGTACGTCGCCATAGCCGCTCTCGGCGCGATCGGCTTAGGCATGGACGGTGCGTGGGTCTGGACGCTCTTCCTAGCGTCCGCTCTTCTTGCGATCGGTGCGGTCTATCTGCTCGTCAACAGCGATACACCTGATGCCCCCGCTTGGTACCCGCGCACCTGGAAGCAGGGCCTGAAGTTCGTCTGGCCAGGCGCAATTGTCGGCGCCCTGATTCAGTGGTCCACCAAGGACTGGAAGCCAGCGAGACGTTGATGCCTACATTTCACACGTGGCGAATGGCCATCAGGCCGCACGTTCTACCTGGGAACGCTGAACAGCGCGGCGGCACACCGCACCTACTTCGCAAAATGTGTTGTGCTGTGCAGTGGTCGAGGTACCAGCAGCACACGAGAACAGGAGCACTCGATATGAGGAGGTACATGCCCGCAGTGGTCCGTGCTGTAATGGCGGGCGTCTGGTGTCTTGGTACAACCCCAGTGATGGCTCAGGTTCAAGGAGCCTTCCTCGGCGGGATGGTTGCCATTGACCCTGCTAGCGGGGCGGCAACGCGTGGTGAGGCAACCACATCGGACTCTGGCGCTGGCCTGCAGTGCGAGAGCCTCGTCTACACCACGAGTTTTCACCCGCACGCGGTACCAGCCGCGCGACTCAAACTCACCATCCGTGACCCCGATCGCCGGGTGGTGGCACAGAATTCAGCCAGTGGTGCTGGACAGGCTTCGATGAGGCTGATCTACCACATGCCGGACGACTGGAACGGCGGGCAGTATTCCTGCGACGTCGATGGTGAACTGGAAGTTCCGGGCTGGCACACATGGTCCTCAAGCACGGTCTACTATGCGACGCCGACGTGCCCGATCCCTATCAATTTCCGGTATGTCGGCGGCGGCAACATCGGCGGGGGTGAACTGCTCTTCTTCTATGGTTGGGATTCTAGCTCTGGAAATTTGTCGCATCTGAGCCGGTGCGAGTTTGGCGAACGGGTTGACTATCCAGGCCCCAACCCGTTCCGATTTCCTGCACCATTTCCGGATTTTGAAACAGACAACCCAAAGGAAGTAGGGGAGATCCGTGGATCTGACGGGGGTCTCCACGACCATCACGTTACGCCCGGCGCGTTCCGCATGTCGCCGCTCAGAGCCGGAGCGGTGGACGCGACGCAAATCTATCGTTACCGATGCCCATGCTTCAGTAACAACGGTTGGGTGAC
>DAINCF010000076.1:0-18362 GCA_036732565.1 Vicinamibacterales bacterium
CCGCCACGGCCTCGTCGGGATCGAGGCCCACCATCGTGGCGTAGTCCCTGACGAAGCCACGTCTGAAGACACCGCCGGGCCATCGGGACAGGTCGTTGCGTTCGAGGGCCCGTACGCGGCTGGAGGACACCTTCGTCTCGCGCGCAATCACCTCGAGCGACAAACCGGATCGCTCGCGTGCACGACGCAGCCAACCGCCGAAATCGAATTCGTGGCTCTCTCCGACCATGACCTCCATGCGCAGTATGGATGTCACGCAGTTGAAATACAAGCTGATCTACGCGGGTTTGCACGTCCCCACACTATCTTTTGCGGACCATTTGCACTCTCTTCGGCATCCTCATAGACTCCCCATCGCCGAAGGACGGGAGGGACACATGCCGCGGAACCGTGGTCTACACCTCGTCGTCGCTTGCGTGCTCGTCCTGTTGGGCAGCGCCCGACACGCTGACGCGCAGGACTTCTTCTTCGGGTTCCTCATCGACAAAGGCTGGCAGACATTCACCGCCAACCCCGTCGTTCGAGTCGATCAGACGCTGATCTCCTGGTCCGCCGATCGTCCCTTCCACGCCATCGTCAACGGACAGAAGGGTGCACAGCTCGGTCAAGCGTTCGTGAGAGCGTGGTATCGCTCGGTACCGGACCCCTTCTACGCGCCCATCGGTCCCACTGCCGGCGTCATCACACTCGACTTCGGGGGCATGCGCGGACATCTCTCACTCATCGAAACGCCCACGGGGTTCCAGACGACGATATCGACGGTTGAAGGCTGGGCGAATCTCCAGCTGACTGGAACATGGGTCTTCGGCAACGGCGCCGACGTGATCGGAGGCAGCGCGGACGACATGGTCATCGGCGGCGTCGTGCATCTCAGCGCCAGCGCCACGTCGCTGGGCGCCATCGAGTTGCCAGTCAACCAGTACTTTCCGACCGTGCCGTTCCCCAGCGACAACAACCCGCTTGCGTTACAAAGCGTGAACGTCACCACCCAGCTCGGCTCGTACTATGGACAATCGGAGCAGCGACCGGTTCGGACCTATCGAAGATTCGACGCACAGTGGACCGGCCTGCCCCTCGGCGCGTGGCTCGCGGTCGTCCACGTTCCGGGAAGCGGATACCTGATCGCGGTCGAGACCCATCTCAGCGAGCAATCCGGACGCACGACGACGTCGGGAGTTGGTATCCCTCTGTTCGCTCACCTCACTGGAGGCTTCTACATGTCCTTCCTTCCGGGATTCGTGTGGAAGCTCTTGCTCCAGCCGTACGTGGCGCCGTAGCGCCAGAACGGTGGCCGATCCACAATCGACTGGTGACTCCTGAAGAGTTCCGCGTCGCGGGCCACCGACTGATCGATTGGATTGCCGACTATCGTCTTCGCGCGGCGGACTTGCCGGTGATGGCGCGCACCGAGCCGGGCGACGTCAAGCAGCGGTTGCCGTCTGAACCTCCTCGCCGTGCCGAGGCCTTCGAGGCGATCGTCACCGACCTCGACGCGATGATCGTGCCGGGCCTGTCGCATTGGCAGCATCCACATTTCTACGGCTACTTCCCTTCCAACGGACTCCTCGCCAGCGTGCTGGGGGATTACGTCAGCACGGGCCTTGGCGTGCTCGGGCTGGCGTGGCAGTCGAGCCCGGCGCTGACGGAGCTGGAGGAAGTGGTGACCGACTGGATGCGCCAGATGCTTGGCCTGTCAACGGAGTGGAGTGGAGTCATCGAGGACACCGCGTCGACCAGCACGTTGGTTGCGCTGATGTGCGCGCGTGAGAGGACCACGGACTACGGTCTCGGTCGGGGCGGTCTGCAGAGTGAGCCCAACCCGCTGACGGTGTACACCTCGGCACACAGTCACAGCTCGGTCGACAAAGCGGCCCTGCTCGCCGGCTTCGGCCGACAGAACGTCCGGATCGTCCCGCAAGACGACGCCTATGCGATGCGCGCCGACGCGCTCGATGAGATGATTCAGCGCGATCGACAAGAGGGTCGAACCCCGTGCGCCATCGTCGCGACCACTGGAACGACGACATCGACGGCATTGGATCCGGTTGACGCCGTGGCCCGCGTCGCGCGGACCCACGGTCTCTGGCTGCACGTGGATGCGGCGATGGCCGGATCGGCGATGATTCTGCCCGAGTGTCGTTACATGTGGCAGGGCATCGACGAGGCCGACTCGCTGGTGGTCAATCCGCACAAGTGGTTGGGCGCGGCCTTCGACTGCTCGCTCTACTACGTGCGCGATCCCGAGCACCTGATTCGCGTGATGTCGACCAACCCGAGCTTCCTGCAATCGGCAGCGGACGATCGCGTGAAGAACCTGCGAAACTGGGGACTGCCGCTCGGCCGTCGCTTTCGCGCGCTCAAGCTCTGGTTCTTGATCCGCGAACAGGGCGTGGAGGGCCTGCAAGCCCGATTGCGACGCGACATCGCGAACGCCCAGTGGCTGGCGGCTCAGGTGCGAGCGACACCAGAGTGGCGCGTGCTCGCGCCCGTGCCGCTGCAGACGGTCTGCGTGCGTCATGAGCCCGCTGGACTCGAGGGCGAGTCGCTCGATCGGCACACGATCGCGTGGGTCGATCGCATCAACCGATCCGGCGCGGCCTACCTGACCCCCGCCATCCTCGACGGACGCTGGATGGTGCGGGTCTCGATCGGGGCCGAGCCCACCGAGCGGTCGCACGTCGAGGCGCTGTGGGAGACAATACGACGCGAGGCGGAACAGGGCGTTGGGAGACCGGATGCGTAGACAACCGAACTGGGTCCGAATCGTCGCGCTCCTGGGCCTCGCCGCCGTCGCGTCATGTCGACCGTCCCCTCAAGCGCCTCCGACCACGCCGCCGCCACAAGCAGACCCGACGACGACGGCAGCCGATCCGACGACAGCCGCGATGCTGAAAAGCGATCCTCGGATTCGCCAGGCGCTGTTCGATGCCGTGCAGCCGGTCCGGGTCAACAACTGCGAGCTCGCCCGGTTCGGCGAGGCGCACGATGGCGGATACCTGATGTGCCGGAACCTGTTGGCCGACGTCAAGGCCGGATACTCGTACGGCATCGACGGCTACGACGGGTGGGGCTGCCAGATCTCGAACACCTTGAAGGTGCCCGTCCATCAATACGACTGCTTCAACACCACGCGGCCGACGTGCGTCGCCGACACGACCTTTCACGCCGAGTGCGTGGGACCGTCGGCCGAGACCGTCGACGGCCGGTTGTTCGACTCCATCGAGGGGCAGCTCCGGAAGAACGGCTACGGCAGCCAGCACGTCGTCATGAAGATGGACATCGAAGCAGCCGAGTGGGACTCGCTGCTCAACACGCCAGACGCCGTCCTCGCGAACATCGACCAGCTCGCTATCGAGTTCCATCGCATCGACGACGAGAAATACGTACGGGTGATCGAAGGGCTGAAGCGGACGTTTCACGTCGCGCATCTGCACTTCAACAATCATGTCTGCCAGGCGGGTTTGGATCCGTTTCCGTCGTGGGCGTTCGAAGTGCTCTTCGTCAACAAGCGCATTGGCCAGGTCGACAACCCACCAGTGCCCGCTCCAGGTCCTCATCCATTGGACGCACCAGCCGCCCCTGGCGTGCCGGATTGTCAGACGATATCGCGTTGATCCCCTTGCCTACGCGCGAACGGAATGGTCCGACTGCGTATAGGCTTCGGCGGTGGCCAGCGCACCCTGCCTGCATTACGAACGGGAAGCACGGTACTCCGCGATCCATCGCTCGCTCATCCACCCGAGCGAGGCGGCATTCGCACGCGCTCGGCGTCGCACGAGCACGATCGTCGCGATCACGACGGCGACGACGGCGATGATCAGCACCATATGGGCCAGCCCTTCACCATCTGTCGAGCAACGTCAGAATCAGCCTGACCACCAGCGCCACCGGCGCCCCCACCACGAGGATTGCCAGCGGGACGCTCAACACCACGGCGAGTCCACCGACGAAGTCGCCGCTCAATTCAGCACCACGCATCGCTGGTCACACTGTACGATCGCGGCTGGGCCTGGGACTGAGCCGGATTGCACACCCTCGCCTGGTGTGCCGCGTTGAACAGACTGGGACAACCGCCTGCCGTAGGCTGGTACCGAGGTTCCAGATGCTCCGTTCTTTTCTCCTGACGCTCACCTTGGCCCTGTCGATCGCCTTGCCCGCAACCGGCGCTGAGTCGCCCTTGGCCCAGTACCGCGGCGTGACGCTCGGCGATTCGGTGCAAAGCGTGGTCGACCGGCTCCAGTTGGTTGCCTCGGACGTCAAGGTCACCCACGAGCGTCCAACGGTCGTTCAGGAGGTGACATGGCGGCAGCACCGATTCATCAGCGGCAGCAGTGTCGCACCCGACACGCTGGCTGAAATGGTGCTCACGTTCTACGACGGCCGTCTCGCCCGGATTACCGTGCTCTACGATCGCGAGCGCACTCAGGGCTTGACGGATATCGACCTGCGCGAGGCCATGGGTTTGGTGTACGGCCCGTCGATTCTGATTGCGACGCCGACGCCAGGAACGCTCGGTCACGCCTACGCGCGTCACACCATCGGACATTGGGAGGATGCCGACTCGCGTCTGCTCCTGTGGCGCGAGCAGTACCCGACCCGCCTGGGCCTCACCATCAGCGCGATCGCCGCCGACCGAGACCTGCAGCAAGTGATCGCGACTGCCGAGAGCCTGCGCGCCGCCGAGGCCCCCGCGCGAGAGCTCGCGCGCCGAAGTGCTGAAGCCGCGGCCGTGCAAGCGAAAGACGAGAAGACCCGGCGCGAGAACAAGGCCGGCTTCAAGCCGTAGCGGCGCACACCTCGTATTCGGCAGGCCTGAAGGCCTGCGCTACGTACGACACTCGGATGACCCGCACGTACGTAGCGCAGACCTTTAGGTCTGCCTGTCATGGCCCCAAGCCCCAGGACTCGGGTCTCAGGCCCGCGACGAGGCTTGGACTCGTGGTGTCTGGGCACTATTCGGTCTCACCGTCCAAGCCGTGCATCGCAAGCTTCCGGTATAGGGTCGAGCGGCCGATGCCGAGGATGCGCGCGGCTTCGGCGCGATTGCCTTCGGCGCGGCGAAGCGCTTCCACCAGACGCTCGCGTTCGCTGGCGCCGGCGACTCGAGCGGTGTCGCCGTTGCCCCAAATCTCCGGCGGAAGGTCTTCGAGGCGGATCAGGTTGCCCGAGCACCGCAGCAGCGTCTGTTCGATCGCGCTTTTCAACTGGCGGACGTTGCCGGGCCAGGTGTAGCGCATCAACACGCCCATCGCTTCGCGACTCATCTCCGGGATCGCGCGGCCCGACTGCCGAGCGCCCTGCGACAAGAACGCCTCCACGAGCAGCGGCACGTCATCGAGCCGATCGCGAAGCGGCGGCACCCGAATCGTCGCCACGCGGATGCGATACAGCAGGTCCTCGCGGAAGTTGCCGTCGGCCACTTCGCGCGTCAGATCGCGATGGGTCGCCGCGAGGAAGCGCACGTCGAGCGGTCGCGTGCGCGACTCGCCGATGCGGGTGATCTCACGCTCCTGCAGCGCCCGCAACAACCCGACCTGCGCGCTCGGTGAGATGTCGCCGATCTCGTCCAGGAACAGCGTGCCGCCATTGGCGGCCTCGAACATCCCCATTTGATCGGTGACCGCACCCGTGAACGCGCCACGACGATGGCCGAAGAGCTGACTGGCGAGGAGCGATTCGGTGAGGCCCGCGGCATTGACGGCGATGAACGGATGCGCGGCCCGACGGCTTCCGCGATGAATCGCCCGCGCCACCAGTTCTTTGCCGCTGCCGGTCTCGCCCTCGATCAAGACCGTGGTATCCACGCGGCCCACGTCACGAATCTGCTTGAAGACGACATGCATCGCCGTGCTCCGACCCACCAGCCCATGCGGGCCCTCGATACGCGCGCCTTGCGGCGCGGCGGCAACTTCGGTGGCGTTGTAGATATAGAGCAGGCGCCCGGTGCCGGGATGCGGCTCGTCCCGGACGTCGATCTCCATCCAATACCGCTTCCCTCCCAGCACCATCTGCACGGGCATCCGCGCGCTCAACGGCGACCGCGATTCGACCCGCGCCCTGAGCGCCGCGCGGTCGGTGTCGACGATCGGCAGGCATGCGAACCAGGATTGGCCGAGCAGCGCCGCGGGATCCTTCGCGAGCAGTTTCTGTGCGGAGGCGCTGGCGTAGGTCACGACGCCCGCCGAGCTGAGCACGAGCACGCCGATGTCCAGCTGGTTGAATACGGCAAGCACCTGCCCGTGCGCCTGTTCGGCGGTCTCCTTCGCTACGGAGAGCTCGCGGTGCGCCCGCGTCAGCTCGTCATGCGCCGCTCGGACCGCGTCGCGCTGCTGGGCGAGCTCCGCGGTGCGCTCGGCAACCGTCGCTTCCAGCAGCTGCGCCCGGTGGCGCAGCCGAGAGACGCGCCAGCGGACCAGCGCCACGATCGCGGCCGCACTCAACCCGACCAGGCCTACCTGAAACGGACGCCGCTCGTAGAAATACGGCCGCAGCACCATCGCCATCGTCGCGGCGCGCGCCTGCCAGGGCCCGCCGCTGTTGCGCGCGACGACGCTGAATCGGTATTCCCCGGGCCGCAAGTTGGCGTAGTGCGCCACGCGTCGTGTGCCCACTTCCACCCAGTCCGTGTCGTGGCCGTCGAGCCGATAACGGAACTGCACCTGTTCGGGGCGTCCGAATGCCGGTGCCGTGTAGCGGATCTCAATGTCGCGGTAACCGGGGGCCACGGTGAAATTCGGCGCGGCGGCGTGCGACGTGCCATCTACCGTCGTGCTCTCGATGACCGACGAGGGCGCGACGATGACTTCCGCGTCGGTGCGCCGCGGGTCGACCCGTACAATCCCACCCTGCGTCGGGAACCAGATGGTACCGTCACGCATGGACCAACCGGCCGGTTGTGCCATGCCGTTGGCCTCCGCGCTCTTCATGCCGTCGGTCTCGTCATAGTGCACGACTGACGGCGCGGCCGGCCGGCCGGCCGCGATGTCGTTGAGCTCGGGCTTCGAGACGCGCTTGATGCCCCGGTCGCCGCTCATCCAGAGATAGCCAGCCGCATCCTCGACAATCCGGTGAACCGCGCGATCCAGCACGCCGCCTTGCAGTCCGTAGGTCGTCACGCGGCCTTCCCTGAGCCGCACCAACCCACCTCCATAGGTGCCAATCCAGAGCGTGCCGTCGGCATCGATGTGAATGGCGCGCACCGGGCCTCGCGGCAGCCCCTGGTCTTGCGTGTAGGTCGTGAAGCGGCCGCTTTCGAGATGGCTGAGGCGCGTGCCGCCGATCCAGAGCGAGCCATCCGTGGGCGACGCCACGATCGTGCGCACGTAGTCGTTGGCCAACCCGTCGTGCTCGCCGGGCCGACTCCAGGCTCCAGCCTGTTCACGGAACAGCCCTCGAGTCGTGCCGAGCCAGAGTGCGCCATCGGCGTGCCGATAGATCACGTTGATGCCAGCGGTGGGATTCGTCGTCGGTGTTGGGTAGGCCTCGAATCGCTGACCGGCGAACCGGAAGAGCGTACCGTCGAAGGTGCCGAGCCACACCTGGCCGTCGGCTTCGGCCAGGATGGCGGCGACGTGAGTAGGGCCGGCGTAGATCGTGACCCGTCCGTCGCGAATGGCCGCGACGCCGCGGCCGTCACGGCACAGCGTCGACACCCATACCGTGCCATCGGGGCTCTGTGTGATCGCGCCGACGTTGTCGCACGGCAGACCTTGCCCCTGCGCCAACACTGTGACGCGTTCGCGCCCGAGGCGGATCAACCCGCCCGGTCCCTCGAAGACGCCGAGCCACAGGTGTCCCTCGCGATCCTCGGTGATCGACGACACGAAACCGGAGGTGGACCCTTCAGCGGTCGGCAACTCCGCAAGCGTCCCATCGGGCGCCCATGCGAACGCGCGGCCAAGCCCGCCAATCCAGAGCGTGCCGGAGCTGTCCTCGAACAGCCGCGTCACTCGTGCCTGCGACAAGGCGGACGGAGCCGGCGCAATCGACACACCATCCGACCCGAGATGGGCAAGGCCGTTCGACGTGCCGACCCAGAGGCGCCCGAGGCGATCTCTGTGGAGCGCGCCGATCGCGAGGGCAGGCAGGCCGTCTTTCGTCCCGATCGACCGGACGATCTCCCCGTCGCGCATCTCGAGCAGTCCTGCGGACGTGCCGATCCACGTGACCCCGTCGCGGTCGGGCCAGATGCGCGTCACACCGACCGGACCGGTCGGCAGTCGAGTCCAGCGATCGCCGTCCCGACGCACGATGTCGTCGCTCGTGGCCACCCAGAGGCGATCGCTGGGATCCGACGCGATATCGACGATGTAGCGATGCTCCCAGTCGGCCGGATCGAGCGGCTCGTGGGTGAAGACACCGTCGCGGTACCGCGCCAGTCCGTCGGTGGTGCCGATCCACAGCGTGCCATCGGCGGCTTCGAACAGCGCGGTCACGCCATTCGAGTACAGCTCCGGCGTGTTCATGACGTCGAAAGTCCTGAACGTCACGCCGTCGAACCGCGCCAGGCCGCCGTTGTTGGTGGCAATCCAGATATAGCCGTCGCGGGTCTGGAGCAGGTCGTTGATGCCGTTGTAGGGCAACCCGTCAGCCGTCGTCCACCGCTTGGTGAGGTAGCCGGGAATCGATGGTTCGGGAGCCTGGGCGTGGACGGGTGGGACGAGGTGCGCCGCACCGCCAGTGAGGAGTAAGAGCAGAAGAAAGAGGGCGCGAAGCAACCGCCAGGGCATCCTGCGCTGACAACGATACCGGATCTCAGCCGAAACAAACTGTTACACGGCCCAGGACCAAGAGTGCTAGCCTCTTGCCGAATTGAAGGGCCGGAAGCCAATCCAGCCAAGAGCAACGACCACAAATTCGCGCTTCGGGCCGCGCAACGGTCCAAAGGCGGTTTCGATGCCTGTTCTGGTGTTTCTGTGTGCGGCGCTCCTCCTCCCCTCCCTCGCCTGGGCGCAAGCGTCCATCGTCGGCGCCGTTCGTGACCCCTCAGGGGCGGTCCTCCCCGGAGTGACCGTCGAGGCCACCAGTCCGGTCCTCATCGAAGGGACCCGAACGGTCACGACCGATGAACAGGGACGCTACCGGATCGAAGCGCTGCGACCGGGCCCATTCAAACTCACGTTTACGCTCACCGGCTTCAACACCATCGTGCGCGACGGTGTCGACGTCCCATCGGAAACGGTGGTGACCGTGAACGCCGAACTGAACGTCGGCACGATCGAAGAATCGATCACGGTGACGGGACAGGCGGCGCAGGTCGATGTGCTCCAAGCCTCGCGGACGCAAGTGCTGTCGCGCGAGGTGATCGACGCGTTACCGGTGTCGCGCAACGTCATGTCCATCGGCGTGCTGGCACCCGGCGTGCGGCCCGGCACGCCCGACGTCGGTGGCACCCGCATGACCGAGCAGGTCGCGCTCCGTGCCCACGGTCTCGGCGGCAACGACGCCGAACAGCTCGTCGAAGGCATGTCGATTCAGAGTCTCGAAGGCCCCTCGCAGTCGTACTTCGACGACATGCTGCAATCCGAGATCACCGTGATGACGAGCGGTATCCCCGCGGATACGTCCGGCGGCGGTATTCGCCTGAACAGCGTGTTGAAGGACGGCGGCAACCAATTCAGCGGCGCCGCCTTCCTGGGCTACAGCAGCGGCGACTGGCAATCGGACAACGTCGACGACGCGCTGCGATCCGCCCCGCAGAGCATCCGCAGCGCCAACGGCGTCAAGCGGATTCAAATGTTCTCGGCGTCCTTCGGCGGTCCGATTAAGCAGAACAAAGCGTGGTTCCTGATCACGGCGCGGCACCAGGGCTCGGACGAGATCATCGCCGACGTCCCTCCGGTGATCACCGCGCCGGATGGTGAGGTCATCGACACGCTCAGCGACTCGTACGTGCGTGGCCCGTCGGTGCGGTTGACCTGGCAGGCGACGACCAACAACAAGATCGCGATGTTCGGATCGCGGTGGTGGAAGCGCAAGGGCAAGGACTACTCCGCGGGGGTTGATCCACGCATCGGACAATTCAGGGATCCGAAGCACGCGCATCACTGGGTCGGCAACCTGAAATGGACGTCGACGGTCGCCGGGAAATTCCTGGTCGAAGCCGGGTATTCGGCCGCGGAGTTCGATTGGCTTGGCGGTCCGGCCACCGGGGTCATGAAAGAGCGCGGGTCGCCGGAGTGGTTCACGCAGACGCGAAAGACCGATACCCAGCGACAGATTCATCCGCAGTGTGCGTACGACACCGGATGCACGCAGTGGGGCTCGCTGCTCAGCCAACGGCAGGACAACACGCGGCACGTGCTGGACGGGCGCGTTTCCTACGTCACGGGCTCGCACAACATCAAGTTCGGCTACACGCACGAGTTCGGACCCGACGGGCGTATCGCCAGCGAGTACAACGGCGATCTCCAGGTCAATTACAACGCGGGACGGCCCAGCACGGTCACGGTATACAACACGCCGCTCGACGCTCCCGGGTACATTCAGTACGACTCGGCTCTCTTCGTCCAGGACTCGTGGACGCTGCGGCGCCTCACCATCAATCCGGGCTTGAGGGTCGAATGGTTCGCGGCCGGCATGCGCGAAACGCTCGCGGCGGAGGGCCGCTTCGCACCCGCACGGTTCTTCCCGAAGCAGTACGACTTGATCAAGTGGGGGCCGGACTACGCGCCGCGCTTGTCCGCCGTCTACGATCTCTTCGGCGACGGCCGCACGGCGCTCAAGACCAGCGTCAGCAAATACCATCGTCAGTACGATGCGGATCCATTCCTCGCCTACGCCGATGCCGGACTCCGCAACGAGAATCGCAACTGGTTCGACTGCGCCTTGAACGCGGTGGGCAGCGCATGCTCGGGAGCGGCGGCAGCCACGAACAACGACGGCATCGTCCAGGATTCCGAGATTGGCCCGAGCCCGAGCGGCGGCAACTTCGGCGAGCGGGCCGGCGCCCTTCCCGGCGACCTGCGTCGTCAGTACAACTGGGAATACACCGTGGGTGTGCAGCATCAGCTCCTGCCGCGTCTGGCGATCGGGGGGCTGTTCGTCAAGCGGACCGTACGCGACATTCAGCTGACCGATCGCACGTTCATCACCATCGACGACTACACGCCGTTTCAGGTCGCGATGCCCACGGTTACGGATCCCGAGGTCGCGGCCGTCCTCAATCCCAATGAGACGATCACCGTCTACAACCTCAATCAGGCGAAGAACTCGGTGTACAACCAGGGCCTCGTCGATCGGAGCAGCGAGAACGACCGATCCCTGTACACGGGCGTCGAGGCGTCATTCTCCGCGCGACTCTCCGGCAGTGCGACGCTGTTCGGCAGCTGGACCGCGGAGCGCAACGTTTCGGTGTTCTGTGACTCGGACGACAACCCGAATGGCCCAGCGGTCAACGACCTGTACCAAGGGCGCGCGACGGTCGCGCAGGGCGGACGTTTCTGCGACCAGCGGCAGTTCGACATCCCGTTCCAGCACGAGTTCAAGCTCGCGGGCAACTACACGGTGATCTGGGGCATCGACGCCGGCGCGGTGCTACAGAGCTACGCGGGACTCGAGCGCGTCGTCACGTGGCAGCCCGCAGCGAACCTCTTCCCCAACGGGCAGCGGACGCAGGCCCAGACCATCATCCTCAACGAGCCCGGCAGCCTCTACACCGAGCGCTGGACGCAGGTGGACGTCAACGTCAGAAAGAACCTGCGCGTCGGGAGCCAGGTCCACACGTTCCAGCTCGATCTGTTCAACGTGTTCAACAACAACTCCGTCCGGACCCAGACCGACACCGTGGGCACGTCGCTGGGTCAGGTGACGGCGATCATGCCAGGGCGCTTTCCGAGGATTGTCTATCAGATCAAGTGGTAGACAGGCGTTCCTCACGAAGGTTCGTCACGGGGGTTCCGGGCGCAGGTTCCGGACGAGGGTTCGGTTCCGGTCGGGGGTTCCGCACAGAGTTCTGTTACCCGTGTCTCGGGAAGCACATTCCTCACTTACGTTGCTTATACACGGTTCTGTGATGTGGAAACGAACTTTCGTAGGAACCGATGTGGGAACCTCGCGCGGAACCGAACCGTTGTGAGGCACCAACGAGTGGAACGTTCGTGCGGAACCAGCGTGTGGAACGCTAGCCTGTTGCCCGTTTGTGAAGCTTGACGTGCGCGGGCGTCAGTTGGTCCAGTCTTGCCACGCCGAGCATGCCGATGCTGCGGGCGAACTCGTTCTGCGTCAACTCCAGCACGGCCTGCACCCCTTCTGATCCGTACGCCGCCAGGCCCCACGCGACCGGACGTCCGAGAAGCACGGCGTCTGCGCCCAACGCCATCGCCTTGAGCACGCATGTCCCGCGACGGAATCCGCCGTCGATGAGCACCGCGCCCTTGCCGCCGACGGCGTCGACGATCGAGGCGAGCGCATCCATCGGCGCCACCTTGCTCGGGCCCAGCAGCCCGCCGAAGTTGGAGACGACGATGCCCTGCACGTCATGTTGGAGCGCGGTCTTGGCTTCCTCGGGTGTCGTGATGCCCTTGATGACGACCGGCACCTGGACGCCTTTGCGAATGGCATCGATCGCCGACCAGTCGATGCGGCCGTTGCTGCGCGCGGGCATTCCACCCTCGCCGTTCGTCGACTGGTGCGCCGCGCCCACGGTGATGAAGATCGCCTCCGCGCCGGCGGTCACCGCCGATTGCACCTTCGTCCGGCCATCCGCGTCGGCGTAGACGGAGTACCAGAACGGCGCCTTCGCGTGCGCGCCGATCTGCTCCACCGGCACGCTCGACCGGCTGCTGACCACCACCAGCGCTTGCGCGGCCTCCGCGCCGCGCAGCGTCGCGAGCTCCGCTTCCTTGTGATACTTCGCCTGCTCCGAGATCGGGCCGACGACGATCGGCGTGTACAGCGACTGCCCCAGCACCTGAACCGTGAGGTCCATGTCGAGGACCGGGATGTTCATACGCGGGCGGAACGTGATGCGATCGAACGGCTCGCGATCGCCGCCGGCGATGGTCTGGTAAACGGTGGGCGGCAGCACCATCTTCGCCGGCTCGGCAAACTCCAGCGCGTTGTTGAGCTCGGCGCAGGGCGGTAGCTTGACTGCTCGCGCGGTGCCTACCTGAAATGCTTCGCGTCGCGTCAGTTCGGGCCGGCCTGAAGGCCGGCCCCTACGAAGACCTGTCCGGGTCATGAGAAGTCGGTCCTCACCGTTGTCCGGTCGATGTCCGCGATCGTCTTGCGTCCGGTCTTCACCATCGAGTCACGCAGCTCGGTCTGCAGGATTTCGAGCACACGCTGGACGCCCGGGGCGCCGAACGCGCCGAGACCCCACCGTTGCGCACGTCCGACGAGCACGGCGTCCGCACCCAGCGCCAGCGCTTTGAAGACGTCGCTGCCGCGGCGGAATCCGCTGTCGATCAGCACGGCGATCTTCCCGTTGACGGCCTCGACGATCTCCGGCAAGACCTCCAACGTCGATGGAGCGTAGTCGAGCGAGCGGGCGCCGTGATTCGAGATGATGAGCCCATCGAAGCCACGCTCGACGCAGATCTTGGCGTCTTCGGCCGTCAGGATCCCTTTGATGATCGTCGGCCCCTTGATGTATTGCCGGAGCTGCTCCATGAAGTCCCACGAGTACCAGAGCCGGCGGGTTTCGACGCCGTAGCGCGCGGGTCCCGTCGTGGGCTCCGTCGGTCGAGCGGTTCGTCCCATGCTCTCGCCCGCGGCCAGGTTGCCGCCGAGCCATCGATTGTGTAGCGCGCGTTCGTAGACCGCCGCCTGCTGATCGACGGTGAGAACGATCGCTCGAGCTCCGTTGTTCTGGAAGCGCTCGAGCATCTTGCCGCTCTGTGCGAGATCGCGAATCGGGTAGAACTGATTCCATCGGGGCCCGTCCGCGGCCGCGGCGATCTTCTCGAGCGCAATCGACGGGCCGCTGGCCACGGCCATGAGCATGCCCACGGCCGTCGTCCCCTTGTAGGTGCCGATCTCACCCTCGGGATGCATGTGCCCGTGATTGGAGCTCGGCGCGACGATGATCGGCGCGGTCATCTTGATCCCGAGCACCTCGGTAGAAGTGTCCACCTGCTCGGCGGTCACGCCTGGGCGCTCGATGAGATCGACCCACTCGAACGCATGCCGGTTGCGACGGATGGTCCACTCCGAGTCCGTCGACCGCGCCATGTAATCGTAGAGATGGCGCGGCACGTTCTGGAAGCAGATGGGCTCGAAGTCGAAGATGTCGACCATCTCGCTCAATCCTGGGACGCGCCGGTGATCCTTGTAGTGCCTCGGATCGAGCTGCGCGTGCAGGATGGGCGAGCCGGCCAGCATGCCGCCCAGCGCCGCCAACGCCTTGCGTCTGGTGATGCTCGTCGCCCACTGCTTCTCGGTTTTGAACATCGGTCTCTCTCAGAACTTCAATTCGACTCGAATGGTATGGCTCGGCGTCTTGCCGACGTTCCTCGTCTGGTGCACGCCGGCTTCACTCCAGTACACGTCTCCGAGCTTGCGCTCGTTCCGCGTCCACTTCCCGCTGCCCTGCGGCATGTGCTCGATGACGTAGTCGCCCATGATGACGCTCACGCCGCGCAGGTGCCGGTGCAGCGGTTCCTCGGTGCCGGGCGGAATCCGCGCTTCGATCACGCGGACGACGGAGTTGTCGATAATCAGCTTGTAGTTCTGGGGAATCACCTTCAGGACGTCGAGGTCTTCTTGCTGCGACGCCGCCTGCCGGACCGACACGGCGAGCATCAGCGTCACCACGCCCAGGCCGATCAGCAGCTGCCATTTAGGTCTTCGGATCACCGCGAGTCCCTCCACATTGTGTCCTGCGTACGTGGGGGCCGGCTTTAGCCGGCCCTGGTCCGCCTAAAGCCACCCAGCGCGGCTGCCGCGCTGGGGACCCCGGCAAGGCGGACCCCACGATCTCACGTCGTCAAACTGAATCGACAAATGTACGCCGGCGCGCTGCCAGGGCTCGTATCGCGCCCGCCGCCGAGGCCGGCATCGCAATAGTACATATAGCCCTTGTAGATGCACATGCCGTGCGGGTCGGGGTCGGTGGGCGCGAGCGTGATGGCTTCCAGCACCTGCCCCGAGTCCGGATTGAGCTTCTGCACCAGGCGATCGCCGGCCGACAAGCACCAGATTGCGCCATCGTGCCATTCGAGCCCATGGGGCGCGTTCTGACGGACGGGGATGAGGCGCTTGACGCGGAGGTCATCCTTGACGTCCAGCTCGGCGAGCGCGCTGATGTTCAGCGCGACGACCCACAGCGTGTTGTGCTCCGCCACGTAGACCGCACCGTGCACGCCACCCCACGGCGGGTCGTAGGCCCGGATCGTCTTGCCCGTTTTCAGGTCCGCCTGAATGATCTCGCCGAACGGTCGATCGCCCGGCCGCTTCTCGCGCATCTGCGCGGCGGATCCGCCGGCGTTCGCGTTCAGCCACAGGTAGCCGCCGCCCACGGCGATGCCGCTGGTGTTGTGCGACTCCGAGATGAACTCGTGCAGCACCTTCCCGGTCTGCCAGTCGACCCGGGACACGCGCTCCGAGATCTGATCCGCGATCCACAGCCCATCGTCGGCCGCTTCGAGCGCGTTCGGGTGCGTGTCCGGCGCCTTGTACAACTTCTCCACCTTGGCCGCGCGCGAGGGATGAGCCGGAAGCTTGTCCTGCGCTCGTGCAGTGGTCAGGCCCGCGAACGCCGCAAGGCCGGAGGTCGCTGCCGCTCCGATGAAGTCCCGGCGTCTCACCACTAATGGAGCGTATCTAGGCACGGTGCCAAACGGCTCATTGGCGCCCATTAGGATCCCTTCTTCGGTAGAGGCGTAAACGGATCGAGCGGCTTCAGGCGCGTGTAGGTTGCCTGCACTTTGGCGCCCGTCGGATCCGTGCCCTGCAGCGTCATGGTTTCGCCGGTGACGGTGAACTGCGCGGTCTCGTCGACGCCCGTGAGATTCGGGTCGATGTTCGCAACGTAGCGACGCGTGAGCGACGTGCCCGAGAGATTGTACGTCCCGCGCGCCGCGGACAGGCCGGTGTAGGCGGCAACGAAGTCCTGCGTGGTGTACTGCTCGAGTGGCTTCTTCGGGTTGGTGCGGCCCTTCGGCATCACCGTCTGATGGAACCAGCCATCGTCGCCGAGCATGAGCCACTGCTTGAGCGTCGAGCCGGTCACCGCCTGACCATTTACATTGAGGGCGGTTCGCTCCCACGTCCCCACGAGCGTCTTCGAGCTGAGCGCCTGAACCGGCAGTCTCCGCATCCGCGCCTGCGGCGATCGCGTCGGCCCGGTGCCGGTGAGCGGCATGATGTTGCCCTCGAAGTGCCATCCGCGCAACTGATCGCTCTCGCCGTCCGCGCCGGGCGACATCCCACCCAGTGAATGTCGATTCACGGTTTGACCGTTGATTTGATAGGTCCCGTACGCGCCTTCCAACTTGTCGAAGCGATTGAGCAGCTCCTGCGGCGTCTGCTGGTCGAGCGGCTTGTTCACCTGCGGCCGACCCGAGGGGAATTCCATCATCGAATAGTAGCCATCGGCGCCGAAGAAGACATAGAGCGGCGCGTCGGGTGGCTGCACCGAGAACGAGTTCCGCAGCAGCGAGATCCGGACCCACGTGCCGACGAGGGGGTTGTTGAAGGGCGGGTTGGGCGCGTCGTCACATCGATCGCCGTCCCAGTGGCTGCACTGGTAGGTCGACATGTCCTCGGGCAGCGGCCCGGTGCCAGCCGCCGGTTTTTGCTGTGCGAGGAGGGACCCGGTCGCCGCCACGCAAGCGACAAGGCCCAACGCGGCGCGATACATGGGCGTGAGCCTAGCAAGTGGCCAGAAAGCATCGTGTAACACTTTGTTTCACCCCTCCGGTGTCAGGCTGTACCCCTCGCCATGGAGCGTGCGGATGTAGCGAGGCTTGTGCGGATCTGGCTCGATCTTCCGCCGCAGGCGTGCAATCGAGATGTCCACCGACCGCGTCAGCGGCAGGTGCCGATAGCCCCACACCTCCTGCAGGAGGTCGTCGCGGGTCACCAGGCGGCCCGAGCGATCCGCCAAATAGTGTAAGACCTCCAGCTCCCGATGGCTCAATCCCAGGTCGTGCCCCTTCCGCGTCGCCCGCCGCGCCTGAAAATCGACGAGCACCTGGCCGAGACGCAGCACGCCGACCGCCGAGTCGCGGCGACGCATCACGGCCTTCATGCGCGCCAGCAGCTCCTCGAACGCAAACGGCTTCGTCACGTAGTCATCCGCCCCGAGATTGAGCCCGCGCACCTTGTCGTCCTTGCCGCTCCGCGCGGACACGATGATGACCGGCGGCCGATCGCGGTGGGCGGCGAACAGCTGACAGATCTCGAAGCCGTCGCCTTCGGGCAGCATGAGATCCAGTAACACGATCTCCGGCTTGAACGCCCGCAGCTTCGCCTGCGCGTCGGTCGCGGTGCTGGCACACTCCACCTCGAAGCGCTCGAAGACGAGGTTGTCGCTCAGCAGGCGCGCCATCGCGTCGTCGTCTTCGATGATCAGCACGCGCACCGTGGACCCCTCGCTCACGACAGCACCGGGAGCGCGAGTCGAACCGTGGTGCCTTCGTTGGGCGTGCTCAACAGCTCGACCTCGCCACGATGCTCTTCCATGATCCGTTTGACGATCGACAGACCGAGACCGCTGCCGCCGGTGGAGCCGGCGCGGCCGCGATAGAACTTGTCGAACACGCGCGGGATTTCTTCGGCGGCAATGCCCTTCCCGCGGTCGCTCACTTCCAGCAGCATTCGCTCACCGGCGACGCGACCGTTCCCGTTCGCCTGACGCGCGGTGATCTGCAGCACCCGCCGATGCCCCGAATACTTGATGGCGTTGTCAATCAGGTTGTCGAGCACCTGACACAGCATCGCGCGGTCGCCACACACGCGCGGCAGGTCCGCGGGCATGTCGATGGTGACGTCGAAGGCCTTGGCCGCGAGCTGAGGCCGGAACTGATTGAGCACGTCCTCGACAATCTCCGCGACCTCGAGGGCTTCGAACTGGGCGTGCCGTCCCGAGTTGGCCACGCGGGCGAACGTCAGGATGTTGTCGATCAGCCGCGTCAAACGCCACGCCTCCTGCGAGAGCAGGCGGGCGTAGTCCGCAATCGTCTCCAGTGAGTTGTAGCGGCGATTGCCGAGCGTCTCGCCAAGCAGTCGAATGAAGGCCAGGGGCGTCTTCAGCTCGTGCGTCACCGTGCACACGAAGTCCGACTGCATGGCGGCGAGCTCGGCGCGCGCGCGCACCGCGCGTGCCGTCAGCAGCATGCCGACGACGCTGGCCAGGGCGGCGGCAGCCAGCATGGCGTATGTGGCGCGAGCCGCATTGCCGCTTTCGATCGCGACGTTCC
>DAINCF010000077.1:0-18304 GCA_036732565.1 Vicinamibacterales bacterium
CGCGATGGCATCGAGTACGTGCAGTACGGGCTCGACGCGGGGCTCGACGTCGACGACTTCGTGCCGCGCATGTCGTTCTTCTTCAACTCGCACAGCGATTTCTTCGAGGAGATCGCGAAGTACCGCGCGGCGCGCAAGCTGTGGGCCGAGGCGATGCGCGACCGCTTCGGCGCCAAGAACCCGCGGTCGCTGCAGTTGCGCTTCCACACGCAGACGGCGGGCGTGTCGCTCACGGCGCAGCAGCCGTACAACAACGTGGTCCGGACCGCGCTGCAGGCGTTGGCCGCGGTGTTGGGTGGCACCAACTCGCTGCACACCAATGCGCTCGACGAAGCGCTGGCGCTACCGACGAAGGAAGCGGCGACCATCGCGCTCCGCACGCAGCAGATCATCGCTCACGAGAGCGGGGTGACGAGGTCGGTGGACCCGCTTGGCGGCTCGTACTTCATCGAGGCGCTGACCCACGAGATGGAGGAAGGCGCGCGCGCGTATTGGGATGCCATCGATCGCATGGGCGGCATGGTCAAGGCGATCGAGCAAGGCTACCCACAGCGAGAAATTGCCGACGCGGCCTATCGGTTCCAACAGGCAGTGGAGCGCGATGATCAGATCATCGTCGGCGTCAACGACTTCGTGCAGGAAGGGGAGTCGCCGATCGAGACGCTCTACATCGATTGGTCGGCGGAGCAGACGCAAGTCGAGCGGCTGGCGGCGCTGAAGGCCGCGCGGAACCAGGGCTCCGTCCAACGGGCGCTGAGCGCGTTGCGCCAGGCAGCGCAGGGCGCGGAGAACACGATGCCCGTCCTCCTCGACTGCGTCCGCGCCTACGCGACCATCGGCGAGATGTGCGACGTGTTGCGAGACGTGTGGGGAGAGTACGAGGAAAAACCCGCTATCTGACGCTTTCGGCTTACAGGCGTACGGCTTCCGGCGCCGCGCTTTGCGCGGCGAGGCCGGCGGAGCCGGCCGCCGAGAGCTGAGAGCTGGGGGCCGAGAGCGAGATGCGTCAGAAAATCCGAGTGGTGATCGGCAAACCCGGCCTCGATGGACACGATCGCGGCGCGAAGGTGATTGCGCGGGCGCTGCGCGACGCCGGCATGGAAGTCATCTACACTGGCCTTCGCCAGACCCCCGAGCAGATCGTCAGCGCGGCGCTGCAGGAAGACGCCGACGTCATCGGCCTGTCGATTCTGTCGGGCGCGCACATGCACATCTGCCCGCGGATCATGGAGTTGCTGGCCCAAAACGGCCTCGATGATGTGCTGGTCGTCATCGGAGGTATCATCCCGGATGTCGACATCCCGAAGCTCAACGAGATGGGCGTCAAGGGCGTGTTCGTGCCAGGCACGCCAATGCAGGAGATAGTCGACTTCATCACGCGCCATGCTCGCGCGAGGCTCGAGCACGCGTGAACTCTCAATGCCACATACGCTCCTGCTCGCCGACGACAGCCTCGCCATCCAGCGCGTCGTCGAGCTGACGTTCGCGAGTGAGGATGTCCGCGTCGTGGCGGTGGGCGACGGACAGCAGGCGATCGAGCGGTTGACCTCCGACCGGCCGGATATCGTGCTGGCGGACATCGCCATGCCGCTGGCTGATGGTTACGCCGTGGCCGAGTTCGTGCGATCGAACCCCGCCATTCGTGACGTGCCAGTGTTACTCTTGGCTGGGGCATTCGATGTCGTCGAGGAATCGCGCCTGGGTGCGTCGGGTGCTCGGGGCGTCCTCGTCAAACCGTTCGAGCCGCATGTCGTGATCAGCCGCGTCAAAGAGCTCCTCGGCCTCGTCCCATCCGCCGACGGTCCCGCCTCAGCCGAAGGGGCGCGACTGGTGACGGCGCCCGAACCGCCGCGGCCCGTGCGGACGTTGGGCGGCGATCCGCCTTTCTGGCGGACGAACGTCGAGGAAGAGCCGTCGCCAGCGCCGCCGGTCGCGGCTCCACCTCCTGAGGCGCCTGCCGAGCCCGTACCGGCAGATCCGCCGGAGCAACCGGCCACCGCGGCTGGTACCGCCTCGACGACCGCGGCCGTGCCCACAACGACCTTGGATCCCGACAGCATCTCGTCGGCGCTGGTGGACCGCATCGCCTCCCGCGTGGTCGAGCAACTCGGCGATCGCCTGCGCGAAGAGATCGCCGACATCGTGCTGAGCGTGTCCGAGCGCCTGGTGCGCGAAGAGATCCAGCGCATCCGAGACGCGGCCCGCACAGGTCCGCCTGCCCCTCGACAAGGCTCAGGGCACCCCGAGCGAGAGTCGACGGGTGAAGGCGGACCCCACGCCTGATTCTGCGGTACTCTGCTCTTACTCATGATTGTTCCGGACAAGCCGGCCCTCGAAGGGCTCGAAGAGAAGTGGCGTGCGCGCTGGCACGCGGAGGGGACGTACGCGTTCGACCGCGCGCGGCCGCGCGACGAGGTCTACTCCATCGACACGCCGCCGCCGACGGTCAGTGGATCGTTGCACGTGGGCCACGTCTTTTCCTACACCCACACCGACATCGTGGCCCGCTTTCAGCGCATGCGCGGCAAGGCCGTCTTCTATCCGATGGGATGGGATGACAACGGCTTGCCCACGGAGCGGCGCGTGCAGAACTACTTTGGCGTGCGATGCGATCCATCGCTGCCGTACGATCCGGGGTTCAACCCGCCGGACAAGCCCGGCAAGCAGCCGATCTCGGTGTCGCGGCCGAACTTCATCGAGTTGTGCGAGCGGCTGACGGTCGAAGACGAGAAGGCGTTCGAGCACCTGTGGCGCTATCTGGGGCTGTCCGTCGACTGGTCGATGACCTACGCCACCATCGCCCGGCCCGCGCAGCGCGTGTCACAGCTGATGTTCCTCCGTCTGGTCAAGCGTGGCCTCGCCTATCAGCTCGAAGCGCCGACGCTCTGGGACGTGGACTTCCGCACCGCCGTAGCGCAGGCCGAGCTCGAGGATCGCGAGCAACCGGGCGCCTATCATCGCGTGCGATTCGCCAAGCCTGCAGGAGGCTTCGTCGAGATCGAGACGACGCGGCCCGAGCTGTTGCCGGCCTGCGTGGCGCTCGTGGCCCATCCAGACGATGAGCGATATCGGCCGCTGTTCGACACCGAAGTGATTACGCCACTTTTCGGTGTGCCGGTGCCGGTGAAGGCGCACGCCCTCGCCGATCCGGAAAAGGGCTCGGGCATCGCGATGATCTGCACGTTCGGCGATCTCGCGGACGTCACCTGGTGGCGCGAACTGAAGCTGCCGGTGCGCGCGATCATTCAGCCCAATGGCGCGCTCGGACCTGTGACGTGGGGCGCGGAGGGATGGCCATCGATCGATCCGCCGCGGGCGCAGCAGGCCTATGACCAGCTCGCGGGCTTGTCGGCCGCGAAGGCCCGAGCGCGCGTGGCGGAGCTGCTCCGCGAGAGCGGCGACCTGATCGGCGAGCCGCGCCCCATCACCCATGCCGTCAAGTTCTTCGAGAAAGGCGATCGCCCGCTGGAGATCGTGACGAGCCGGCAGTGGTTCATCAAGACGATCGAGTTTCGTGAGCAGTTGCTGGAACGCGGACGCGAGCTGATCTGGCACCCGGCGTTCATGCGCAGCCGTTACGACAACTGGGTGAACGGCCTGAACGGCGACTGGTGCGTCAGCCGTCAACGCTTCTTCGGTGTCCCGTTCCCCGTGTGGTACCCGCTGGACTCGACCCGGCGCCCCGATTACTCGCGCCCATTGCTGCCGGACGAATCGCGGTTGCCCTTGGATCCGTCCACCGACACGCCCGAGGGCTACACCGCGGCGCAGCGAGGTGAAGCGGGCGGATTCGTCGGTGATCCCGACGTCATGGACACCTGGGCGACCTCATCGATCACACCGCAGCTCGTGTGCGGGTGGGAGCGGGACGCCGATCTCTTCGCGCGCACGTTCCCGATGGACCTCCGGCCGCAGGCGCACGACATCATCCGCACGTGGCTGTTCTCGACGGTGCTGCGTTCGCATCTGGAGGAGACCACCCGGTCGCTGCCCTGGAAGCACGCCGCGCTATCCGGGTGGGTGCTCGATCCGGATCGCAAGAAGATGTCGAAGTCCAAGGGGAACGTCGTGACGCCCATGGGCCTGCTCGAGCAGTACGGATCCGACGGCGTCCGCTACTGGGCGGCGCGCGGCGGCCCGGGCGTCGACACCGCGTTCGACGAAGGGCAGATGAAGATCGGTCGCCGCCTCGCGATCAAGCTGCTGAACGCGTCGAAGTTCGTGCTGGCGCGTGGCGACGCGCAAGGCGCAGTGACCGAGCCGATCGACCGCGGCCTGCTCTCGGCGTTGAGCGCGTTGGTTCAGGAGACGACGTCGCTGCTGGATGCGTACGAGTATGCGCGCGCGCTCGATCGCACCGAGTCGTTCTTCTGGAGCTTCTGCGACGACTACCTGGAGCTGGTGAAGTCGCGTCGCTACGGCGATCACGGCGAAGAGGCCGCGACGTCGGCGAACGCGGCGATGCAGGCGACACTGTCGACCATGGTGCGGCTGTTCGCGCCCTATCTGCCGTTCGTGAGCGAGGAAGTGTGGTCGTGGTGGAAGGAAGGCTCGGTGCACACGGCGCCGTGGCCGACGACGGCGGAGCTCGAGCGCATCTCGGCGCCCGATGCGGACGCGCTGCTCACCATGAACCTCGCGATGGAAGTGCTGAGCGAAGTCCGCCGGCAGAAGTCGGCGGCGAAGCTGACGATGAAGGCGCCGATTGCCCGTGCCATCGTGCGCGACACCGACGAACGGCTCGCCCGGCTGCGGCTCGCACAGGCGGATATCCGCGCCGCCGCGGGCATCCAGGTGTTCGAGCTTCAACCCGCGGATGCCTTTGCCCTCGACGTCGAGTTCGCCGACGGCGAGTCGTCATCGGAGGCGAGCGCGTGACGAGCGCGTTGGCGCCGATCGATCCGGAGGTGTATCGGGATGCCGTCGCCCGCGCGCTCGCCGAGGACATCGGTAAAGGGGACCGCACCACGGAGCTGACCATCGATCCGCCGCTCCGCGGGCACGGCACGTTGCTGGCAAAGAGCCATTTGGTCGTGGCCGGAATCGACGTCGTGACCGAGACCTTCCGTCAGCTCGACCCGACATCGGTCGTCGAGGTCCGTTGGGGTGACGGCGCGGTCGTCGATGCCGGCGAGGAGATCGCGGTTGTCGTGGGCGCCGCACGGCCGCTGTTGACGGCGGAACGTACGGCCCTCAACTTCTTGCAGCGGCTGTCGGGCATCGCCACGCTGACGCGCCGCTTCGTCGACGCGGCCGCGGGCAGAATCATCATCCTGGACACCCGCAAGACGACCCCGACGTTTCGCGCGCTCGAGAAGTACGCCGTGCGCTGCGGCGGCGGCACGAACCATCGCGCGCGGCTCGACGATGGGATCCTGATCAAGGACAACCACAAGCGTCTGGCGGGCGGCGTCGGTGTGGCGGTGCAACGCGTGCGGGCAGGTCGAGCGGATGTGCCCATCGAAGTCGAGGTCGAATCGCTCGAAGAGCTCGAGGAAGCCCTCACCGCCGGCGCCACGCGGATCCTCTTGGACAACTTCACGACCTACGACATTCGCCAGGCCATCGAGCGGGGCAAGGATCGGGCGCAGTTCGAGATCTCCGGAGGCGTCACGCTGGAGCGCATTCCCGAGTTGGCGACGACCGGGGCGACATGGGTGTCGATCGGCGCGCTCACACACTCCGCGCCGGCCGCGGACATCAGCTTCGAAATTCGGCCGGCCTGAAGCCGGCCGCTACGTACGAATTGTAGGGGCCGCCCTTTACGGCGGCCCGAACTGTCGATGAACCTTCCAGACGAACTCGCCACTCCGCTCGCGCGCGAATGGCCTCGTCTTGCGCCGCTCGTGAGGCACGTGCACTGGGTCGAGTCCACCGAGTCGACAATGGACCTCGCCCAGGCGATGGGTGCGGGCGACGGGTTGCTTGTCGTCGCCGACGAGCAGACCGCCGGCCGCGGCCGCCGCGGTCGGACGTGGTCGTCGCCGCCTGGTGCCGGTCTCTATTTCTCCGTGGTGCTGCATCCGTCCAGTCGATCCGCAATCGGTCTCCTCACACTCGCTGCGGGTGTCGGCGTCGCCGAGGGCATCCGCGCGTCGACGGGACTCCGCACGGAGCTCAAGTGGCCGAACGATGTTCTCGTGAGTCGCCGCAAGCTCGCCGGCATCCTGGCCGAAGGCGTGGCGGTGGGCACGTCCGAGCAGGCGGTCATACTCGGCGTCGGCGTGAACGTCTCGGCGGCCGCGTATCCGCCGGACGTGGCCGCGCGCGCGACGTCGCTCGAGACCGAACTGGGACGGCCGATCGATCGTGGTGAAGTGCTCGCGCAGACGCTGGCGGCCGTCGCCGACCGGTATCGCGCCCTTCTCGAAGCACGATACGATGAGGTGTTACGCGCCTGGCGGAACGCCGCGCCGTCGGCCACGGGCACGACGGTGGAGTGGACGACCCCGCACGGCAGGTTCATGGGGACCACGGCGGGCATCGACGAGTCGGGCGCCTTGCTGGTGCGGACCTCGTCGGGCATCGAGCGACTGATCGCGGGAGAGGTCACGTGGACGCTCTGAGGACGCTAAGCGGCGGGATCGCCGCAACGTGCGACTCGAGTGAATTGAGGGGTAAGTGCTGTTAGCCATCGACGTCGGCAATACCAACATCGTGATCGGCGTGTTTCGGGACGGCACGCTGGCCAAGAGCTGGCGGTTGACGACCTTGCGCGAGCGCACCTCCGACGAGCTGGGCATCCTCGTCACCGATCTGTGCGAGCACTACGGCATCCGTCCCGCCGACATCTCCGGCATCGTCATGGCGTCGGTGGTGCCGCCGCTGACGGGGACGCTGATCGCGATGGCGAAGGAGTACTTTGGCAAAGCACCGCTGAACCTCGAGCCTGGGGTGAACACCGGGATGCCGGTGCTGTACGACAACCCGAAGGAGGTCGGCGCGGATCGCGTAGTGAATGGGATCGCCGCCTACGAACGCTACGCGCGACAGCCTGGACAGCCGATCGTGGTCGTCGACTTCGGCACCGCGACGACGTTCGACGCCATTTCCGCCAAGGGCGAGTACCTGGGCGGCGTGATTTGTCCAGGACCTCAGATCTCCGCCGATGCGTTGTTTCAACGCGCCGCGCGGCTGCCACGCATCGACGTGAAGAAGCCGGAGCGGGTCATCGGCACCAACACCGTCGGGTCGATGCAGTCCGGGTTGTTCTGGGGCTACGTCGACATGGTCACCGGTCTGGTCCGCCGCATCAAGCAGGAGCTCGGCGAGGGCACGCTGGTCGTGGCGACGGGCGGGCTCGCGTCGACGGTGGCACCGGAGAGCGACATCATCGATCACGTCGATCCCGAGCTGACGCTGCACGGCCTGCGCATCGTCTGGGAACGAAATCAGTAACACAAATGGCACAGATGACACAGATGACGTGCAATACACCGACACATCACCGGCTGTGACCGACGCCGACGAGTACTGCCGAGAGCTCGAAGCGTATCTCTGCAGAAAGAACGACGGCCACCTGGTTCGCATTGTCGGTCCAGCGTTCGAGCGGGTGCGCGCCTGGGCCACGCAAGGCATACCGGCGCGCGTGGCGTGCGCGGGCATCGATCGCTACTTCGAGCGCTACTATCGGCGCGGGCCGCGGCGGCGACCGGTGCGGATCGAGTTCTGTGAAGCCGACGTGCTGGATGCGTTCGACGACTGGCGGCGTGCGGTTGGCGTCAGCGCGCCGGCTGCGAGCGCCACGGGTGACAGCGCTGACGAAGAGGCGGTCTCCGCGCGGCGTCGTGGCTCGCTCCACGCTCACATCGAGGAGGCGATGGCGCGGCTGACCGTGCTCCGCTCGAGCACGAGCCCCGCGCGCGTGTCGTCGGAGACGCTTGACGCGATCGTGCGCCGGCTGGATCATCTGCTCAACGACGCCCGCAAGGCTCGTGGCGAGACACGCGATGCGATCGTTCTCGAGTTGAGCGCGGTAGAGCAGCAGCTCCTGGAAGCCGCCGCGGGGCTGATGAGCGACGCCGAACGGGCGGCGGCCGCGGCCGAAGCGGATCGGGAGCTGGCGCCGTTCAAGGCGCGTATGGCGACCGAGGCGCTGGATCGTGCGACACGTGCGGCCATGCTCCGGCTGGTCCGAGAGCGGTTGGCGTTGCCCAGAATCCGGTTCGATTGACTCCCCGGGCGGGTCTCAGACTCGCCGGCATGACTGATGCTCACCCTGCGAATCGAAAAACCCGTCGCCGGTGGTCGCATGCTCGCGCGGCATGAGGGCGCGATCGTGCTCGTCTCAGGCGCCCTGCCCGGCGAGCTCGTCGAGGCGACGGTGGAGCGGACGCAGCGGGGGACCACCTGGGCGACGACCAGACGTGTCGTCGAGTCGTCACCGCATCGCGTGCCGCCGGATGCGGACGAGGCGTGCGGCGGCAACGTCTACGCACACGTCGAGTACGAGCATCAGCGCGAGCTGAAGAGTCAGATTATTGCGGATGCGTTTGCGCGAGTGGCGCGGATGCCGCTCGACGTCTCGGTTCCGGTGCGTGCCTCGACGGTCGATGGCTATCGCATGCGGGCGCGCCTGCATGTCCGTCACGGCCGCATCGGCTTCTTTCGCGAAGGCACGCACGATCTCTGTGACGCCGGCGCGACCCGGCAGCTGCGCGCGGACACCATGGACGTCGTGCGACAGCTCGAAGAGGTCGTGCGCTCCATGCCGCGCGCGGCGATCTCCGATGTCGAGTTGGCGGAGAATCGCGACGCGTCCGAGCGAGCGCTGCACTTGCAGCTCGCGGCGGATGGCGATCCCTCGACGCTGGCCGCGGCCACACATCTGCCTGGAGTGACCGGCGTGTCGTGCAGCGTGGGTGAAAGTAGCCGCACGCAGGAGCTCTGGGGCGACGCGCATGTGACCGACGTGTTGCGGATCACGACGGCGGAGGCCGGTGACAGGACCGTTCGTCTCACGCGACACGCTCGGGCGTTCTTTCAGGGGAATCGGTACCTCCTGCAGGACCTCGTGGACCACGTGCTGGGACTGGTCGGCGACGAGCCGGCGATCGATCTCTATGCGGGCGTCGGGCTCTTCGCCGTGCCGCTGGCGGCCCGCCGCTCGGGAGCCGTGGTGGCGGTGGAGGCCGATCGCACGTCGGCAATGGATCTTCGCCGCAACGCCGAGCCGTACGCTGATGTGGTGACCGTCCACAGCGTGCCTGTCGAATCCTCGGCGGCGTGGGGCGGCAGCGCCGCGCGCCGGGCGACCATCATCGTGGATCCGCCGCGCACCGGTCTGTCACGCGCGGCGCTCGAGGCCGTCATCCAAACGGGCGCGCCGCGCATCGTCTACGTCTCCTGCGATGTCGCCACGCTCGCGCGCGATGTGCGCACGCTCGTGGATCGCGGCTACCGCATCACCGCGTCCGAGGCGTTCGATCTGTTCCCGAACACGGCCCACGTCGAGACGGTGATGGCGCTCGAGCGCTGACGCGTCGCCGAGTTTTCGACAGGCGCGCAATTTTCTCGAAGGGGTCTGACCCCTCCTGGGTGCAGTGGCGTGGCGACCACTACCTGTTGCGGGCGGCTTCGATGAAGCTCTCGAACAAGGCGCGGAACTCGCCCGTGCGCCAGAAGTTCTCTGGATGCCACTGCACGCCGAGGGAGAACGGCTGCCCCGGACGTTCGAAGGCCTCGATCACACCGTCCGGCGCGGTCGCGCTGACCTCCCAGCCTTCGGCCACGCGCTTGACGGCCTGATGATGACGGCTGTTCACCTGCAAGGTGTCGCCCTCTTCCATCTGATCGCTCATGATCGTCCACAGCCGCGACCCTTTGGTGACCCACACTTCGTGCGCGATCTGGTACCGCGGCTCGGGGAGCGAGTGGCTGACCGCGCCGTTGACCATCGACGGGATGTCCTGCACCAGCGTGCCGCCGTGCGCGACGTTCATCACCTGCATGCCACGGCAGATGGCGAACACCGGCAGCCCCGCCTCCACTGCCAGCCGGGCGACCTCCATTTCGAACTGATCGCGCCCTGCTTCCGAGGCCGCAAACGTCTCGTGCGGCGTTTCGCCGAACAGCGTGGGATCGACGTCACCTCCGCCCGTGAAGAGCAGGCCGTCCGCCCGGGCCACGACGTCCGCAGGTCGGTCGCTGTCCAGGTGCAGCTCCATCGTCTCGCCGCCGACACGATGCACGGATTCCAGATAGTCGGTCATCCTGCGACAGGGGGTGACAGCAATCAAAGGCATTGGGGCTCCGGTGCGCTACATGCGCGGAGGCACGGTGACGCCCATCAGCTCGAGCGCCGCGGCGAGCTGCTGGCGGAAATAGGCGACGGCGGCGGCCCGCCACCGGCGGACATCCTGCCGCTCTTCGTTCAAGATCGGCGCTTTGTGATAGAACCCGTTGAACATCTGCGCCAGGCCAAAGGCATACTTCGCCAGCACGGAGAACTCGAGCGACCGTACCACTTGCTCCACGATGTCGTCGAGCCGCGAGGACTCCAGCACGAGCGCCCACAGTTCGTCATCGCCGTTCTCGCCATTCAGCTCCGCCGGCGGCGTCTGCGCGAGCGCGGCGAGCACATCCGCCTCCGACAGTCCGTCGCGGTCGCGCAGCTTCAAAAAGATGTTGTTGGCGCGAACGACGGCATATTGCAAGTACGGACCGCTCTCGCCCTCGAAGCTCAGCGCTTCGTCGATGTCGAACGCGATGACCTTCGTGCGCGAATACTTGATCATGAAGTACCGCACGGCGGCGATGCCGATGGCCGCCGCGATCCGCCGCTGCTCGGCCTCCGGCAGCTCGCTGTTGCGGCGACTGACTTCCGCGAGCGCTTTGTCGATCACGCGGTCGATCAGGTCGTCGGCCTTGACGCCCAACCCCTTTCGACCGGAGACCTCGACGAACGGCCGGGCCGCCTCGTCTGAATCAGGAGGCGGGGCGAACCCCAGCTCGCGCGCCGTGGCGTGCGACAGGGCCACCATCTCGTAGGAAAAGTGGGTCAGGCCTTCGGCCTCGGCGGGATGCCCGATGGCCACGAGCGCCTGCTTCAACAGCTTCTGGAGATACGACTGCCGGACGTCGATGACGTTGTAGGTCGACGAGGCCCCGCCGAACGGCGGATGGTCCTTCGCCGCGGCCTCGGGCCGACTCGTCGTGGCCCACACCACCTCGCCAGCAAGCCGCGTCGCGAACGGACGATAGTGGAAGTCGTAGCCGGCCAAGCCCGACTTCCACATCTGATAGGCCATGTCCTTCCCGACGTAGGTGACGGTGCCATTGGATCGCACGATCACCTTTTCTCGCTGCGCCGCGTCGCCTTCGTCACCGTCCTCCGAAGCGCCGTCGACGGTGGACGCCTCCTCGGTCGTAGAGACGGCCGCATCGTCGTCGATTCGCATGACCCAGCAGCCGGCCAATCGCCCTTCGGTCTGGAGGAATACGGCCCCGCTGGTTTTCAGGACCTCGAACGCCCGCGCCCAGAAGTGGAGGCGCAGAATATCGCCCTCCCAGGTCAGCAGGTCGTAGTCGATATTGAGGCGGGCCATCGTCGCCAGATGGCAGCGCACGATGCGGTCGGCGATGAACGCCCCCATGGCCGCCGCGGGATCGGTGCCGTGCTCGATGTCGTGGAGCGCCTGGGTGCGCAGCGTGAGCCGCGATTTGTCGGCGTCGTACCACTCGGTGACGCGCGCATAGAGATCCCAGCAGACGTAGTCGAAGCGTGTCGAGTCCGCGAGGCGTTGGACCCCCGCGCGATCCAGCTGCTCCAGGTGCTGAAAGCCGACGACCACGTCCGCGACCTGGACGCCGGTGTCGTCGATGTAGTTCTGCACCTCGACCTTGAATCGACGGAACCGCAGCACCCGAACCAGCGTGTCACCGAGCGCCGCGTTCCGCACGTGCCCGATGTGCGCGGCCTTGTTCGGGTTGATCGCCGTGTGTTCCACGATCGCCTTGCCGGCCCGGGCCGGCAGCGCCGGCAGCCCCGGTACCACGCCGAGACGTTGCAGCAGGAACGCCGGACGGTCGAGAAAGACGTTGAGGTAGCCGTTCGGCGCGGCCTCGACCCGCGCCACGCCGGCGACCGGGCCGACCTTCGCGGCGATCTCCTGCGCGATGGCGCGCGGCGCCTTGCGCAGCCGGCGGGCGAGATCGAAGGCGACGGGCGAGCCAAGGTCGCCCAGCGATCGATTCGGCGGGTACTCGATGCGAGCGGTCACGGTCTCCCGGTCGTCGATGCCGTACAGCTCCGTGAGAACGGCGCGTACGCGGTCCCTGACCCGATCGTGCAGCGGCAGAATCATGATGAACGTGAAGGCTCTCAGCGGCGCCCGGATGAGGGCGCGGACGGCTGGGCAGACGCGGCCGTGCCGTCGTTGACTCGCCGGGGCGTCCGAATCGGTGCCGTGTACAATCCGCCCAGCGCTCCCGCGTCGTGCTGCGGCCTGTAACGTTATCAGAAGCAGCCAAGGGGCTCCACTCTTGATATCTCAGCGCGCAGTATTTCTTTGGCGCCCTGTGCGCCTGGCCCGAACTGACTCTCATGATTGACGCGCGCATCGGTCGCCTGCTCATTGCCAGCCTCCACCAAGGCATTCTGGAGGGCGCCCCGACACGCATCGAATACTACGAGCACTGGCTGAGCCCGACGGGGCTGCGCGAGGGACGTATGGGTGTCGCCGCCCTCAACGCCGCGCTGAGCTTCCTGCGGCGCGAGGGCGAGCCCACGTATCATCGGATCATGACCCGAGCGGGCCAGGCCGCGGCCGAATGGACGTTCGTCGAGCTGTCGCCCATGAGACGACGGCTGAGCTCGTGGCTGCCCCCGAAATGGCGAACTCGCGCCGCGCTTCGAGTCGCGCGCACGATGGTTCGGCAGACGTTTGGCGAGTCGCGACTGAAAACCCGCCGATGGGGAAGGACTGGATCGCTCCGGCTGCTTGGCTCGATTTTCTGCGCGACGCGCGAGACCTCGGCGGGCGCGCTCTGCGTCTACTACGCCGCGGCGATCGAGCGGTTGTTCGCGCTGCATCAGATCGAAGCCGAGGTCAGCATCAGGCAGTGCATATCGGCCGGCGGCCCACAGTGCGTGCTGGCGGTCGCGGTGCGCGGCGTGGGCACCGAGCTCTCGCAGGTCGAGACCGTATGAAGCTGCGAGCAGTTGGGTTCGCGGCGCTCGTGCTGCTCTGCAAAGCGGCCCTTGCCGCCGCGCAAGCGGGGATCGTCGACACGCTCGTGATGCCGTTCGAGAACACGCGCGGCGAGCCCCGGCTCTATTGGCTCAGCGAAGGCTCGGCCGTTCTCCTGACCGAGTTGTTGGACGATGAGAACGCGACCACGGTGCCGCGCGAGGAGCGCATGCGCGCGTTCGAACGCTTGCAGCTGCCCGCGGTGCCGGCGCTGAGCCACGCCACGGTGATCAAGGTCGGACAGCTCGTGGGTGCCACCGAGATCGTCGTCGGTTCGTACGAGTTGACGGGCGATCGCCTGACGGTGCGCGCACGCCCCATCAAGCTGGATTCGGGCCGCATGCTGCCCGAGGTGCAGGAGAGCGGGGCCTTGGGCGAGCTGGTGTCCATCTACGCGCGCGTGGTCGGAAAGATCCGCCAGCGCGAGCCGATGTCCACCGACGGCGATGCCCTGCTGGCATCACCGCCAGCGTTCGAGGCTTACGTGAAGGGTCTCGTGGCAGAGACGCAGGGGACGCAGAACAGCTTCCTCGCTCAGGCATTGAAGCAGTCCGGTGGCGATGCGCGCGTGCGCCTCGCGCAGTGGGACGTCTTCAACGAGCAGGGACGGTATCAGGAGGCGTTCGACGCCGCGAGCGCCGTCCCCGCCAGCAGCCGATGGGCGCGGGTGGCGACGTTCAGCGCCGCTGTCTCGCTGATCCAATTGAAGCGCTTCGACGAGGCGTTCGCGGCGCTCAGGCGGCTGCAGAGCGAGCAGCGATCGGGCGTGGTCCAGAACGCCATGGGCATCGTGCAGCTTCGGCGGGGGAGCGGCGCACCAGGCGGCCGCGCCACATCCTTCTTTTCGCAGGCGACCGAAGTCGATCCCAGTGAAGGTGATTACTTCTTCAACCTCGGCTACGCCTACTGGCTGGAGCGCGATCCGCAGGCGGCCATCTATTGGCTGCGCGAAGCCGTTCGGCGCGATCCCACCGATGGCGGTGCGCATTGGATGCTCGGCACGGTGTTGCAGCAGACCGGCGCCGTTCCCGAAGCGACACGCGAGCGGGAACTGGGACGTCGTCTGTCGCCGGGCGCAGCCAAGTGGGATCTGCGTAACCCCGGCGACGCATTGCCGCGGGGGCTCGAGCGCATGAAGAATCGCCTGGAGCGGGCCGGGCGGCGGGTGGACACCTTGCTGACGGCCTCCGGCCAGCGCGATCAAGCGTCACTAGCGGCGTTTCACCTCGACGCGGCTCGGCGCGCGTTCGATCGTGAAGCCGATCGCACAGCGGAGCAGGAGCTGCGCCGCGCGCTGTACCTCTCTCCCTACCTGGCCGACGCCCATCTGTTGCTGGGCCGCGTGTACCTCCGCGGCAGTCGTCCGGCGGACGCCGTGGACGCACTGAAGATCGCGCTCTGGAGCGAGGAGACCGTGGCCGCCCACCTGGCTCTGGCAGAAGCTTATGTCCAGTTGCAAGAGACGGCGCTGGCCCGCGCCGAAGCTCAGCGGGCCCTCGCCCTCGAGCCGACCTCGAGCGCCGCCAAGCAGTTTCTGGATCGGCTCCCGAGATAACCGCCACATTAACAGGTGCTTACAGGCGACGGTTTTGCTAGAATCAGGACGCAAACCTCGGAGCGACGTGACCATTCAGCATGGCAACGACGACTGACGACGGCTTCCACGAAATCAACCTGAACGGCAAGCAGCTGGTGTTTCTGTTCATGGCCGTGACGGTTGTGTCCGTAGTGATATTTCTCTGCGGTGTGCTGGTCGGCCGCGAGATCCGCGCCGCATCACCGAACCAGGTGATTGCCGACCTGACCGGCGGAGAGTTGCCGGCGGCTCCCGACCCGGGCACCGCCGGGCCCATCGCGTCGGGCGGCGGGCCTGCTACGGCGAACGAGCCGCTGACGTATCCGGATCGCCTCGCGCGGTCCGAGCCAGCCCCCGAGAAGCTTCGCGAAAACAACGCGCCACCACCAGCACCTGCACCGGCTCCGTCCGCCGAAGCTCCCGGGCCGAAGGCCGAGGCCAAGCCGACACCTGCGCCGCCGAAGGCGGAAGCACCGCCGAGTGCATCAGCGCCAGAAACCGCAAAGCCAACCGCACCGCCACCGCCTGCTCCGCGTCCCGCCGCGCCGGCGCCCACTCCGGCGGCCGCGCCAGCGACGAACGAGCCTGCGGGTGCGGGCTTCGCGATTCAGGTCGCCGCGCTGCGCGAGCGCAACGAGGCCGACACCATCGTGCAGCGGCTGTCGGGGAAGGGATACTCGGCATATGTCGTCGCGCCATCACCTGGCACACCGACGATGTATCGCGTGCGTGTCGGCAAGTTCAAGGAGCGTCGCGAGGCTGATGCCGTCGCAGCGCGGCTGCAGAAAGAAGAGCAGTTCAAACCCTGGATCGTACGCTAGCGCTCCTTTCGGGAGTGCTCCTCGCGCTCTCGTTTCCCCGCTACGGACACCCGGTCGTCGCTTTCATCGCATTGATGCCGCTGATCGTGGCGATTAGCGGCTGGCGCGGGCGCCCCGGTGTCCTCCCTGGCACGTCGGTCGGCCGCGGCTTCCTGCTCGGCCTCATCACCGGTGTCGTCTTCTTCAGCGGCACTGTGTACTGGACTGGTGAGACCGTGAGCACGTTCGGCGATCTGCCATGGATCCTCGGGGTGCTGATCACCGGCATCCTCGTCTTCTATCAGGGCACGTTCATCGCGGTCGCGGCGGCCATCGGCGGCCTGCTCGTTCGGCGCCTTGGTGTGCAAGGCGTGATGCTGTTCCCGGCCGTGTGGACGGCGATCGAGTACGGTCGCGGGCACTTCTTGTGGGGCGGCTTTCCGTGGGTGGCGTTCGGCAGCGCCGTGGCGACGCTGCTCCCCATCGTCCAGATCGCGAGCCTGGTCGGCGTCTACGGCGTGTCGCTGCTCCTCGCCGCGATCAACGCCTGCTTCGCCGCTGCGGCGATCACGGCAGGTCGCGCACGCGTGCTCGCGGCTGCGAGCGCCGTGGTGTTGATCGCGTCGGCGTCGGCCTGGGGCGCCGCGCGGCTCGCAGCCAGCCCGCTCACGCGCGAGGGCACACCGCTGCGCATCGCGCTGGTGCAGGGCAACGTGCCGCAGGAGGAGAAGTGGGATCCGTCGCGCGCCGATGGCATCGTGCAGCGATATCTTCGGATGACCGCCGAGGCCGTGTCGAAGGGCGCCGAGTTCATCATGTGGCCGGAGTCCTCCACGCCGTTCTCGTTCGAGGAGCGGCCGGAACGCGCGGCGGGCATCCGGGCCGTGGTGGGTGGGAGCGGCATCCCCGTGCTGCTGGGCAGTGACGACATCGAGCGCGGGCCGCCCGACAAGTACTACAACGCGGCGTTCATGCTCGATCGGGCCGGCGCCACCGCGGCGGTGTATCGCAAGATGCACCTCGTCCCGTTCGGAGAGTACGTGCCGTGGAAGAGCATCCTGTTCTTCGTGGGTCCGCTCGTGGAATCGGTCTCCGACTTCTCGGCCGGGGAGCGCATCACGATGATGCCGGTCGGCGATCGCATGATCACGACGGCCATCTGCTTCGAGGTCGTGTTCCCGGAGCTGATCCGCGCCGGCGTGCTGCAAGGCAGTGAGTTGTTGACGACCATCACCAACGACGCGTGGTACGGTCACTCGTCGGCGCCGCATCAGCATTTCGAGCTGGCCACGATGCGTGCCATCGAGCAGGGGCGGTATCTCGCCAGGGCCGCCAACACTGGCATCAGCGGCATCGTCGATCCCTACGGCCGCGTCTTGGCGCGGTCGGCGCTGTTCGAGACCACGGTCGTGACTGGAGAAGTGCGGTTCCTGCGGTCACTGACGGTGTATGCGAGAATTGGGGATCTGGCCGCGCAGGCGGCGGTGTTGATCACGCTGCTCGCGATTGCGTCGGCGCTGTTTCTTCGGCGGGTCTAAGAGACTTGCCGAGCGGAGGTTTCGTGGCAGTGGACATCGACGATCTGGGATGGCGGGCGCAAGAGCTGTTGAAACGAACTCAGGATCTGCGGAGCTATCTTTGACCGAGCCGGGATCGGCGACGAGATTGCGCGGTTGGAAGAGCGCATCGGCGCGCCAGATTTTTGGAAGGACCAGGCTGACGCCCAGAAGACCCTGCAGCGTCGTCGGCGGCTGAGCGAAGACCTCGAGCTCCGGGATTCGCTCGCGCGCAAGATCGAGGATCTGGGCGTGCTGTTGGAGTGGGTGGGGCAAGGCGAGGATGTCACGGCCGATCTGTCTCGCGCGCTCGACGCGCTCGAGGGCCAGGTCGATCAGGCCGAGATCAAGAAGATGCTCGGCGGCGAGCACGACGGCGCCAACGCGATCGTCAGCATTCATCCGGGCGCCGGCGGGACGGAGTCGCAGGACTGGGCCGAGATGCTCCTCAAGATGTACTTGAAGTGGGCGGAGCGGCGCGGCTTCAAGCGTGACGTGCTGGACTATCAGCCCGCCGAGGAAGCCGGCATCAAGAGCACGACCTTCACCTTGACCGGCGAGTACGCGTTTGGCCTCATGGCCGCGGAAGCCGGCGTGCATCGCCTGGTGCGTATCTCGCCGTTCGATCAGGCGGCCCGACGCCACACCTCGTTCGCGTCCGTCTACGTCTGGCCGGAGCTCGACGCCGATATCGACATCGAGATTCCGGAAAAGGACCTCCGCATCGACACCTATCGATCGAGCGGCGCCGGCGGCCAGCACGTGAACGTCACGGACTCCGCCGTTCGCATCACCCACATCCCCACGAACATCGTCGTGTCGTGTCAGAACGAGCGGTCGCAGCACAAGAACCGCGACGTGGCGATGAAGGTGCTCAAGGCCAAGCTGTACGATCTGCGGCTGAAAGAGCAGCAGACCAAGCTCGATCAGATCGGCGGCGCCAAGAAGGACATCGCCTTCGGGAGCCAGATTCGCAGTTACGTGCTGCAGCCGTATCAGATGGCCAAGGATCACCGCACCAAGCTGCAGATCGGCGACGTCGAACGCGTCCTCGCGGGAGATCTCGACCCGTTCATCAAGACCTACTTGATGCAGAAAGCTTCGGGAACGCTCGGCACGGGGCCAGCCGACGACGATGAGTAGCGGGGCAGGCCTGAAGGCCTGCGCTACGTACGTCACGCT
>DAINCF010000078.1:0-18259 GCA_036732565.1 Vicinamibacterales bacterium
CCTTGGACCGCTGCTGCTCGGCGGGTGCATGGCCGGCAGCGGCGGCGTCGGCGCGGTCTCCTGCGGCTTTGGCGGCGGCGGCGAGCCGGCCGCCGATCTCCTGATCAACGACGCCACCATCATCGACGGCACCGGCAAGCCCGGATGGCATGGCGACATCACGATCAAGGACGGGAAGATCACCGCGGTCGCCAGCGAGGTGAACGCCAACGCGGCGCGGACGATCGAAGCCAACGGGCGGGTGCTCGCGCCCGGCTTCATCGACATGCACAGCCACTCCGACATGCCGCTGGTGACCGACGGCAACGCTCAGAGCAAGATCCGCCAGGGCGTCACCACCGAGATCATCGGCGAATCGGGCTCCATCGCACCGCGCAAGGCGCCATCGGCGGGCGCACCGTGGACGAACTTCTCCGGCTACTTCGATCAAGTGGAGAAAAACGGGATCTCGGTCAACGTGATCTCCTACATCGGCCTCGGCACCGTGCGCGAGCTGGTGGTCGGCGAAGGCGATGTGCCGGCGACGGCGGCGCAGATCGAGGCGATGCAAGCCATCGTGTCGGAGGCGATGAGCCAGGGCACGTTTGGCGTGTCGACCGGTCTGATCTATCCGCCAAACGCCTACGCGTCGCTCGACGAGCTGGTCGCGCTCTCGGAGCCCGCGGGCAGGTCGAACGGGCTCCACGCGTCGCACCTCCGCTATGACGGCACCAAGCTGCGCGAGGGTTTGGAAGAGATCCTCGCCGTCGGTGAGCGCGCCAAAGTGCCGATCCACGTGTTTCACGTCAAGGTCACCGGCGCGAAGAACTTCGGCCGCATGAAGGAGGTCGTGGAGATCGTCGAGCGCGCGCGGGCCCGCGGCGTGCGCGTATCGGCGGATCAGTATCCCTACGTCGCCAGCAGCACGAGCCTGACCGCGACCATCCCGCCATGGGCGCTGGATGGCGGCGTCACGAAACTGATCGCGCGTCTGAAGGATCCCAAGACACGCGCGCGGATTCGGCGAGATCTGGAGGATCCGAATCCCTCCTGGGAAAGCCGCTATCAGTCCGCGGGGACGTGGGAGAACATCCAGCTCGCGGCCATCGGCCGCTCCGCCAGTGGCGCGGAAGGCAAGACGAGCCCGAATCGGAAGTACGAAGGGATGCGCATCGCCGAGGCGGCGAAGCAAGCCGGCAAGGACGGCTTCGATTTCGTCTTCGACCTGCTGATCGAGGAGCAAGGTAGCGTCGGCTGCGTGTACTTCATCATGTCGGAAGACGATCTGGCGCTGGCACTCCGACAGCCCTGGGTGGCGATCGGTTCGGACGGCTCGGCGCTCTCCATCGAGGGCCCGCTACGGACTGGTGTGCCGCACCCACGCAGCTTCGGCACGTTCCCCCGCGTCCTCGGCCGCTACGTGCGCGAGCAGAAGGTCATCACGCTCGAGGAGGCGGTCCGCAAGATGACGTCGCTGCCCGCCAGCATCCTCGGCCTGCCGGATCGCGGCACGATTGCCGCCGGCCAGATGGCGGACCTCGTGATTTTCGACCCGGCCACCGTCGCCGATCGGGCGACGTTCACCGATCCATTCCAATATCCCGTCGGCATCGACACCGTGATCGTCGGCGGCACGGTGGTGCTCGACGAGGGGCAGCACACCAACGAGCGGCCCGGGAAAGTGATCCGACACTCGGGAGTCGGCAGTCGGCAGTCGGCAGGCACGAGTCATTGAGGGACTCCCGACTCCCGACTCCCGACTGCCGATTTGTGTCCCTATGAAATCGACGAAGTCAGACAAGCTCTTCACACGCGCGAAAAAGATCCTTCCCGGCGGCGTCAGCAGTCCCGTGCGGGCGTTCAAGGCCGTCGGCGGCACGCCGCGGTTCATCGCCCGCGCCTCCGGATCGACCATCGTCGACGTCGATGGCCACCGCTACATCGACTACGTGCTGTCGTGGGGCCCGATGATTCACGGCCACGCGCCGCGTGGGCTGATCGCGTCGCTGCGCAAGGTCGCGCGGCTCGGCACCAGCTTCGGCGCACCCAGCCCCTTGGAAGTCGAGCTCGGCGAGCACGTGCGCTCGCTGATGCCATCGTTGGAGCGCGTGCGGTTCGTCAGCTCCGGCACCGAAGCGACGATGAGCGTGGCGCGCGTGGCCCGGGCGGCGACCAAGCGCGAGAAGATCGTCAAGTTCGAAGGCTGCTATCACGGGCACGCCGACGCGTTTCTCGTCCAAGCCGGCTCCGGCGCGCTCACGCTCGGCACACCGACGAGTCCAGGCGTGCCGGCCGGAGCAGTCGCGTCCACGCTGCTCGCGACGTTCAACGATCTGGCATCGGTCGAGCGGCTCTTCACCGTCCATCGCGGCGAAATCGCCGGCGTGATCGTGGAGCCGGTCCCCGGTAACATGGGCGTCATCGTCCCCGAGCCAGGGTTCCTGCAAGGGCTGCGCGAGCTCTGCGATCGCCACGGCGCCCTGTTGATCTTCGACGAGGTGATGACGGGCTTTCGTGTGGCGCCGGGTGGAGCGCAGGCGCTCTTCGACGTGCGTCCCGATCTCACGTGCCTTGGCAAGATCATCGGTGGCGGCCTGCCGGTGGCGGCATACGGTGGCCGCGCCGAGATCATGGAGCTGGTCTCGCCCGCCGGCCCCGTCTATCAGGCCGGCACGCTCTCGGGCAATCCCCTCGCGATGACCGCCGGCATCTGGGCTCTCGACCGTTTGAGCAAGAAGCTCTATCGCACGCTCGCGGCGCGCAGCGAGATGCTGACGGCGGGCCTGGCGAACGCGGCGCGCGACGCGGGCGTTCCACTGCAGGTCAACGCTGTGGGCTCGATGGTCACGCCGTTCTTCGCGACGGAGCGCGTGCGTGACCTCAAGACGGCGACCGCTTCGGACACGAAACGCTTCGGTGTGTTCTTTCAGGGAATGCTGAAGCGCGGCGTCTATCTGCCGCCCTCGCAGTTCGAGGCGTGGTTCCTCTCCTCCGCGCACACGGAGCGCGACATCAAGAAGACCATCGCCGCCGCGCGCGAGGCGATGCGCGATGTGGCGACGGCAAGCTCGCCACAGAGGACACCAAGAACACGGGGAAAACAAACCTAGCCACAAAGACACCAAGACACAAAGAATTCCCTTTGAAGGAAAAAACTTGGTGCCTTGGTGCCTTGGTGGCTAAATTTCCTCGTGGTCTTGGTGTCTCCGTGGCGAATCACCTCAGACTCACTTCGGAGTCGAAGCGCATTCTGAGCACGGTGCCGGGCTTCAGGTCCACATCCTGCCCTTCCGTCGCGGCGACGACGCCGCCGCCGCCGATCAGGATGCCGGCCAGGGCTCCCCTGCCGCCGCCGAGGATGCCGCCGATGATGCCGCCCACCACCGCGCCCGCGCCGATCTTGCCCGCATCCTGCTTGTAGCCACCGGCCTCGAACGTCTGGGTCACGGTTCCACGCATGGGATACGAGCGGCCGTTGACCGTGACTTGATCGAAGCTGAGCGCGAGGCTTCCCTTCCGTTCGACGCGGCCCGCGGCCTTCGCGTCGGTGACAACGCCGCGAACGATCGAGCCGGCGGGGATCAGAATCCCGCCGTCCTGTTCCATATCGACGAGCGTCGTGGCCTCGAAGCGATCCTCGATCTTGGCCGTGCCCGAGTTCAGCGCCGTTTGCAGCCGCACGTCGAGCTCGGCCCCGACCGGCACGACGCCCTTCGCGGCGCTCCTCGTTTCTCGCGAGGACGGCGAGGAGGGCGAAGGCGAGGGTGCCGGCGATGCGGTGGGCTTGGGCGACGGCGTGCTCGAGGGCGTCGGTGAAAACGGGCCCGTCGGCTCGTCTCCTCGCGCGCGCGAGCGCAGGAATTCCAGCCGATCGCGAACGTCCGTATAGTCAGCGCGAGGCACCGACTGCCGCCGTCGGATCGCGACCTTGAGGTAGATCACCTCTTCCTGCAGCTCGTCGAGCTCGGCCTGGAACCGGCGCGCCGCCGTCGGATCCTGCTTCCGCAGCGCGGCGACGTCCGTGCCGGCGTCGTTGATCACATCCTGCAACCGCTGCACGTCGGTCGACGACACATCCTGGCGCGCCGCGACGGTGGTCGTCAGCGCCAGAAGAACAACGCATGCGCCAAGCGCACGTCGAGGGGTCGAGCTCATGAAATACCTCCGCCTCAATTTCTCCACAGCATCAACCGTTCGATCCACGCAATGCGCGTGAGGTCGTTGTAGATGACCGTGACCATCAGCATCATCAGCAGCACGAAGCCGCCGAGCAGCATCTTCTCTTTGACTTGAATGCTGAAATCACGCCGCGCCACCGCCTCCAACAGCATGATGAAGATGTGGCCGCCGTCGAGCACGGGAATGGGGAGCAGGTTCAGCAGGCCAAGGTTCAACGAAATCGTCGCCATCAGCGAGAAGAGCGCGATCCAGCCGAGCTGCGCCGACTCGCCCGACAGTTGCGCGATGCCCACCGGCCCCATCAACTGCTTCGGTGAGGTTTCACCGATGATGAGGTCCTTGATGGTCACGAGGATCATGCCCGCGGTCTCGACGTTGCGCTGCACGCTGAGACCGATGGCTTCGAGGGGACCGGGCTTGAACGTGCGCGTCTCGATCGTGATCTCGCTGATGCCGATGCGGCCGACACCGTCGCGCAACTCCGGGGTGACCTCGAGCGTCTGATCGACGCCGTCCCTCCGGACCGTGATCTGCACGGGCGTACCCGGGCTCTTGGAGATCTTCTCCACCAAATCACTCGGGAAGTAGACCGGCTCGCCATTGATCGCCATGATCGTGTCGCCGGGCCGCATCCCGGCGCGATCGGCCGGCTCACCCGGATTGACCGACGCGAACTTGGGGTGCACGTCGGGCAGCACGCCGATGTCGCCGATGCTAAAGCGCCCCTGAGCCACCGGGCGCAGCGTGACGCTCTGTTCCCGCCCATCTCGCAGGATGCTCAGCGTCACGTCGCGATCGGCTTTGGTCCCGATCAGCATGAACAGCCTGTCCCACGTCGTTGCCTCTTCGCCGTTGACGGAGACAATGCGATCGCCGGGCCTCAACCCGGCTCTGGCCGCGACGGAATCCCCTTCCACGCCGCCAATGACCGGGGGCTGATCCTGATAGGCCGGAACCTGGGCGCCCTGCGCGAGCACGATCGCCAGCAGGATGACGGCCAGCACCAGATTCATCAGCGGGCCCATGATGAAGATCTGGAAGCGCTGCCACTTCGTCTTCGACATGAACTCGTCGGACGCGCCGGTGCGCTCGTCTTCGGGGTTCTCGCCGGCCATCTTCACGTAGCCGCCGAGAGGAATCGCGCTGATGCAGTACTCGGTGTCACCGCGGCGGGTCTTCAGCAGCTTCGGCCCGAATCCGAGCGAGAACACCAGCACGCGCACGCCGTGCCACCGGGCCATCATGAAGTGGCCCAGCTCGTGGACGAACACGAGGACGCCGAGGACGAATGCAAAGGCGAGCAGCGTAGTCACGAGACGAATACCTCTTCAGGATCAATTGTAAATGAAGCCCTGACACCCGGGACCCGAGGCTTGAAACCTGAGGCTCCAGGCCTGGGGGCTTGAGGGCCTGGGGGCTGGGGCCTGCGGCGTGACCATCTAGCCATCGACGATCTTCAGCATTTCTTGCGCATGGCTGCGGGCCCAGGCGTCGACGGCGCGGACCTGCTCCAGTGTGCCGGCCGGACGTGCCTCGTGCGCATCCATGGTTGTGGCGATGACCTCGGCAATCGCGGTGAAGGGCAGGCGTCCCTCTAGAAAAGACGCCACCGCGACCTCATTGGCCGCGTTCAGCACGATGGGCAGACTGCGTTCGGCCTGCAGCGCGCGATACGCGAGGCCGAGGCAGGGAAAATCCTCCCAGGCCGGGGCGTGGAACTCCAACGCCCCCGCCGTGGTCAGATCGAGCTGCGGCACCGGCGCCTCCCATCGCTCCGGGTACGAGAAGGCGTACTGGATCGGCAGCCGCATGTCCGTGATCCCCATCTGCGCGATCATCGAGCCGTCCGTCAGCTCGACGATGGAGTGCACGATGGACTGCGGGTGCACGACCACATCGATCTGCGGCGCGGCGACGCCGAAAAGCCAGTGCGCTTCGATCACCTCGAGGCCCTTGTTCATCAAGGTGGCCGAATCGATGGTGATCTTGGGCCCCATCTGCCAGGTGGGATGCTTCAACGCGTCGGCGGCGGTGACCGCGGCTAGGCTCTCCCGCGTGCGGCCCCGAAACGGGCCGCCCGATGCCGTCAGGATCAGCCGTCGCAGCTCGCTCGACGCGCGTCCGTGCAGGCACTGATGGATGGCGTTGTGCTCGCTGTCGACGGGAAGGACGGCCACACCGCGACGTCGCGCCGCATCCATGACCAGGCCGCCGGCCATCACCAGCACTTCCTTGTTCGCTAGCGCGATGGTCTTGCCCGCGTCGATGGCGGCAAGGACGGCTTCCAGCGCCGCCGTGCCGGAGGACGCGCACAAGACGATGTCGACCTCGGGATGCGTCGCCACGGCAATGAGCCCTTCGCACCCAACGCCGTGCCGCGGCGGCAGCGTTCCTCCCAGCCGCCGACGCACATCGTCCAGCTTCGCGCCCGTGGACATCGCGACAGCGGCGGGCGCATAGCGCGCAACCTGCTCGGCGAACGTCGCGGCGTTGTTCCCGGCCGCCAGCGCCACGGCCCGAAGGCGATCGGAGTGGGCGTCGACCACCGCGAGCGCGCTCGTGCCGATGGAGCCCGTCGAGCCGAGAATCGCGATCCGCTTCATCCAGAGCTCGGCGCGTGTCGCAGATGGCCGTGAGCTGAAGGCCGCGTCACAACGCCCTCAGATAGAAATAGAAAATCGGTGTCGCGAAGAGCAGCGCGTCGATGCGATCGAGGATGCCGCCGTGTCCTGGAATGAGGGTCGAGCTGTCCTTCACCCCTGCCGATCGCTTCAGCAACGATTCGAAGAGATCGCCGAAGATGCCAGCGGCCACGAGCAGGACGCCCATCCCCGCGAGTGAGAGCGGCGCCGCGCCCGGCAGCCAGTAGTGTCCCGCCAACACCAGAAAGGCCGGCCCGATGACGAAGCCCCCGAGCGCCCCTTCCCGCGTCTTCTTCGGGCTGATGCGGGGCGCCAACAGCCGTCGTCCGAAAAGCCGGCCGGTGTAGTACTGCGCCGAGTCGCTGACCACGATGGTGAAGACGAGCAGCAGCACCGCGTGGCGGCCGCCCATCGCGTGAATCGCGACGAGCGATCCCAACGGCAGGCCGAGATACACCGGCGCGAGGACCGCCGCGGAGACGTCGTGGAAACCGCTCGCGCCCTGCCGATTCGAGGTCAGCACGCTGACCGCGGCGATGATGAGCGCGGCACCCAGGACGGATTCGATGGCGATCCACGGGAACGGCACCATGGCCACCGCCGCCAGCGTCGGCACGATGGTCGGCCACGGCCGCACGATCGCGCCGATGGCACGCACCACCCGTGCGTACTCTTGAAACGCGAGGGCGGCCACGACCAGCGCGACCGACAGCAGGACGGGAGTGGACGCAAACCAGATGAGCGCGACGAACGCGGCGGCCAGCAGCGCGCCGCTGAGCAGACGAACCATGAAATGCGGCGGCTATTTCGCGCCGGCCGCCACCGGTGTCGAGTGGATGCCGCCGTACCGGCGGTTGCGCTTCTGGTAGGCGAGGATCGCTTCCAGCAGATCGCGGCAGCGAAAGTCGGGCCACAACGTCTCGGTGACCCAAATCTCCGCGTAGGCAATCTGCCACAGCAGGTAATTGCTCACACGCATCTCGCCGCTCGTGCGAATGAGTAGATCGGGATCAGGTTGTCCGGCCGTGTAGAGGAAGTCCGCGAAGCGGCGCTCGTCGAGATCTTCGGCGCGGATGCCCGCCTCGATCGCACGCCGCGCGGCATCCACGATCTCGGCGCGGCCACCGTAGTTCAGCGCGATGTTGAAGCGCATGCCGGTGTTCCGCTCGGTCTTCTGCTCCGCGACGCGCAGCTCGTGAAGCACGTCCGGCGCCAGTTCCTGCGCGCGGCCGATGACACTGAATCGGATGTTGTTCTGGAGCAGCGTCGCCAGCTCGGAGCGCAAATAGCGTTTCAGCAAGGTCATGAGCGTGCTGACTTCGGCGCGGGGACGCTTCCAGTTCTCACTCGAGAACGCGTAGAGCGTCAGGACCTCGAGCCCGAGTCGAGCCGATGCCTCGACGACGTCGCGAACCGCGTCGATGCTGGCGCGGTGGCCTTCGACGCGCGGCAGATGGCGCTTCCCTGCCCACCGGCCGTTCCCATCCATGATGATCGCGACATGGCGCGGCACGCGGTCGGGGATTACCTGATCGGCCAGCGCGGCTTCGGGGCTACCAGGTGGAACCCACGCCAACAGTTGCTCCAAGCTCATAGGTCGGAAAGCCCTTATCTTACATCGGGTTGACCGACGACCCAGGAACGTAGGGGCGACTCGCGAGCCGCCCCTACACGCCTTCCACGCCTTCGTAGTCGACAGACCACAGCGTCAGGCCGTGGGGCGGCGCCGTGCGTCCGGCGCGCGCCCGCGCACCGTCATGCAACACGGCCCGTACGTCGTCCACCGTGCGGCGCCCGCGGCCGACGTCGACGATGGTTCCGGCCATCGTCCGCACCATGTGCCGCAGGAACCCGTTACCCGACGCCTCATATCGAAGGAGGGGCAATTCGGGAGTCGGCAGTCGGCAGTCGGCAGTCACGCTTTCGACCGGAAGGACACCAGGCCACTCCGCCAACGGCATGCGCGCGATTCGCGAGACGCTCAGTGTGCGGGTCGTCGATTTGACGCGCGCGCCCCGGGCCTGCAGCGCCACGAAGTCGTGCCTGCCTTCGAAGAGCCGCGCAACCTCGATCATGGCATCGATGGCCGCCGGCTGCGGCACGTGCCACGTCGTCCGTCGCAACAACGGCGGCATGACGCGGGCGTTCCAGATCCAGTAGTGATACGTCTTCGCGCGTGCGTGACGCCGCGCGTTGAAGTCGACGGGGCGCTCCTCCACGGCGCGGACCCGCACGTCCTCGGTGAGCACCGCGTTCAACGCCCGGAGCAGGTGGTCCGCGCTGATCGACTTCGTCAACCGGACGCTCGCGACCTGTCCCGCGGCATGCACGCCCGCATCCGTGCGCCCCGCGCCAGTCACCGACACCGGCCGCTCCTCGATCCGCGCCAGCACCTTCTCCAGCTCCCCTTGCACCGTCCGGAGCGCGCCTTGCCGCTGCCAGCCGCAAAATTCGCTGCCGTCGTAGGCGAGAGTCAGTTTGAAACACTTCATGAGAGACAGTCGGTTTGAGGCTCGAGACTTGGGACCCGAGGCCTTTGCGCGCGGCGGCACGGCGGCGCGCGCCGGCCTCGAGACTCGGGACCCAGGTCTCGAGTCTGACTTGAGAATCAGGTCCCACGCCTCAGGACTGGCGTGAGCCCGGTTTCGTGACCGGCGAACCCGCCGCGCACAGCGGGCATTGCTCCGGCTGATACGTCGGGAGATCCATGGGAAGCAGCGCTGCGAACGGCACGGTGAGCCCATGACGTCCGCCGCTGCGGTCGACGATGGCGCCGGCGCCGACGACGGTGGCACCGGCGTGCTGCGCGACCTCGATGGTCTCGCGCGTCGACAGCCCCGTGGTCAGCACGTCTTCGACGACCAGCACGCGGTCACTCGGCGAGAGCGTGAACCCGCGGCGGAGGGTGAGCGTGCCGTCGACGCGCTCCGCGAAGATCGCGCGAACGCCCAGAGCCCGGCCGACCTCGTGACCGATGATGAGCCCACCCAGCGCCGGGGACAGCACGCAATTACTGCCCCAGGCCCGAACTTTGTCACCCAGGGCCCGGCCCAGCGCCTCGGCGTCCGCCGGCCACTGGAGAACCAGCGCGCACTGGAGGTAGCCCGGGCTGTGAAGGCCGGAGGACAGTCGGAAATGGCCCTCGAGCAGGGCCCCGGAGCGGCGAAAGAGCAGTAGGAGGTCGGCTTCGCTCATCGAGCGGTAGTATAACGACCGCCCGAGGACGAACCTTGACCACCGGCAGGACGTCTACATTACCCGTGGGCCTTCCAGGCACCCCTTTTGCTGCCCCAGGGCCTGCCACACGCCGTAGGGCACCCCGCCCGCCTCCGCGCGAAGCGCTCCGGCGAGACCGCCGTAGCCTGGGCGAAGGCGGTTGTGGGGGCCCCAGAACCATTTGGAGTACCAGGCAAATGCGTGACCAGAGACACTTCCAGGTAGGGCGGAAGGCCCTGACCGCGATCGCGGCGGCGGCCTTGCTGTCCGTTTTCGAACCGAGCCCTGTCCGGGCCCAGACAATCGCCGCGTCGGCGGCAGAGCGCGCGGCGACGCAAGCCCCGGCCGCCCAGGCCGGGCCCGTCCGGCAACTGACCATCGACGATGCGGTGGCACTCGCCCTGGAGCAGAACGTCGATCTCCAGGTTCAGCGGATTAGCCCTCAAATCCAGGACCTGGGGATCTCGGTCGCGAGTTCCGGGTGGACGCCGAGCTTCGACTCGACGCTCACAGGGCGCACCGCGTCGAATCAGACTGATTCGTTCCTGGCCGGCGCGCAAAGTACCGTCGATGAGGATCGAATGTTCTCCACAACTGGCGTCGGACAGTTGTTGAAGTGGGGCGGCGGCTCATACTTCGTCGGCTGGGACACCGCGCGCATCGAAACCAACAATGCCTCGACCACACGCAACCCGTCGTTGAGCTCGACCTTCTCCTTCAACTTCACGCAACCGCTGCTCCGGAACCTGGGCATCGACAACACCCGGCAGCAGGTCCTCGTCAGCCGGAAGAATCGGGAGATCTCCGACGTGCAGTTGCAGCAGACGGTGGCCGTCACGACGCGCAACGTGAGGAATGCCTACTGGGATCTGGTCTACGCCATCGACAATCTTGCGGTCCAGCAAGAGTCATTGGGACTTGCGCAACGCTCACTCAAGGAGAACCGCGCGCGCGTGGAGATCGGGACGATGGCGCCGATCGACATCATTCAGGCCGAAGCCGAGGTCGCGCAGCGCGAAGAGAGTGTCATCCTCGCGGAGGCGTCAATCGGCCGCGCCGAGGACCGTTTGCGGGCGCTCGTCTACGACCCCTCGGCGCAGGACTTCTGGACGATGAGGCTGCAGCCGTCGGATCGCGCGACGTTTGCGCCGATTCCTGTCGATACCGATGCCGCGGTCCGCAATGCCTTGGACAAGCGGACGGATGTGAACCAAATTCGGAGGCAGATCGAGTCGAACGAGGTCAACGTGCGGTTCTATCGCAACCAGACGTTGCCAGGCATCAACGCGATCCTGGACTATTCCGCTCTGGGTCGTGGAGGCACGCAGTTTCAACGTGAGGCGGGCTTCCCGCCCGGGCCGATTCGCCCTGACACCATCGTCAACACATCCTTTGGCTCGGCGCTGGGTGATGCGTTTGTGGGCGAGTTCCCGACGTGGCAGTTCGCGCTTCAGATCAATTACCCGCTCGGCAGGTCAACTGCCGAAGCGAACCTGGCACGTACCCGGTTGCAAATCTCACAACAGCGGAAGCAAATCGACGCGCGGGAGCTGCTGATCGCCACACAGATTCGCGACCTCGCGCGCTCGGTGCAGACCAACGGCAAGCGTGTCGAGGCGACCCGCGCCGCGCGGGCGCTGGCGGAAAAACGGCTGGAATCCGAGGAGAAGAAGTTCCAGGCGGGGATGACGTCGAGCTTCTTCGTCGTGCAGGCCCAGCGCGACTTGAACCAGGCGCGCAACAACGAGCTTCAGGCGGTCATCGATCACTTGAAATCCGGCGTGGACTTCGAGACCGCACAGCTGGCGCCGCTCAGCACCACCACGGGCACCACCACGGATAGCTCGTCGGTGACGCAGACATCGACGGGCTCGAACGCCACGTCCACATCGTCTGGCCAGCAACAGCCACAACAGCAGCAGCAGCAACAGCAGCAGCAATAGAACCGAGAACCGGAACCAGGAACCGGAGAACCTGAACCGGAGAACCCAAGAACCCGAGAACCCGGATAGAATTCGGCCCGTGCCGAAGTTGACCGTCACGGTCATCACGAAGAACGAAGCCGCGAACATCGCGGGGGCATTGCAGTCGGTCGCGTGGGCCGACGAAATCGTGGTGGTCGACTGCGGCAGCACCGACGACACCGTGACGATCGCGCGGCGCTTCACCGACCGCGTGATCGTCGAGCCGTGGCCGGGGTACGCGGCGCAGAAGAACTTCGCCGCGGTGCAGGCCACCCACGACTGGATTCTCTCCCTCGACGCCGACGAACGCGTTTCCGAGCCGCTGGGTGCCGAGATCCGCACGCTGATGGCCGATCCGCCGCAGGCGCACGGCTATCGCATCCCCCGCGTCACTTTTCATCTGGGCCGCTGGCTCCGATCGACGGATTGGTATCCCGATTTCCAGCTTCGCTTGTACGACCGCCGCCAGGGTCGATGGGTCGGCCACTACGTACACGAGTCCGTCTCGATCGTCGGCCGGGTCGCGGCGTTGCGCGGCGAGATCGAGCATTTCGCGTATCGCAACATCTCGCATCACATGCAGACGATGGACCGGTACACGACGCTGGCGGCGCGGCAGATGTACGAGGAGGGCCGGCGCGCAGGCCTGATCGACCTGCTGGTTCGGCCGCGCCTCGCCTTTGCCCGCAACTATCTCCTGAAGGGTGGCTTTCGAGACGGCACGGTGGGGCTCATCGTGTCGGTGATGAACGCGCACTACGTCGGCTTGAAGTTCGCGAAGCTCTGGGAGCTGTGCTCACAGTCCACATCGACACCGCTCGCACCTGGCGCGGCGGACAAAACCAGGTCCTCCTGACGGTCCTGGGGCTTCGGGCCGCGGGCCATCGCGCGGTGCTCGTGGCGCACCCCGAGGGCGAGCTCTATCGCCGCGCGCGCGAAGGGCCCGATTTGATTCCTCTGGCGCCCAGAAACGAAGTCGATCTGGCGACGGGATGGCGTCTGTCGCGCGTGCTTCGCGACATCAAGCCAGACGTCGTCCACGCCCACGACCCGCACGCGATCGCCATGGCGGGGTTGGCGCTGTCGTTTGCCGCACCCTCACCCTGTCCCGCGCTCGTCGCGTCGCGGCGTGTGGACTTCCATCTACAGGGGCACTCGTTCTCCCGCTGGAAGTACCGCCAGGTCGACGTCTTCATCGCCGCGTCCCAAGCGATCCGCGACGTGCTGGTGCACGACGGCATTCCGGAGTCCAGCATCGACGTGGTCCACGACGGCATCGACGTGGAGCGAATCGCCAACCTTCCGGCTGTCGACGTCCACAGGGAATTCTGGCTCCCGCATGGCGTCCCCGTCATCGTCAACGTCGGGGCGCTGGTCGCGCACAAGGGGCAGAAGCACCTGGTCGACGCGATGACCGGCGTCATCCGCGAGGTGCCGGACGCGCATGCGATCATCTTCGGCGAAGGCGATCTGCGCGGCGCGCTCGAGAAGCAGATCAAGGATCGGAACTTCGAGAAGCAGATCATCCTCGCGGGCTTCCGGGAAGACGTGCTGCAGCTCGTCAAGTCAGCGGACCTGTTCGTGATGAGCTCGGTGACCGAAGGACTGGGATCGACCGTGCTCGACGCCATGGCGATGAAGCTGGCCGTCGTCGGCACCTCGGCGGGTGGTATTCCGGAAGCGGTCGTGCCGGGAGAGACGGGCTTGCTCGTGACGCCAGGCGACGCCAAGGCGCTGGCGGCCGGAATCGTGCGCCTGCTCAAGGCACCCGCGTTGCGGCGACAGATGGGCGAAGCCGGCTACGCGCGCGTTGGCGAGCGTTTCGGCGTCGGGCGACTCATCGAAGGCACGCTGAAGGTCTATCGAAGAGCGGCGTCTCGGCCGGCCTAAAGGCTCGGCCGCTACGAAGACACTCCCTTGCGTACGTAGGAAGCTCCGTTGCGTACGTAGGGGCCGCCGTTCAGGGCGGCCCGAGTCGCTTACGCCGGTCGAAACCCGATCACGACGCGCGAAAGCTCCCGCAATTACCTCTTCCGCGAATCACGCTATTCACATCTGCTGTAGTGTGGCAGCGCTCTTGCCTTCTGCCATCGCATCTTCGGTGGTGCGCCACGCCGTCAGGAGGCTCGTCATGATTCGATGGAACACCCCACCGCGCACAGTCCGCGCGGCGGGGACCCCGTGGCGTCTGGTCATCTCTCTGCTCAGTGTGCTTTCGTTCTCGATGTGCGGTGACAGCAACGAGATGTCGCCCACGTCCCCTTCACCACCGCCGCCTGGCGGCAACAGCGTCAACGTCGCCATTCAGCAGGGCGCCGAGTTTCGCAGCACCGATGCGTTCGGCGCGAACCCGTTTACCGTCGCGACCGGATCGACCGTCGTGTGGGTCAACAACGACAACACCTCGCACGATCCGACGGCGGACAACGGCGCGTTCAATCTGGCGTCCATTCGATCGGGTGGGCAAGGAAGCTTCACGTTCTCGACCGCAGGAACGTTCCGGTATCACTGCGGCTTTCATCCGAACATGGTCGGCACGATCGTGGTGCAGTGAACGACGGAGCCACGAGGGCACGAAGGACCACTAAGAAAAGGTTCTCTTCGCGGCTTTCGTGCGCTTCGTGGCAACGCTCGCTGGGCGGCACGCGCCTCTGAGCGGGCAGCGCGTGTCGCGCTGCGGCTTGTGGAAGCCGCACGCGTTCATCATGCCGAGATGGCAGAGTGAGAAGTCGTACTTCACGGGATCCACTGGATCGATGGCGCGCAAGGATCGGGTGATGTCCGCGGCCATGCGCCAGCCCGGGCTGGTGTAGCGGGTCAACCCCAGGCAGCGGCCGACACGGATGACGTGGGTGTCGAGCGGCACAACCAGCTGTGCCGGCCGCACGCGGGTCCAGACGCCGAGGTCGACGGCGTCCTTGCGGACCATCCAGCGCAAGAACAGATTCAGCCGCTTGCAGGCCCCGCCGGAGGCGGGGCGAGAAAAGAAGTAGCCCACGCCCGGTCGCGGCTTGGTGCGTCCGTACACCGCGCGGACGTCCAGCCCGCAGGCCCGGGATGAAAACGAATCGAGGGCCGCTTGCACGTCCTCGGCGTCGGGATCGAGGCCGCGGGCGAAGAAGGTCTCGATCGAGCCGTCGGCGTCGATCATCTGACGGAGCACCCAGACGAGCGCCGCGAGATCGACTCCTTTCGTCCACCGGTGCACGAGGTGTTGCAGCTGACCGCGATCGCGCTTTGGATCGAACTGACGGACGTAGGCGGCGGGCGACGGTCCCATCACGGCCAACAGGCCATCGATCGACTGCAGCACGCTCTGCACCCGCCCGAACGCCAGTGCCGCCGCGCAAAAGCCGACGACCTCCAGATCGTCGGGCTTCGAGTATCGCCGGACTCGCCAGATCGGATCGGAGACAACGTGCTCGAGATTGAACTGCTGGTAGAGACCATCGAGCCGCGGGCGCAGGTCGAGGGCGAGAGACGGACGCATGAGCGCTCTTATCGTATCGCCTGCCCTCTCAGGGCGAGCTCGGGGCGGACGGTTACTCACTCGTCAGCTCTCGCGCCAAACCCTCGAGCACTTGGCGGTCACGCTTCACCCAGCGCGTGACGAGGAGCGTCCACACCGCCGCCGCCACTGACAGCCCGATCAGCAGCCCCCAGGCAAACACCTGCTGCCTGACGGTCGGGAAGACCTCCCGACCGTAGAGTCGATACCAGATCCACGGCGTGAACACCACGACCTGCACCGCCAAGAACAGCCACGACATGCGGATGGCGCGACGGAACCGCCCCAACCGTTCCATCGACAGCGTGAGAAACGTCGCCGTATCCTCCGCCGATGCCCGGAGTGTGCCGCGCCAGTTCCACGCATCGAACGCCAGAAGAGCGACCACGGCGAGCGCAAGCGCCAACATCAAGACCTGATGGACGCGATCCGATTCCACCACGACCAGATAGAGAATGAACGTGAGACCCGCGACGCCGACGATCGCCTCGGACGCGATCCAGAGCGCAAGCAGGCGGCTTCGTTGCCGCACATAGTCGCGGATGCGATCCGGAGGCACGCCCGGTACTTCGGTGGCCTGCCACTCCTCCGTCAAACGCTGCAACTCGCGATCACCTGTGGTCATGATCGGACTCCATTGCCGGCATCAGTCGCGCCAGTGCAATGCGGGCGCGACTGAGTCGGACCGCGACGTTGTTCTCGCTGATGCCGATGACCTCGCCGATCTCTCGCTGGCTGAGGCCTTCGAGCGTCATGACGACAACCTGCCGCAGGCCGAGCGGCAACGCCTGGACGGCGGATTGCAGCCGCTCGCGCCTTTGCCCTTCGGTGGCGGCACGCTCGGGATCTGCCCCGGTCGCCGGCACGGGCGCGTCTTGGTCGAGTGTCTCCGTGCGCCGGCGACGCCAATGCAGCGTGTGGCTCACGCCACGGTTGTGGGCAATGCGGAAGACGAACGTGCGCTCGGAGCACTCGCCGCGAAACGCCGGCAGCGCCTGCCACACGGCCATCCAGACGTCCTGCACGAGGTCCTGCCGTCGCGCCGGATCGCGCTCGTAGCTGAGCGCGAGGCGACGAATCGCGTGATCGTGGGCGCGCAGCAGGCGCAGGTACTGCGCCTCGCGATGGTCGATGATCGGATGCCGCTCGTCCCGCATTTACGCCGCCGCACCTCGGAACAGCAGACGGTGTCGCTCCAGCAGCGGCATGATCCCTCCTGCCTGTGTAGTCGCGCGCGGGCCGGGGACCTTACAGAGGGCGTCGCGAAATTGACCGAAAGCCGGCCATTGACACTCAAAAAGCGGTGACAGCGATGCCCGCTCTGCAGAGCGGGCACTCGGCGGCGGGGTAGTTCGCGGGCGCCTGATAGTCCACCAGGGCGATGGTTGGGGCGCCGAGCTCCGTGGTCGCCTCCATGCGATCGACGATCACTACCGCGCCGATGACGCTGCCGCCCGCTGCCGTCACCAGATCCGCGCACTGTCGCAGCGTCTGCCCGGTGTTCCGGACATCGTCGGCCAACAGAACGCGGCGGCCTTTGATGGAGTCGGCGTAGAAGGCCGAGAGCGTCGGTTGTCCATCCGCCGCACTGCTGAACGGCGCGAAGGAGTACTGCGCCTGCGTCAACGGTCGTCGGCCGTCGAGCAAGCCGGCGAGCGTATGCGCCAGCAGTGCACCTCCGGTGACCGGTCCGGCGACGACCTCGGCCTGGATGAACGCCGGCGGCATGACGTCGATCAAATCCTGCGCGACCCGCCAGATCGTCGAGGGCTGACGCAGCAATTGATGCGGGTTCAGATAGAGCTTGCCGTGAAAGCCGTTTCCGTAGTCGAAGTGCCCCGCCATGACCACTTCGAAGCGGCGCAGGTCGTCGAGCGCACGCGCGCGCACGTCCTCGTGCCGCGCGGTCATCCGCGCAGCGCTCCTACTGACAAGCCAACCGTCTCGTCCGCGAACACGACACGCCCGCCGACGATGGTCGCGGCCACGCCGCCGCGGAACGTCCATCCGTGATACGGCGTGTTCTTGGACTTGCTGCGGAGCCGCGCCCGATCGATCGTCACGCTCTTGTCCGGCGCGAGAATCGTGATGTCGGCCAGCGCGCCATCGCTCAGCGATCCTCCGGTCACGCCGAGAATGCGCGCCGGATTCACGGACATCAGCTCGACGAGCCTCGGCAGCCGAATCAGGCCGCCGTGCACGAGCGTGTGCAGCGCGATCGGGATCGCGGTCTCGAGGCCGACGATGCCGAATGGCGCACGGTCGAACTCGACGTTCTTCTCGTCGTAGTGATGCGGCGCATGGTCGGTCGCGATCACATCCACCGAGCCATCGACGATGCCGGCAAGCATGGCGTCGCGATCCTTGGCTTCGCGCAGCGGCGGGTTCATCTTCGCGTTGGTGTCGTAGGGAATCGGCGCGCCCAGCAGGTCGTCGGTCAACGTGAAGTGATGCGGCGCGACCTCGCAGGTGACCTTGACGCCACGTCCCTTCCCCTGTCGCACCGCTTCCAGGGTCGTCCACGCGCTCATGTGCGCCAGGTGGACGTGACCACCGGTCATCTCGGCGAGCAGGATGTCGCGTGCGGCGGTGATCGCCTCGGCCACGCCCGGAATGCCTTTGAGTCCGAGCGCCGCGGCGTTCGGGCCTTCATGGGCGCAGCCGTCGGCCTTGAGCGTCTGATCCTCGCAGTGCTCGATCATCGGCATGCCGAACATGCTCGTGTACTCCAGCGCGCGGCGCGCCAGCATCGCCGTCGCCACCGGATGCCC
>DAINCF010000079.1:0-18141 GCA_036732565.1 Vicinamibacterales bacterium
GCGTAGGCCGCTGCGCATACGTACGTAGGGGCCGGCCTTTAGGCCGGCCCAAATCTTGGAGTATTCATGGCGATTACGACGGTTGGTGTGCTCGGCTGTGGCCTGATGGGATCCGGTATCGCGCAAGTCTCCGCGGCCGCCGGCTTCAAGACGATCGTGCTCGAAGTGGATCAGGGCGTCCTCGACAAAGGCCTCGGACGCATCAAGAAATTTCTAGACGATGGCGTGGCGAAGGGGAAGGTGACGACGGAGGCGCGCGAGACGACGCTTGGGAACCTGACGGGCACGACGAGCTATGCCGATCTGAAGGATTGCGATCTGGTCATCGAAGCGATCGTCGAGAACGTCGACGTCAAGAAGAAAGCCTACGCGCAAGTCGAAGCCGTCGTCGGTCCGAGCTGTCTGATCGCATCGAACACCTCGTCGCTCTCGATCACGGAGCTGGCGGCCGCGACCACGCGGCCAGACAAGGTTGCCGGACTGCACTTCTTCAACCCGGTGCCGCTGATGAAGCTCGTGGAGGTCATCAAGGCGCTCACCACCAGCCAGGAGACCTATACCGCACTCTTCGGGTTCGCGCAGGCGTTGGGCAAGGAGCCGATCACCGCGCCCGACAGGGGCGGGTTCATCGTCAACCGCCTGCTGGTCCCGTATCTGCTCGACGCGATCCGGTGTCTGGAGGAAGGGCTCGGCACGGTGGAGGACATCGACAAGGGGATGAAGCTGGGATGCGGTCATCCGATGGGACCGCTGACGCTGCTCGACTTCGTCGGTCTCGACACGACCTATTACATCGCGAACATCCTGTTCGAAGAGTTCCGCGAGCCGCGCTTCGCGCCGCCGCCGCTGCTCAAGCGCATGGTGCTGGCGGGACATCATGGCAAGAAGAGCGGGAGAGGGTTCTACACGTATTCGTAAGGGCGGTTCGCGAACCGCCCCTACCGGTGTCAGCGAGAGAGCTTCGCCAGCAGCTGCTTCGCTTGCTCCTTGAATTTCCGATCCTCGGGAGTCCACTCCGGATCGAGAGGGGCGGCGATGGCGGCTTCCAGCTCCTTATGCGCGTCGGCCCTGCGATTCAGCTCGATGAGGGTTTCGGCGAGAAAGAGTCGCGTGATGATGCTCTGCTCGTTGTAGGCGAGGGCCTTGCGCAGGTGCTCCTCGGATTTCTGTTTGCTGCCACCGAACATGCCGGGGACCTTGTAGTACCAGCGGCCGAGCGCGCGGTCGGCCGAGCCCTGCATGAAGGCCGGATCCAATTTCAGGGTCGTCTGGAGCTCGTCGCGGATCTGCCCTCGGTACTTGATGCCCTGTCGAAGGCCAAAGCCCTCGGCGAGCATGCCCATGTTGGCGGCGATCCAGAAGTGCCCTTCGGGCTTGTTCGGCGCGATGGCCGCGGCCGCTCGTGCCGCTTCGATGCCGACTTCGAGTGCGGCGCGGCGCTCGGGTTCGGGCAGGCCGTTGGTGCCGAGCCAATACTGCGCGCGCGCCAGCTTCCATGCGGACTCGAAGTCCTTGGGGTCGGTCTTGAGCCGCATGGCCCAGATGTTCGCCGCGTGTTTGGCGCTCGCGAGGTCCTCGCGGTTTCGATAGAGTTCGTCGGGCGGCGGCGCGGACGCGGGCTGCAACGGCGAATACAGTCGGCAATCGGCAGTCGGCAGTCGGCAGTCGAGAGGAAGTCGCGGAAGGTCGCTGGCCACTGGACTGCCGACGCCCGACGCCCGACTGCCGGCGATGGGCGTGAGTCCCGAAAGCACAAGGTACAATAGCCAGATGGAGGAACTGATTCGGCGCCTGCTAGTGGAGCTAGGCGAGAATCCTTCGCGGGAGGGGCTGGTCCGCACACCGCGGCGGGTCGAAACGGCGCTGAAGTTTCTCACGAGCGGGTATGACGCGGACATCGACGCCGTCCTGAATGGCGCGATGTTCAAAGTCGATTATAGCGAGATGGTGATCGTCCGCGATATCGACTTCTACAGCCTCTGCGAGCATCACTTGCTGCCGTTCTTCGGGCGCTGCCATGTCGCGTACATCCCGAACGGTCGAGTCATCGGGCTCAGCAAGCTGCCGCGGCTCGTCGACATCTTCGCGCGACGCCTCCAGCTGCAGGAACGGATGACGAATCAGATCGCCGAGACCATCCGCGAGAAGATCGACCCGGTGGGCGTGGCGGTGGTGTGCGAGGGCACCCACCTGTGCATGGCGATGCGAGGCGTGGAGAAGCAGAATTCCTACACCATCACCTCGGCGATGCTCGGCGCCTTCCGCGACAACGCCCGCACGCGAATGGAGTTCCTCGAATTGATCAAACACAAGGGCCCTGAGTTGGGCGGTGTGCTCAACCTCACGCCAGCCGCGGTGTCGTGCCTCGACGAGGACTGACCACAGGCCCGAGGCCTGGGACCCGGGACTCGAGGCCAGAGTCTGAGGCCCGAGGCCATTCAGGCCTCAGGCCCCAAGACCCAAGTCCCAGGCCCTCTTCAGAATCTGTACGACACGTTGAAGCGGATCACTCTCGGGCCGAGGATCGATGCCGGCGACAGGAACTGCGGCACCGTGTTGAGCGCGCCGGTCGGCAGACCATCCTGCCGCAGGCCGATGGTTCCGCTCAAGACCCGAGCGTCCCACGCCGTATTCGCGTTCGAGACGTTGTGAATGTCGAGCGCACCCTCGAGCGATCCCCGCGCCAGCGAGAAGGTCTTGGCGACGCGCAGATCGAGCCGGTTGACCAAGTCGAGACGTTCCGATCCAAGCGGCTCGACGTTGACGGGCGTCGTCCCACCCACGCTGAGCGTCGCGTTGACTTGACGCGTGACCGGAATGCCGCTCTGCGACAGGAAGTTCGCTCCAACTTGGATCTCGTGAAACGGGAGGATGTACGAGCCGGTCAGCTTGAACTGATGCGGCCGATCGCCAAGCTGGCTGTTGACGTTCGCGGTGTGCAGCTGAACGCCGTTCGCGAGCGGGCCCTCCGCATTGAGCAGCCGGTTCGGGTCCACATTCGCGCTGAGGCCGCTGATGTCGGTTTGAGAGTAGGTGTATCCGACGAGCGCCTGCCATCGTTCGGACATGCGCTTGGTAAGGGTGACCTCGATGCCCTTGTAGCTCTGTAGCGCTGTTGGATCGTTGGTGATGAGCGTCTGATTCGCGCCTAAGATGCGGTCGTAGAACTGGTACGTGCCGTCGTCTGAGGTTCCCGCCACACCGTCGCGTCCCGTGTCCGGACGCGTGGTCAACGTGGTCGAGAACGGGTTCAGCGGGTTGATCGTCGCCGTGGGGTACTTCTCGCGGCGATAGGTATACACGGCGCTCAGCTTCACCGCCGGTATGAGCTCTCGATCCACGCCTGCGGAGTACTCATCGGTGTAGGGCCGCCGGTAATCCGGGCTGACCGTCGTCGTGGTGCCGGAAGTCTCTACAAAGGGCCCCACCTGCTCGCCATCCTGGAAGCGCAAGTCCCCGTTGGCGTCGTTCCAGGTGTACTGGCGCTGGAAGTTCGCGTTGGGATTGACGTTGCTGATGGGCGCTCCATCCGAGCTGATGATGTAGTAGTAACGTCCAGCGGATGCCTTGAGGGCCGTGCGGCCGTCGCCCATCGGATCGAATGTGGCTCCAAGGCGCGGTCCCAACGTGTGCCACAGCACGACGTCGCGTTGCTCCGGGAACGCCCGTTGAATGTCCGGGAAGAATCGGCTCGGCGGGCTGCTCTGCTCCGGCAGGTAGGCCTCCAAGCGTTCCCATCGCAAGCCGCCCGTCAGCGTGAGCCGATCGATGGCATAGCCGTCCTGCAGGTAGAGCGCCGTGACATCCACCGCGGAGCGCGTGTCGAACGGCGTGCCGTACAGGATGGCCGTCACGCCTCGGCCTGTGGTGCTGTTGTACGTCAGGTCCACGTCATCGAAGCGCTCAGTGAGGTTGTGCACGGGCGCATGGGCGTGATCGAAACCGAAGCGCAGCTCGTGGCGTCCACCCAGGAGATTGTCGATGAAGTACTGCGCGGTCGCGTTGCCCTGATACCGATCGCGAAAGCGCTCCGTGCCCGCCGTGAAGTTTCGGGTGCGGATGTTCGTGGCCTGATCGAGCAGCGTCTGGTCGGTGCCGTTCAGGTATGTCGGGAACAAGATCGTGTTCAGACTGAAGCGGGCATCGAGGAACAGCCGGCTCGTGATCACAGAGTTCCACAGGGCCTGGTAGACGTTGAAAACGTCTTGCTCGTTGCTCGTGGATTCTTCGACCAGCGTCGTCGTCGGGGCCTGAAGAAACCGATTCGGCTTCGCATACCGCTGGCGTGAGTAGAACCCGGTCAGCCGGTTCTTGTCGTTGACCTGATACGTGGCGTTGATGAGTCCGGAGGTGATGTTGGTCTGGTCGAGGACCAACTGCGAGAACGCCGCGGGCACGTTCACGTGCACGCGCCAGTCACGGAACGATCCGAAGACGCGCAGCTTGTTGGCGATGATCGGGCCGCCGACGTTGATGCTGGCGTCCGAGACGTAGTCGATGACGTTCGTGTCTGCACGGAAGCCGTTGAAGAGCAGATCGCTGTCGACGTTACTGCCTTGAGTGGCGTCGCTTTCCCAGGCGAATGTGCCCTTGCCCAGCCAGCGGTCGCTGCCGCTCTTGGTGACCATGTTGAGGAACACGCCCCCGGTGGGCACGGTGATGTCGTGCGCGCCGGTCGACACTTGGACATCGTCGAACGCGTCGTAGTCGTAGTAGTAGCCGGCGGCGCCGATCGCCGACGGGTCGCCGACGTTGACGCCGTTCAGATACTGCGAATTCTGGCTGCTTGGCGTGCCCCGAGCACTGTAGGTGCCTTGGAGGCCGCCCGATGTCCCGCCCACATCCGGTCGCGTGATCAACAGGCTCGGCACCTTGTACTCGACCATCGCCCAAATGTCGCGACCGCCAGGCGTGGCCTGCAGCAGCTCCTGACCGAGGTGCACGTTGACGTTGGCGCTGGTCGTATCGATCGTCGGGGATGCGCCCGTCACAGTGATCGTCTCGGCTACGCTCGCCACCCGCATCGCGAGATCGAGTGGCGTCGTCTGGCCGACCAGCACGACGACGTTCTCGCGGACGATGGTCTGAAAGCCCGTCAGGTCGGTTTTCACCGTGTAGGTCCCGGGCGGCAACGAGGGGAAGCGATACGCGCCGCCGGTGTCGCTGACGCCATCCATCGTTCCCGCGACGAGCGCGGAGCTCGTGATCGTGATGGTGACGCCGGGCATCCCGCCGCCCTGCTCATCACTCACCCGAACCAGGATGCTGCCGGTCTGGACCTGTGCGCCAAGCGAGGCGGCGCTGAAGACTACGAAGAGAACAACGAACACATCTCGCACACGAGACATCGTCTTCCTCCGAGAAGTCGTAGTGGGGCTACGAGGTTTTGAACCCGCCTTCGCCAAAGGCTACGGCGGGCAAGCAACGCCTTCGCAAAAAGCCACGGCTGACAACACCGTACGCGGGGAAACTGCCATGCCAGCTCACGGGCGCGAAGCTGGCGACACCAACGCGAAGACGATAGCAAAGAACCTGCCCGCCGGCTCATCGGATTGCTAATGAGGCCATCAGCCGGCTCGACGTAGGGGCGGTTCGTGAACGGCCCCTCCCACCGGAGGATGCTAATCTGTCGAACGTGCGAGTGTCACAGGCCCCTGTCCCCGTAGTGCTTGTGTTCGTTGCATTGACCATCGGCCTAGATGCGCAGACCGGTCGGAAGCCGACGACCAAGAGCCCGCCTCAGACCAAGAGACCGCCGGCCGCGCAGCTCACGCGGATACAGGCTGAGCTTCGGTGTCCGTCCGAGCTCGGAGTTGGCGTCAAGACCCAGCGGCGCTTTTGCGATGTCCTCACCGGACGGGATCCGAAGGAGGGCATTCTGGTCACCATTCCTCCGCATCGCGGCGCGGTCAAGATCTCGTTCGAGCTGCACAACCGGCACACCTATTCAGAAGAGCTGGTGAAAGAGAATCGCGCCTTCCGGCTCTACACCGCCACCATCGGCGTGCTGACGATGGACAACACGCTCGTCGAGCGGGCGGTTATTCAGAGCGAGGTGCGAACCGAAGCGGACCTGTTCGATCGCGTGGGCGGCGGCGCTGGTCCCGGAGGCGTGAAGGCCGTCGCACCGGCAGGCGCCGAGTTCATCGAGATGACGCTGCCCGATGATGTCGAGGGGCAGGTCAGCGTTCTGGGCGAGAAGCTCTCGGTCCGCCGCGTCGACGGCAACGACTCGTTTTCAGCGCCCGGCCGACCGGTGGCGACCATCAGCAACGTGATGCTGGAGTACCGTCCCGCGCCGCCGCCCGGCAGGAAACCGATCCCTCCCCCCAAGAAGCCGTAGCACGAGAGTTCCGCACGAGGGTTCCTCACAAGGGTTCCGCACGGAGGTTCCATACGCCGGTTCGGTTCCGCACGGAGGTTCCATATGCCGGTTACGTTCCTCACGGAGGTTCCTTACGCAGGTTCGGTTCAACCGACGTTCCACACGGGGTTCTGCGTAGGAACCCTCGTCGGAACCGAACTCTCTTTGGAACGTTCGTTGGAACCGAACCACCGTGTGGAACTACTGTGCGGAACCTCCGTGCGGAACCTCCGTGAGGAACCTTCGATAGATTCGGACGATCGCGTCAGCGGACGTGTCGATGTCCGCCTCCGTGGTCGACCAGTTCGACACCGAGATGCGCATCACCTGCTGGTCGAACCACGTCGCGCCGCCCGCCCAGCACGTGCCGTCGGCTTGCACGCGCGCGATGATCTGCTTGGTCATCTCATCGGCCGTGACCGTACCACGGCCATCGAAGCGCACGAGCACCTGATTCAGGACGACGTCGTTGAGGATGCGGACGCCGGGCTCGTCCGCGAGCCGCGCAGCCATGCGGCGGGCGAGCGTAACGGTTCTGCGGATCATCTCCTGAATGCCGGTGCGGCCCAGGGCACGGAACAGCGCGTAGAGTGGAATGACCCGCGCGCGACGAGACGATTCGGGCACCCAGTCCATGCCGATGCGTTCTTCCTCCGTGCCGCGGATCAGATACGACGCCTGCAGGCTCATGGCCGCTCGATGCGGTGCGGGATGCGCGACGATGGCCAGGCCGGAGTCGTAGGGCACGTTCAGCCACTTGTGCGCGTCGGTGGTCCACGAGTCCGCGGTGTCGATGCCGGCGATCTGATCGCGCAGTTCCGGAATGGCGTTGGCCCACAAGCCGAACGCCCCGTCGACGTGGACCCACGCACCGCGTGCGTGCGCGGCCGTCACGATGGCCCCGATCGGATCGCTGCCGCCGGAGCTGACGTTGCCCGCCTGCACGCAGACGATGAGGGGGCCTTCGCCGGTGGGTAGCGTCCGCTCGAACGCCTCGAGCTGCATGCGTCCTTGATCGTCGACCGGGACGCGCTGGACTTCGCCGGCTCCAAACCCCAACATGCGCAGCGCGCCGATCACCGAGACATGGACGTGATCGCCGGCGATGATACGCACGCGCGGCGCGCGCTGCAGTCCCTGTTCCTCGACATCCCACCCGATGCGGCGCAGCACCTCGTGTCGGCCGGCGGCGAGGCAGGTGAAGTTCGCCATGTGCGCGCCGGTCACGAAGCCAACGCTGGCGCCTGTGGGGAGCCGCACCATTTCGAGGATCCAGCCACTGACCACGTCTTCCAGGACGGCAAGCGCCGGCGACATGACGTACATCGCGCCGTTCTGATCCCAGGCGCTCGCCAGCCAGTCGGCCGCGACCGTCACGGGCACTGCGCCGCCGGTCACGAAGCCGAAGTATCGAGGCCCGATGGTGGCGACCAGCCCAGGCTCCGCATCGCGCACGAGCTTTTCGATGACCAGGTGCGGATCGGATGGTCCTTCCGGCAACGGGCCACCAAGTCGCGCCACCAGCTCCCGGCGCCCCAACATTCCGCCGACATGCCGATTGCCAACAGTCTCTACGTACGTCGCGGCGTATGCGTGCGTTTGGGCCAAGAGTTCGCGGGTGGACATACAGAGAGTGTTCCATACATTCGTTCCCATGATGGTTCCCGACAAGGTTCGGCACGGGGGCTCCACGGTCGTTCCGCAACGGAGGTTCTTCGCAACGACGTACGTGGGAAACTATCGACAGGAACCTGCGTGAAGCCTTCGTGAGGAACGGTCGTGAGGAACTGTGGTGAGGAACGGTCGTGAGAAACTATCGTCGTACGTGACAAAGGCCACGCAACGCTCGCGTGGCCTTTGTCGAGAACACACCGTGCTAGTTGACGGTCGGTTGTTTGTTGCCGTTCTTCGTGAGTCCCTGGATCTGCAGCACCGGCGCGCCGGGTTGCTCCTTCAGGACCTCTCGTCGATACAGCGTTTCCATCTCGGCGTGATGACGCAGCTCCTCGGCGGTCATCTCCTTCTTTTTCCGCTGGGCGGCGAGCTTCTCCTCGCGTGCGTTCTTCGCGATCCCCAACTCGTCGAGATCGGTCTGCGCGCCGGCGGCGACGGCTTCGGCGTTCAACTTCAGCGAGTGGTCGGTGGTGCCGAGCGGCACGGCCTTGTTGCCCGCGAAGATCTCGTGACGGCCATGCTCGTCGTACCACTTGGTGAGGGTCGCCGTCATGTGCATCTTCTCGATGATGTTGCGCCAGCCGATGCCGGTGTTGTAGGCGCAGAACGAAATCTCGCCCTGCTGCGTCGCGTACGGGATGATGCACATCTCGGTGCGGCGGAAGTCGTAGTTGAACAGATCCTGGAACCACATGCCGGCGATGAACAGGAAGTTCCAGCGGTCGTTCCGGCGCTTCTCGATGTCGGCCATCGTGCGATCGCCGGTCACCGCGCCGTAGTTCTTGCCCGTCGCGCCGAACGTCTTGTCGAACTTCTTCAGCAAGTCCACGATCTTGAAGTGCGTGGGCGCCTGGAACGGGTCGTAGTTGCGGAGCAGCGCCAGCGTCATGCCGATGATGGAGCCCCACTTGCCGCGGGCCGCGTCATTGACCTCGGCGACATCCTTGGCCAGCTGCTCGGCCTTCAAGAACGCCGTCACCGGCACCGCTTCCTTGGTTTCCTTGTCGATCATCACGGCCATGCCGATGCCGCAGTTCGGGTGGCAGCCGCACGTCAGCTGTCCCCAATCACGATCGGGCCCGTGCACCACGTCCGCCCAGTCGGTGAACGTCGACATGAAGCTGATCGGGAACCAGTCGCGAATCGGCTCGCCCAACCCGGTCTGGTTCTTCACGTCGTGCGCCAGGTGCGACAGCGTGTAGCGCTGCGCCGCGCGACGCTCCGGCGTCACCTCCTCGTCGCGACCGGTGAACGACACCGGCTGGAACGACAGGAAGTTGATCTTCTTCGGGTTGTCGAGCGCGAACTCGACGACGCGGCCGACCTGCTCGTTGTTGAGCCCGTTGACGATGGTGATGACCGGCACGATGTCGACGCCGGCGGCGTGCAGGTTCTCGATGGCCCGCAGCTTCACGTCGAAGAGGTTGCCGACGCGGCGGTGTGAGTTGGCCGCGTTGCCGATGCCGTCGAACTGCAGATAGGCATAGCGCAGGCCGGCCTCAGCCGCGGCCTTGGCGAAATCGACGCTCTTGGCGAACTCGATCCCGTTGGTCGCCGCCTGCACCGAGTTGTAGCCCACCTTGCGCGCGTAGCGGACCGCGTCCAGGAAGTACGGCGACAACGTCGGCTCGCCGCCCGAGAACTGCACCGACATCTGCCGGCGCGGCTTGATCGTGATGGCGTTGTCGAGCACCTGCTTAATGTCTTCCCAGCTCAGCTCGTGCACGAACCCGACCTGATTCGCGTCCATGAAGCACGGGTCGCACATCATGTTGCAGCGGTTGGTCAGGTCGACGGTGAGCACTGAGCCCCGGCCGTACTGGACGGTGCTGCTGCCGTGGTTGTGGAGCGTCTCGTCGTTGTGGGCGCGGATGTCACGGCCGGGGAACACCTCTTCGAGGTGCTTGAAGAAGTCGGTGTCGATGGCCATGGTGTCTTCGAAGTGCCCGTGGATGGGGCAGTCCTTGACCATGACGATCTTGTCGTCCTTCTCCAGGATGGTCGCCTTGATCTCGCCGACCTTCTCGTTCAGGAGCGACTCGACGGGCTTGGTGCCGTCGAGGATGGCCTGCCGCGCTTCGCGCACGCAGTTCGGGCACAGAGAATCCGTTTCACGCGGCCAGCCGAGTGGCGGCTTCGTCTTCTGATACGACTTCAGCAGCGGCTTGTCGGACCACCGCGGGATGAAGGACGGGTTCTGGCTGATCCGGTTCAACCGCGAGAACACCTGCCAGGCGCCGTTGGCCGCCAGCGCGAGGCCCTTCTCCGCATACTTGATTGGGGCGTGCATCGATACTCTCCTAACCTGAAATGTGTCCGTATTTTACGTGCCCGTTTCAGGCGTTCGGGCAACTTTCGGGGATTGGGCCGAGCGGGCATCTGAGCGGGCAGGGACGTCTGTCCAACGGTCATTGCCGACCGAAATGGTCTGATATTCGGGCTCTGATATTCTCCACCTCATGTTCAGGCCCGCCTTGTCCCTCACGGCCTTCACGCTTCTGCTCACGGTCGCACCGATCGCTCAGCAGCCGCCGACGCAGGAGGCCCTCGCGCTGATCAACGCACGCGTCATCAACGTGCGTGATGGCAGCGTGCGATCGGATGCGACCGTGGTGGTCCGGGGCGGTCGCATCGAGTCCGTGGGCGCCGGCGCGGCGCCGGCGGGCACCAAGGTGCTCGATGTGCGCGGTCGCTATCTGCTGCCGGGTCTCATCGACACACACGTGCACATCACCAATCTGCGCGCGCTGCGCACCGCGCTCGAGAGCGGCGTGACGACCGTGCGGAGCGCCGGCGTGTCGAGCTACGTCGACGTCGGCATCCGTGAGCTCGTCAAGCAGGGCGCGGCGATCGGTCCGGACATGGTCGCGACCGGCTATCACGTGCGGCCGACGGTGGCGGAGGAGGCGTTCTTCGATCATCCCTCGCTCGCGCCGTTGATGCGCGGCGGCATCACCACGACCGATGCGCTGCGGAAGATGGTGCAGGCGAACCTGAGTCGCAACGTCGACTGGATCAAAGTCCTCGCGACCGAGCGCGCGGGCACCCCGGATACCGATCCCCGCAAACAGGTCTACAGCGAGGCCGAGCTCCGCGCGCTCGTCGAGGAGGCCGCGACGAAGAACGTGCCGGTGCTCGCGCACGCGCATGGCGCCGAGGGTGCGCTCGCCGCGGTGAAGGCGGGTGTGCGCAGCATCGAGCACGGCACCTATCTGACGGATGAAACACTGCAGCTGATGGCCAAACAGGGCACTTACTTCGTGCCGACGGCGAACATCCTGCACGACGTGGCCGAGATCGGCGGCGACTACGACAACCGCGATCTGCAGCTGCGCGGGCAGCACATGCTGCCGCGCATGGCCGAGACCATCTTCCGCGCCCACCGGGCCGGCGTGAAGATCGTCGCCGGCGCCGACACGGGATACGGCCCGTCGAGCATGGCGCGCGTGTCGAAGGAGTACGTGGATCTCGTCGACTTCGGCGTGCCGCCGGTGAAGGCGCTGCAGGCCGCGACGCTGACCGCCGCGGAGATGCTCCGCCTCGAGAAGCAGATCGGCCTCGTCGAAACCGGCTACCAAGCCGACCTCCTCATCGTCGAACGCAACCCCCTCGAGCACACGACGGCATTGCAGGACCCGCTGCTGGTGATCAGCAATGGGCGGGTAGGTCTAGATCGACTGAACTTTGGTCGATGATGCCGTGTCGGTGTAGGGGCGCCTCGCGAGGCGCCCCTACTTCTGTTGCTGCAGAAACGCGATCCAGGTCGAGACCAATGGATCGAGGGCACCACCCGACTTCTTGTAAGCGGCGGCCCAACGCACCGCGGCATCTCGGTCGGCGGCGAGCGTGCTCGACGTCTCTGGCGTCAGATGTCGCCGATACGCGCTGTAGATGCCCGCAAGCAGGGCCGGTTGGTCGGTCGCGTGCGCATCGAGATGCGGCGCCAGCACCGTCATCGCTTCGTCGCTGCGGTTGCTGACGGCGTAGGCGATGCCGAGGAGGCGTGCGGTCCTCCAGTCATCGGTCTTGCCGCCGGCGGCGCGTTCGAGCGCTTGCGCCGCGAGCGTCGCTTCGCCGGCCTTCAACCAGGTCTCTCCCGCCAGGCGTGCCGGCGTGCCGTCGGGCACGAGATCCATGGGGACGCTTTGCAGCAGGCCCGCGGCCTCCTTGTAACGCGTGCCTTGCGCGAGGCTGGCGCCGAGATAGAGTCGCGCCGGTGCGAACGACGGTGCCGCCTGCATCGCGGTTTGGAACTGCGTCGCCGCGCGCGCCGGCTGGTTCTGGCCGAAGAAGTCGAGACCGCGCAGAAACGCCGCGAGCGTCTGATCGCCGCCATCCAGCGCCGCGAGCGCGGCGGGCCCGAGTCGTCCGCTGCGCGCTTCCTGGAACGCCGCCTTGGTTGCCGGCGCCCGGCCACGTTCGGCAGCCGTCAACACCGACGTCAGCACGTCCTTCGAGAGCAGCTCCTGCGGGGCGAGCGGCGAGAGATTCGCGGTCAGCGCCGCGATGAGCTCGACCGGCGCGGCACGGCCGCCGGCCACGGGGGTCTCGGCGGTGTTGGTCGTCGTGCTCGGAGGCAGCACGCGCATTGGGCGAGTCAGATGACCGCGAACGGTCCCGCCTTGCCGAATCGTGGCGCGGGCCAGATAGCGTCCGGGAGGCAGCGCTGATGTGTCGAGATCGGCCTGGAGAGCTCCCGGCCGCGCGCCTCCCGACATCTTCGTGCTCGTCACCGGCGCCTTGGTTTCGTCGGTGAGCACATCGAGCGTGACTTCGACGCCGTCCAGTTGTGGTGCGCTTCCCGCGTAGACCTCGACGAGGGCTGCCATGTTGCCTTGGACGCGCGCTTCGACGCTGGGCTGAAGCGACTCGCCACCGATGGGTCGCGGCGCCACGAGGAGATCGCCGATGGTCAGCTCGCTGGCGCTCATTTGCCAGGCATCGACGCGGCGTTCGACCGACGCGACGCGACCGCTGCTGTCCGCCGCGGCGAAGCGAACGAGGTAGCGCCCAGGATCGAGGTTGACCGCGCCAGAGAACAGCGCAATCGTGTCGTCGCCGGTCACGGGCACGAGCGTCCGAGGTTCGATGGCGTTGACGATGACCTTGTTGGAGCTGTCCACGACGATGAGGCCGGTGGTGTAGTCGAGGGGCTGATCGGCCAAACGCTCGATCTCGACGGCGACGAGCACACGCGCGCGCCCCCCGGTCGGATCCTGGTAGGCCCACGTCGCCATCCGCAATGGAATCTCCGCCATTGACAGCGGCGATCGCAGTGCCCGCGTCACCGCTTCCTGTGGTGACGTCGCAGCCGGACCGGCGGGGGCCAGGAAGCCGCGTCGCGAGATCACTCGCAACCCCTTGCGTGTGGTGCGCACCTGGATGCGATGCCGACGTCCATCGCGATCCTTCTGCGTCGCCTCGACGCCGAGCAGGTAATAGCCGGCCAGCGCACGCGTGATGCGTTGAAACGCGAAGTCGGCGCTTGCCGCCACGCGGTGCAGACCACCGCGCGCGAGGCCGGCGAGTGTCTCCAGGCCCTGCACCTGAAGCTCGCGATCCTCCCTCGGCGTCGACGGCCGGTCGCGGATCGAGGCGTCGACCGACGGGACGTCGAGTAGCAGCACGTCGAGACTGGCGCGGACGTCGGCGGCAATGGCGGCAACGTGATCCACGTCGCCGGTCATGCCTTCCAGGAGGAGCCCTTCTGAAATCAGGATCACGGACTTCGGGCCTTCCAGCGCCGCCAGGCTGCCCAGGACCTCGCGCATGCCACGCAGGGAGTCCTGCGACTGCTGCCGCAGCTGGACGACGATCTCGCTGGCTTCCTGTTCGACTTCGCGCTCACAGCGCTCCAGCTCCGCGGGCAAGCCGAACGCGCACTCCCGCGCCATCAGCTGGGCGCGAATCAGCGCGTCGCTGTGCTCGACGGTCACGAGCGCCTCGGTGAGGCTGATGTTGAAGCGATTACGGTAGGTCTGCTGCCTGCCGGTGATCATCAGCATCCCCTCGCGAACCTTGTCGTGCTCGGTGGTGAAGTCGACGAGGACACCGGGTCCCGGGATGGCAACGACCGCGACGCGGTCCGAGGGCTGGAGGTTGTCGATGAACTTGACGGCGCTCCGCATCACGCCGCGCGCCATGCCCGATCGAATGTTGCCCTGATCCACGAGGACCAGAATCGATCGTCCCGACACGCGAGTGCTGCTGTTGGTCGAGAAGAACGTCTGCTCCGGCTCGGCCGCGGCACGCTTCGGCAGCGGCACCGCGGGCACGATGACGTCCTCGGTCATCTTGATGTATTCCGCCGACACCACCTGCCGCCGATCGCCGTCGACTTCGATGGTGAAGTCTTGAGGCCCGAGGTCCCTGACCTGGCGTCCGTCGCCGTCGGTGACGGTCACGTCCACGGTCAGCAAATCGACACCGGTGCGGAAAACCGGCGTCTGCGGTGGTTGTGTGGGAGCTTGCGCGGGGAGCAGGACCGGCACGCCGACGACAGCAACGACAATCCAAGCGAACACACGCATGGCTGGCACCTTTCGCGGCGCCATGAATTGTAGCTTACGCAGGCCCGGGGCTTGCGGCCTGAGACGTGGGGGCTCGAACGGCGGCAGGAGGCGGTGTAGGGGCGGCTCGCGAGCCGGCCCTACGCGTAAAGATGAAAACCGCCCCTACGCGTAAGATGAAAAGATGTCTCTGCGTGACGTTCTGATCATTGGGGCCGGTCCGTCGGGCCTGGCGACGGCCATTGCGCTGCAGAAGCGCGGCATCGACTACCTCGTGCTCGAGAAGGGCGGCCTCGTGGAGGGCATCGCGCGGATGCCCACCAACATGGTCTTCTTCACCACCCCCGAATTGCTGGAGATTGGCGGCATTCCGCTCACCACGCCGTACGAGAAGCCGACGCGCGCCGAGGCCCTGCAGTACTACCGCAAGGTCACCGACACGTTTCAGCTGAACGTCGCGCTGCACGAGGAGGTCCTCGAGGTCGCCCGCGAGACTGACGGAGCGGGGGAGCCACCGCTTGCCCTGAGCGAGCGGGAGACCGCGCGAGTCGAAGGGCTGTTCGTCGTGGAGTCGCGCTCGCGCCTCGGCGTCCAGCGCGCGCGGCATGCGCGCGTGGTGGTCCTGGCGATGGGGTACTACGGCTGCCCGAACCTGCTGAACGTGCCGGGGGAGTCGCTGCCGCACGTCGCGCACTACTACGACGAGGCGCATCCCTACTACCGCCAGCGCGTCGTCATTGTCGGCGGCAAGAACTCGGCCTGTGAGGCGGCGCTGGAGCTCTACCGCTCCGGCGCGCAGGTCACGCTCATCCACCGCGGCGCGTCACTCGGGGACTCGGTGAAGTACTGGGTCAAGCCCGACGTCGAGAACCGCATTCGCGAGGGCTCCATCGCCGCCCGCTTCAATACGCGGATCGTCGAGATCCGCCCGACCGAAGTGGTCGTCGAGACGACGGGCGAGCGGTGGTTGTGGAAGAAAGGGGAAGAGGAGCGGCAGACGATATCCGCCGACGCGGTGTTGCTCCTGACCGGCTATCACGCCGACCCGGAGTTCCTGCGCCGGGCCGGCGTCGAGGTCAACGAGGCGACGTTGATCCCGAAGCACGATCAGAAGACGTTCGAGACGAACGTGTCCAACCTCTTCATCGCCGGCGGCCAGCTCGCGGGCAAGCGCACGGGAACGGTATTCATCGAGAACGGCCGCTTCCACGGGGAGCGCATCGCCGAGGTGATTGCCGAACGACTGAAGTAGCGCAGGCCTTGAGGCCTGCCACAGTAGCGCAGGCCTTCAGCCGGCCCACGCGTCTTCAGTGCACCTGTCCGCCGTCGTTGTGCGTTTTCTGGATGAGCGCGCGCATTTCCAGGAGCTCGATCATCGAACGGCAGCGCGCGATGGGGCCGGCGCGCTCGAGCAGCGCCTGCTTCTCCAGCGGCTCGAAATCCAGGTACTGCGCCAGCGCGTTGACGAGGTCGTCGTCGGCCATGGCCGGCGGCAGGTGCTTCTCGAGGCTTTGGCCCTCGAGGACCGGCGCGAGCAGGGCCTCGAGCTTGCGCCGCTCCTGCTGGAGCACGGGTTTCTCAGCGGTGTCCAGCAGGTCTTCCACCGGGGTGACCAGCGCGCGGCGATACAGCACTTCTGACGAAGGTGCTTCTTCACCGACCATGTGGAACTTGTCGATGCCGCGCAGGATGATGTTGAAGCGTCCATCGGGCAGCCGCTCCGCATGGGTGATGAGGCCGGCACACCCGACATCGTAGATGTCGGGACATCCTTCGTAATTGGCCTCGAAGCCCGGCTTCAAGAGCACCATCGCAATCATGCGATCGCCGGCCAAGGCGTCCCGGACCATCTGCCGATACCGCGCCTCGAAGATGTGCAGCGGCAGGAAGACGCTGGGGAAGAGGACGACGTTGGGGAGAGGGAAAAGCGGAATCGTCGACGGCAGCATTTGGTGATGTGGTGATCTCGCGATCTGGTGATCTGATTTCGTGATCTGGTGATTTGGCGATCGATTGATTTGGTGATCTATCTGGCGATCTCGTGATCGACGGTGCTGTGAGCGGTGCCAAATCGCCAAATAGATCGCCAGATCACGCAATCACCAAATCAGATCACGAAATCACCAGATCGCCAGATCACCAAATTCTCTACTAGTGAATGTGTTTCGTTTTCTTGTCCATGTAGTCCATCAGCACGTACTGTCCCAGCGTGTAGGGCGTGGTGAAGTACGCCTTGCCGCGGCACATCGCGGCGACGCGGCGGACGAAGGCCACCAGGTCGTAGTCGCGCGCCAGCATGAACGTGTTGATCATGATGCCCGCCTTGGCGCAGGCGGAGACTTCCGCCAGGGTTTCGGCGATGACGAACGGATCGAGTCCAAACGCGTTCTTGTAGATGCGGCCGTCGGGTTGCGTCAACGCGGACGGCTTGCCGTCGGTGATCATGACGATCTGACGCATGTCCTTGCGCTGACGCTCGAGCAGGCGTCGCGCCATGCGCAGCCCCTCGCGCGTGTTCGTGTAGTACGGTCCCACGCGCACGCGCCCCAGCTCCGCGAGCGGGACCTCCTCAGCGCTGTCGTGGAAGAGCACGGCGTGCAGCGAATCGCCCGGATACTGGGTCCGGATCAGATGGGCGAGCGCCATCGCCACCCGCTTGGCGGGCGTGAAGCGATCCTCGCCGTACAGAATCATGCTGTGGCTGCAGTCCAGCATCAGCACGGTCGCACACGAGCTCTGATACTCGCCCTGAGCGACCATCAAGTCTTCGTAAGTGACGTCGATGACCGGATCGGTGCCTGGTGACACGAGCGGACGGTTGTCTCGATGGGCGCGCGCGACGGCGTTCATGATCGTCCCGCTGGCATCCAGGTTGATCACGTCGCCGAACTCATAGGACTTGGACGCGCCGCTGGCTTCGATGCCGGTCGCGAGATCGCGGGTGTCGTGGCGTCCCGCGCTGCTATGGCCGACCGAGCCCAGCAGATCGCGCAAGGCGCGGTAGCCAAGGAAGTCCAACGCTTTGTCGGTGACCTCGAACCGCACGTTGGCGTTGTCCTGGCCCACGCCGCCGCCGGTGCCCTGCCGCCGTTGCCGTTCGGGCTCGAGATCCGGCGCGGTCGTGATGTAGCCGTTCTCCTGCATGCGCTCCATGATTTGCTGGATCAGCTGCTCGAGCTGTTGCTGCAGCTTCTCGCGCTCGGCTTCGGAGGCGTCGCCAAACAGCCGGTCCAGCAGGTCCTGCGGCAGCACGCCGCCGCTGAAGAGCGCTTCGAGGATGGCGTCGTGGAGCGCTTGCATCGTGCGGTCCGTGCCATCGAACGGATCGCCCCACGGGTTGTCGAAACCGCTCGACAACAGCAGATCGGAGAGCTTCGACATCAGCTCGTCGAAGTCGAGCTCGTCCATCAGGTTGGGAACGAATTTCGAGTATTTGTAGCGCATAGTGTTCTCGGGCCGGCCTAAAGGCCGGCCGACCGCTAGTTGTAATACCGCTTCTTCTTCCGCGGGCCGCCCGTGCCGCTGTCTTCGTCCTCGTCATCGTCCGGCGCCAGCACTGGCGCGCGCGGGTCGGGGCGCGGCGCGCGGCGCACC
>DAINCF010000080.1:0-18135 GCA_036732565.1 Vicinamibacterales bacterium
GGCTGACCGCAGCGCGGTCAGCCCGCCCGCTGTTGCGGGTCGGCGGGCGCAGCCCCGACCGCCTCACGCATCGGATCGGACGTGGAGGGCCGCTCCTCGCCGTTCAGGTCGCGCTGGCGTTCACATTGATCGTGGTGGCGGGACTGCTCGGGCACAGCTTGTATCGATTGAGTCGCATCGACGTGGGCTTCGTGCCCGATGGTTTGGCTGTGATGTCTCTCTCCTTCTCTGGAGCCGCTTATTCATCCAGCGCGCGTCCGGGAGCCCATCGGCCGCAGGACATTACTCGGCGCCTGCTGGACGCGCTGCAGGCCCATCAGTTGTCGGCGGCCGCGGCGGACCTGGGCCCAACGGCGCGGAGCGCCCGCTATCGCATCCGAGTCGACGCGCAGGAGCAGGAAGAACAGCGCGCTGCGGATACCTTGGTCCGCGCGGTGACCCCAGCGTACTTCGGGGTCATGGGGATTCGCCTGCTCGAGGGCCAGGGGCTTGCGGAGACCGACACCGAGGCCACGCCGAAACGACTCCTCGTCAATCAGACGTTCGTCCATCGGCACTTTGGCGGACGTAGTCCGGTTGGGCGTCGCGTCGATCTCCATGCCGGCGGGAGGGGGGCTGCCGAGCCGATCGAATGGTACGAAATCGTGGGCGTCGTGGCCGACACCCGGAATAGCGGCGCCGAGCGGCCCGCGGCGCCCGAAGTCTTTGTGCCCTACTACCAATGGGCGTGGAACGACGTCGTGCTGGTCGTCCGTGCCGACGCGGCACGGTTTGAGACCGTGGCCGCTGTCATCGCGATGCTGGAGCCAGGTCAGACGGATTCCACCGTCGTGCCGATGCCTCAATTGCTCGCCGCGACCTACACGGACGCGCGTGTCCAAACGGCGCTCGTGGGGAGCTTCGGGCTTGTTGCCCTCGTGCTGGCGGCGGTCGGCACGGGGGCGATGGTGGAGTGCGGCATCGCGCAGCGCACGAAGGAGATTGGTCTGCGTCTCGCCCTCGGCGCAAGTCGCCTCGACATTTGCCGGCTGGTGATTCACGACACGCTGGGACCGATTGCCGTGGGCGGCATCGGTGGCATCATCACCGCGCTCGCCTTGGGACGGGTGCTGACCTCTCTGCTGTTCCACGTGGACGGCCATGACGGAAGCACATGGCTTGCCGCGTTCGTGGCGTTGGGGCTGTTCATCGGGGCAGCGATCGCGCTCCCGTTGTGGCGGATCGTTCGCCTTCAACCCCATGAAGCCTTGCGCTATGCGGAGGAGTGACCACGCTGGCGAATTGTCACGCGTCCGCACCGGCGCAGGCCTGCGGCTGCGTTCCCGACCTGCGGCACCTCGTCCGACATCGCCGTGAGCCACGATCACCTGGTGCGGCGGCTCGTGGCTGTTCCCACAGCATTACTGCGTTAACGAAATGCAGGACGACGGTGTTGACCCATGCGCCGAAGCAGCGACGGTTCGGCACGCAGTGATCTGGGATCGCAATCGTGCGGAGTCGATCATTCGCGTTCGCCTGCGCGATCGTGCGGATCGACGGCACGGCGATCGGTGACGAAGTGGCCCTGGAGCTGCGGACAGGCGCACCCGGGCGCGATGCCGTCACGAATGAGGGCTTTTCTTGCGCAAGCGTTCCGCGTCAGGGTTGGAGAGGCCAGCGGAATGAGGAATCCTGCAGCGTGCCCCAACATGTGGCGATGACGGACGAGGCGTACTGTTTCTCGCCCGAGCAGCGACACGGAGGTTCGCTAGTCAGCGAACCAGTACAAGAAATGCCCAGGGTCGTACCTCGTGATTGTGAAGATCACCACCTGGAGCGCGATGGCCAGGGCAAGAGCGTGTCGCCCACCGGCCGCCTTCGTGTCGCGCGGCGAGAGCACCGTCATCAGCAGGAGGGTGAGCGTCCCCGCGACCGCCACATGCAGGCCCAGCGCGACGGCCAGGTGATGCACGGTGAAGCTGAGGTCTTTGGGATCAGGGTCGTACGGCACGGGCCATCGGCCCAAGGCGAGGCGCGCGCGCAGGACGAAGACCCAGAACAGGCTATACCAGAGGGCTGGACACACCGCGAGCAGCCACAAGACGCACCGTAGCGCGACTGACGACCCGCGTGTGTTCGGCATCACAACCGACATCGACGCACCGACATTAACAGCCTCCGACGCGATTCAGGACCAGTGACAAGGCGTCGCGCAGTCATGGACCAGCCCGATGCAGTGCCATACCGCACGTCGATACACGAACGGAGGAGCACGAGGAAGAGCCCCCATCCGCGTATCGACGCATGGCGCACGAGCGTTACGGCACGACGACTTGGACCTCTTGAGAGGCGCCGCTGGTGCCGAGGCTGTTCAGACTGCGGACGCGCACATAGTAGGTGCCGGCCGGTACGCCCTCGACGACGAGGTGCGGATCGTTCACTCGGATGGTCGCGACGGTGGTGCGACCGGGGCCCACCCCCGCGCCGAGCTCGTACTGCGTCGCGCCAAACGACGCCTGCCAGGTCAGCGTCACACGTCCCCCGACGACCGCCGCGGTGAGTGCCGACGGCGGCGCCGGCTCCGTCGTGCGAATCAGGTTCGCGGTGCACGCGCCATTCCCGAGTGTATTCGTCGTCCGCACGGTCCGGAGCAGTCGACCTGTATCCGTATGTAGGGCATGAACCTGCGACTCGCAGACAGCGCGATCCGCGAACCGCGTGGCCAGACTCTCCAGCACGAAGATCGTGGCGCTTACGCCGCTCACATCGAGATCGCTCGATCGGGTGGTGCCACTGGTCTGCGCCGGCGGCGGCGGCGGAAGCTGAGGTACAGGGGCGCTGCCAAGGAAGGTCAACGAATCCGCGGCGAAGGCGGCGATGACCCCGGTGCCACCGGTGACGAACCGGTTCCGCCGTTCGTCTAGCTGGCCGAGTTCCAGTGTGGTGTTGCTTGCAGCCAGCGTTCCCGTGGCCACATCGAAGGCAAACGTACCGCGACCAGCAACGTTCACGAAGAGCCGAGTGCCCGCCGTATCCACCGACAGCTTTACGCCAAACGCAGACTCGAGGACATACGCCGGCGAGATATCGAGTGTGTTGATCAGCACCCCTGTGGCGGCCTGGATCACGTCGACATCGTGGAAGGTCTGGCTCGATGGCGGGGTTGTCGGTCTGCGTTTCGCCACGAACAGGCGATCGCTCGCAGACGCGTACGTGATCGGCCCCAGCATCGACGCCGGTCCCAGGTCCACGAAATGCACACGCCCTGATCGTGCGTCCGCCACGAGGACGCTCGCCGCCAGACCCGCGCCTCCCGAGACAACCAATCGGGCCGCCCCATCGGTGCCAACGATCTGGTCGGCGCCGAACCCGGGAAACGTGAATCGCTGGACCGTACCGCTGCGGGTGTCGAGGAGCAGCACCGCCCCACGCGCCGCCCAGGCGAGCTGCGTGCCGCCGCCGAACGTCACAATACGGGTGTCGTCCGGATCGATCGCCTCTAAGGGCAGGCGGTGAAGCACGGCGCCGAGTGAGGCGAGTCGCAAATCGAGTTCAACGATTTCCGACTCCATGCGCGCGAACAGCCGTTGCTGCGCAAACGTTGGCACCGCCGCGGTGAGGAGAATCAGACACACGCCTATTGAGAGAAGTACACGCTGCACGTCAACCTCCATTGTGTGAACGTCGCGCGCGGGAGCAGAACGCGCGAGGCCACAGTCGCGTTGGCAAGTTCGATACCAGTCGTTGCTGTCGTGTTGATCGGTCCGAGGGATGAATCGCGCGGCGCGCTGTGTCAGACCGAACGCGGTGGGAGTGGTCGCTCACACCACAGTGCCCAATCGGCCGCGAGCACCGGTAGGCGGATCTCGATTGATGTGTTGGTCTCAACGCCGACGTTGCCGCCACGAAGAGGCCCAACGATCGGAGTCACGCGCGCCATCTGTGCACCTCCATGAGAACGCGGGCTTGAGGTTACCATAGACAAACTATGCCAACACGGCGTTCGTCCCTGGTGTCTGTTGGTGATCCCCAGGTGGATGTTCGGCGCTGGACGCACCGCGGCACGAGGAAGGCAGATCACAGCGCTCCTCTCGTGCGCCGCGCTGCTGACCGGTATCGAGGTGCTCAACAGCGGTGGACGACGCGCTGCGCTCAGAGGCGATGCGCGCGGCGGTGAGCAAGACGGCTGCGAGTGTGAGGCGTGAATACGATCCCGGCGAGTGTCCCCGGGTTCGCCGGCATCGTGGTGGGTGCGGTCCTGCTGCTCGATAGCGTCCTGGCATCCGTAGGCGCGGAGACGGACGACGTGTGGTCTAGGTGGCTTCGATGACGCGCGTGATCGCCTGGGTCACTCGTCTGAACTTTTGCGTTTCTGCCCCCATCTGTTTGCGGCCCGCCGGCGTCAGCTTGTAATACCGCGCGCGTCGGTTTCCGGCCGTCACGCCCCAGCGGGCCTCCACCCATCCCTTGACCAGCATCCGCTGCAATCCGGGATACAACGATCCCTCTTCGATGGTGAGCACATCCGAGGACAGGCGCTCGATCGCTTCGGCAATCTCGTAGCCATGCATTTCCTTCGCCCGAACGAGGGTGCGCAAAATCAGCAACTCCAACGTGCCAGGCGGAATCTCATCTCGAGGCACGGCCCCTCCCATGTCGCGGGGACAGACGACGAAGACACGTAAGACGCGGACGTTGGACCCCGGCGAGCGAACGCCAGATGGGCGGCGCTGCAGCGGTCGCTGGTGCTGCGTGGGCGTCGGACGCAACCGCCCCAGAACGGCCGACGCGCAGATGTTGACGAGTCCCTACTACGAGCATAGATTATCTATGTCACCGAGACATTGAGATCGCTCAGAGGCCAGCGAGCCTCGTCGGTCTATCGTTGGTCGTGTCGATATGAAGCCTCATCCAACGTGCGCCTCAGCAACGCGCGGGGATCGCGTGGAGTGTAGCATGCCGCGTGATCCGCGGCGGCATTGCCTGACGCGAGGGTGGCCGCGCGCGTCCTGACGCTGGCGACGAGATGGGGGTATCTGATGTACGGGGCGGTCGTGACGCAGATCGCGGAGCCGGGCGCCCTTCACGGCCGTGAGGAGGGCTCGTCGCTCGGTGGGTGAGCACGTGGGGATGGAGTCTTCATCGAGCGCCGCTAAATGGGATGCGCGATCGCGATGCACCGTCGCGCTGACCCGTCCATAGCGCAGTGCGTCGGCGTGCTGGATCCACTGCGCGACGTGTGCCCACGCGCGGTGGGTCCCAGGTGTGTGCCAGATGGCGGTCGAGGGGGGCGCCGTCAGGGGTGCCGCACGAGAGGCGGCGTCTTCATGCACCAGGTGTGACACGCCGGCGCCGTAAGGTGACACGAAGACGGGCGGGTCGGTGGCGTCGGCGTTCAGGGGTTGGGATCGGGATCGTGGGTGAGCGTCTTCAACGTCGTTGCGAGTGCGATATCAAACGGCACATAGCGCGCGATGGCACCGGCGCAGTTGTTGAGAGCCCAATCGTCTCCGTCTGCGCCATTGTATTCGACGTACCAAATTGCGTCGGCCGTGATGATGAATGCGTCGCGCGTACGCCCATAGAGATCCAGGGTGATCATGTCTCCTTGCGGAAGCGTGACGGACGTGGGGCAGATGCCGCGGTCGCGAATGTGTCGACGGATGTCGTCAATACGCGCGGACCGCGCGGCGCGGGCGCGTTGCGCCTCGCGCGTGCGCTCTTCGTGCTGTTCGAGCTGGGTGACTTCTTCTGGTGTGGCGTCACGGTAGTAACACTCGACGCCTAGATGCTCCTCATGTCCGAGGAGATGGGAGCCCGAGGCCGAGGGATCGGATTCGTGAATACGCCGGGTCTTCCCGTGAGCCGTCAGGACGAGTACTGTGCCGTACAGGCGGATGGGTACGTGGAGGTGGGGGACCTCTGCCAGAGGAAAGAGCAGGGTGTTCGGACGTGCCGCATCGACACGAGCCGCGCGAGTCCGCGCGGCTTCACGGTGAGCCGTCGATGTGGCCGCGTTGAGACGTGCCAGCAGGTCGGGTCTGGTCGCGATGCCGCGCGCCTGGCACTGCAGAATACCCTTGTGATAGACCTGGCCGCGGTTGGCGTGTTCCTCGACATACGAGAGCCACCGCAGCAGGTCCGCGGTGGCGATCTCGGCAGCTCGGCGCGGCACCAGGGCGCGCGCTGCTTCTACACGTGCGACGAGATCAGGATGCGCCGCGAGGCCGAGTGTGTTGAGTGTCGCGAGACCGTGGTCGTAGAGGCGCCCATTGTTCGCGTGGTCTTCGACGTAGGACACCCAGCGCTGCAGATCGTCGAGCGCGGTGGTGTGCGCGGCCGCGGTGGCGGCCTGCGAAGCATGTGCGAAGAGTTGTCGGAGGCTTTTGGCTTTGGGGAATGGGATGTGCCACACGCGCGCCTCGGCGTCCCATCTGCCGAGGCGCGCGAGCCGTGTCCGGAGTTCCTCGACGTAGGGACCGCGCAGCTCGATGTCGTGGGTGCCGACTACACTGGTCCAGCCGCAAGGAAAGGCGACGCGTGCGAGTAGACTCGGTGCGGCGTCACGTGCTTCCTCGGCCGCGCGGCCGGCGCGTTCGACGTGGTCGATCGTCCTGTTCACGGCGTCGGCGACGAGCGTGGGATATCGCCCGTCGAGCACATCTCGTTTGAACTGGCCAAGGCCCTGGCGTCCTTTCGCAAGGCTGTCGAAATGCTCCTCGGCGACTTTGCGAGCGAGCGTGGCCAGCGTGGGATCGTTCTGATAGATCGCAGGGTTCGAGAGATCCTCAATGCTGTAGCGTTTCATGGCCGTGGTGCGTCAGATCTGTGTCGTGACACAGGTGGGGAGCATGCGGAATCGACATGGTGAGCTCATGGCGGACGAGATGGGAGTCGTTCGCACGCTGCTGATGCTCCGTCGCGCGTTGGAAGGCGCGGTCGATCCTCTGGCGAGAGCATGCGCACGATGCGAAGCATGTGAGACCTCCGATGAGAACAAGGGCGCTCGGCCCCGTCGTTCCCAACCGCCGGGGCCGAGGCCCTTCTGAACCGGATCGTCGCATCGGGGATGAGTCTCGCCTTGAATGAGGCGAGGGCTTGCGGCCCGCCGTGACGGTCACGAGCTAGGCATGGCGTGCAAGACCACGGTACTCTTCGGTGATTCGTGTTCGGATCCGGGCGCGGTGTTCGCCGTCTGCGTCGGCCGTGAAGGCTAAGACTGCGGCATCGGACCAGTTGACGGCGCCTGTGCGCTTGGCCGCCAAAAACTGACCCAGTCTCGGAAGCTGCAGGACCAGGTCGTCGACCGACGCCTCGAGGAGATGTCTCAGGCGGATGTTGCCGTAACCTCCCGTTGCCAATACCGCGCCAAGTGGAGCGGGTGGCTCCCTCAGATCGAAGACGTGTGAAAACCCGATGAGGACGGGAGCCCATCGGCGCCACCGATCCGCGTCGAGCATGTCGTGCTCGGTGAGCACGATCGTCGCGAGCTTCCACAGGAGCGGCACGGTGCCGAGTGGTTGTGTCGTCTGGCGGAGCTTCAGGCCATCGGCTCTGGAGAAGGGGGCGAGGCCGTCGAGTGGTTCGCCGGCCAGGACTGCGGCTGCGCGTGCGAGCACGGTGTGAATCCGTTCGTCGTCGATGCGAACGTCGGTCGTCGGCATGGGAATGCGTCCTTCATCGTCAGCCGTTCGATGAGCATGTGGCGCGGCGTGGCTGAGGCGCCGTGACGAGGGTTTCGTGAGCACGAGCGGCGCCGGCGCTCGGACGCCGTCTCGTCGAGACACGATGCTGCTGAAGAACCCAGTGGATGGTTCGCGGCGCCAATGTGAATCGTTGTGCTAGGTCGACGATCGATGCGCCCGCCTTGAAGGCCTGTACGATCTGCACGTTTCGAGCGGCGCGTTCGGGGCCGCGGGCGAGTGAGACTGAGTAGCGTCGCAGAATCTGGGCGACCGTCGATTCGGCGAGCTTGTGACGAACGGCGAGGGCGGCGACGGATGCGCCGGCGTCGAAGGCGTCTCGCGCGCGGCAGTGCGCGCTCGGCGCGTGGGAGGACTTCGTGACGCCCAGGTTGCATGGCGATCTGTTGCGCATGGCTCGGGGTCGTGCCATAGGCCTGTGCGACAGCGGCGAACGAGAGCCCTCGCGCGCGGGCGTCCGCGATGAGGCGCTTGCGGATGCGGGAGAAGATCGTTGCGAGACCTCGTAGCGACACCGACGGGTCGTGGTGGGCGGCGACGAGCGCTTCTGCGGTCAGGACGGCATCGAGGGGCACGGCCTGCGTGCTCCTCTCCCACTGTTCGTACGTGTCGCGCCGCGTACAGAGGTGTGTGGCCATCTCATCGGACGACAACTGCAGGGCGACGCGTGCCGCGGCAAGGCGGGTGCACCGGTTCTCCATTTTACCAAGTTATTGTTGGCGTTAGGCTCGGGATAGGAGCATTGGAACTGAGAAGGCGCGGCGTCGGTGGGCCGCCACAGGCTGGGGGCGTAGCCCAGGCGCTTGGCCATCGCGAGTTCGACGACGAGTGCCCAGTGGCCAGTGACAGGGGACGTCGGCTGGTCTCCCGGCGACAATCGCGCGAGCCGACGCGCGACTGGGGGGTCTGGCCGCGAGAGATACCACAGCGTCTCAATGCGCATGTCGGATGTCCGTCTCTGGGGCCGGGTCCATCCCGGCACGATCGACGAGGCCGACGCGCATCATGTCGGCGTTCGTGTAGCGCGCATAGACGGCCTGCAGCCGGCGATCATAGTCGGCGGCATCGAAGGGCCGTTCAGGTTGCTTCCGGATCGCGTCCACAACGGCGAAGCTGACGCGGGGACTGAGTGAGACCATGCGTAGCGCACGGACGCGGCCGGTGTGCGCATCAACCAAGATGATGGGCAGGTAGATTCGCATGGGTGGCACGATCGCGTCCGGCGTCGTCCGTTGGGCTTCCGGAACGAGATGCCACTGATAGGGTGCGTCGCCGTTGAAGCTGCGACCGAAATCGTACAGCAGGAAGAGGCACCTCTCGAGCTCCGCGACGCCGATCCGGACGTTCGCAGAACGCACGGCCTCGATCTCTTGGGGCTTGGGTGAGCCAAAGAAGAGCACCAACTCCCAGCCACCCATGCGATGGTTGAATTGGGCTGTTTCTGGCCAAGTCGTCCTGTTCAGATGAAAGGGATCACCGACGCGATACGTGGGCATCGTGTCACAACCAATCGTGAGTGGCTGACTTCCGAGATGTTCGCTGTAGGAGCGGAGCGCGGCGGATACTACTCGTCCTTCGGATGCGGTTCGCCGCTTGGCGCAGGACCTCAGCGCGGCAGCGCAGACGCCAGTGACCAGGACGACTCTCGCCGATAGCGTCGTGACATAACTGCCAGAGCGCCGACGTCGTGTCGTCCCAGCGCTCGCCGTCTGGATACCTGTCGACGGTCACGATGCAGCCGATGGTGCGAGCTGCCCGACTGAACGCTGAGATGAAGCTGTCGATGGCGGCATCGGTCGTCAGTAGGCCGGCGACGCGGAGATCGTACTGAGGATCAAGAATAAGCGTCACGAGTGTCGATTGCCCCGGATGGTGGCCGGTCCTTGGGTCCGTTGTCGCGTGAGCGTTCCCGTTCGCCGATGCTGCGGACCCGCGAGGTCGACGCCGGACGTCGCACACACTGTTACTGATCGTGACTGTCGACCCGAGTGCATCGGCGCGTGTACTGGACGCTTCAGATCAGTCGCGTTTTCGGGGCGGCTGGTGCTTGGACCATGTGCGTGTGGCCTCGACGGCGCCAGCGGCCCTCGGCTGTCATACGCGACGACGTGACATTGTAGCCCGACGTCTTAGCAGAGAAAAGCGTCGGCGGTCGGACTCAGCGATAACTGCATGTCACCTCCCTCCGCGGCTTGATCTGCGGCAGTTCTCTGGCGATGCAGCCGTTGCCCTTCGGTCCTGCGCCGCGGATGGTGCCAGGCGATCCAGCATCGATAACACCAGTGACGGCCCGGCGCGTCGACGCGGGCGTCGCGCCGCGGGGAGTCATGGCCGCAATAGCAGGGCACGAGGCGCTGCGCGGGGCGCAACGGCCACGCTGATGCACGCCGTCGACGGTGCGGAGGTTGATCGTGTCGGCGGTCAGGCGTTGGTGCGACGGTACGGGGTGGGTGTCGCGTCATGATGTGCTCCGTGCATGTCAGGTTGGCCTGGGCCTCATCCTGAGAGGCGATGAGCGTCGGCTCTGTGGTGGGGCCGCAGGATTGGCGGGTTCGATTCGGGTGTGGGCCGATGAGAAAGCCATGCTGAGAAGACCTTTCCGAGGGTGTAGGGCTCGCGGCATGCGCGACGAGGCCTTGGCCCTCACGGCGAAGGGTCAAGGTCGAGGCGTGTCACGGGCGGCGGATGTGTCGGGAGCGCATTCGGACAACTCGTCGGAGGTGGACCAGGCTGTCTATGGGGGTGTGGTGTTGGGCGATTGGCTCTGTGTCCGCCAAAAGTTGAGTGCTTACGGCCGAAACGGGCGAAGGAGGATTCGTGGCGAAGCGAGATCGCGCGTCATCGGGATCAGCAACTGGACGAGAAGTGAAGAGGTGGGCGCTCGTGGGCGCTCGGGCACGCTTGGCGGAGCTGCAGGAGGAGCGATCCCGCATCGAAGCGTTTTTGCGCGGTGGTGGTGGGTCGATTCGTTCGGAAGGTCGGCAGACGGTCGGGAGATCACGTCGACGTCGGTCGATGTCTAAAGCGGCGCGGCGAGCCGTGAGCGAGCGGATGAAGAAGTATTGGGCGGCGCGGCGTCAAGAGCGGAGCTGATCTGAATGCGTGGGGGGAACGCCGCGCCGCGGTGCGGCTGAGAGTGGCGTCGACGGATGTCTGCCGGCTGGTGGACGTGTTGGGACCCGTCAGTGTGGACGTGTGCGAGCGAGCTGTTGCAGCAGACACGCGTTAAGTGTTTCCACGACGGCGGCGGTCTGAGCCGTCGCGCTCGCGGCATCCGTGGGAAGGCCGGATAGGGGTGATGGCGTGAGCCCGCCCGCGAGCGCGGTGGTCAAGATATCGAGCGTGCGCGCGTTGCGTAGGAGGTCTCCTGTGGTGCAGAGCTGAGGCGTCGAGCCGCCGGAGGTAGGTGGTGGCACGTCGAGCGTCGTGAGCGATGTCGACAGCTCGTGAAGTGCGTCGATGGCGATGTGGAGACGCTGCGCGGTGGAACGGCGCCATTCGTCCTGGGCCGCCGTGGTGAGGGTCGTGATGTCCGCGTCGGGAAGGATGTCATCCGCGAGTTGCAGGGCCGCGGCGTGGCGCATGATGCGACGGGTGAGGGCGCTGAGACCGCGGCGATAGTCTTCTTGGGCCTGCGCGGTGGTGAGGCGCGTCTCGAGGACGGCGGCGGCGAGGCCGCGAGCACTGGTCAGGACTTCGTCGGCGTGCGGAGGCACGGTGACGGGCGACGTATTTGTCAGGGGTAGAAGGATGACACCAGGGATGGTGGCGAGTTGTGCGGCGAGGTCGGGGTGTTGTTCCGCGTCGCGCGCACGTACGCGGAGCTGCAGCTGACCGGAGGTCTGGCGGTGGAGATCCACTCCGCCGAGATCCAGGTCGGCGTGGCGAAGGACAGAGAGAAGGGTGAAGCGATCCGCGGCGGAGGGGTCCGCGCGACGGGCCGGTGTCACGTTGGAAGTCGTCGGAGATGGGGAGGGGCGGTCGGGCGCATGCGCGCGGTCGCTTGCGATGAGCAGCGGTGCGAGCGCGTGCTCAAACCGCAGGATGTCTCCATTGGCCAGAGCGAGTTCGAGTCGTGTCGCCTGCGCTCGTGGGCTGTCGACGAGCAGGGTTGCGCGGCGGATCTGGGTGGTCGTGGTATGGACGGTGATCGTCGTCCATCTGTTCTGACGCGTGATGTGATCCGTATGCTCCGTCAGCGATCGATACCAGCGGGCGTAACCGGCGACGCTGAGCGGCTGTTCGGGCTCGAAGCAATGGGCGGCAAGGGTCGCCCGGATGTCGGCCGGGAGCGGTGACTGAGAGGCGGGCAGGACGGCCGGCGTGTCAGGTGACCGGAGGAATGCGCACGGAGTCGAGTGGTCCTGGGGGGCGTGCCTTGACACGTCAGAGCTGAACATGGGCGCGAAGGTCCATCGAGCGTTGCGCGTGTCCGGGGTTTCTTGACGCGACCACGTCTCGAGGAGTTCGGCGGCGAGGACTGAATCAGACGACGGACCTTGGACGTACGGTCGCAGCACGATGAAGAGGAGCGCGGCAGCGGCGATCGCGAGGAGGTGTGTGGTCGCACGGCGGTGCGGCCGCGCGGCGGCGGGGAACGTCGTCAGGTGTGCGTGAAATCGTCGGACGTCATGGTCCGCGGGCATCACGCGCGACGTGGCGATCGCGGCTTGCTCGGCGAGGGCTCGTTCTTGCGTCTGGCAGCTCGTGCAGCGCTGCACGTGTGTCAAGACGCGCTGAGTATCCGCGGGTCGGAGTTGCCCTTCTCGCGCAAGGACAATCTCGTCGAGCGTAGGGTGAGTCATCTATTGTGAATCAGTCGAGGGGCGCAGGGTGCGTGGCTGGTGACGCGCCGTGAGCTGCTCCTGGAGCTTGGTCGTCGCGCGTGCGAGCGAGGACTTGACGGTCGAAATATGGCAGTTGAGTCGATTGGCGATCTCGCCCACCCGAAGGTCTTGCCGGCGGAGTTCCACGCATCGGCGTTGTAAGGTCGGGAGCAACGGGATCGCGGCGTTGAGGGACGCGAGATCGGCTCGCCGATCGAGGGTGATATCGATCGGTTCCGCGTGACAGCAGGGGTCCGCATCGGCGGTCGTCAACGCGTGCATCCGGACGGCCTGGTCACGGCAAAAATTCAAGACGACGTTCGCGGCGGCCTTATAAATAAACGCCTTGTGATGCGTCACGACGTGTCCGTCTCGGAGATAGACGTACAGGCGCAAAAAGGTTTCCTGCGTGAGCTCCTCGGCATCGCCATCGTTGCGGACACGCTGACGAATAAAGCCGAAGACAGGATGTCGCCAGCGCTGGTACTGCGCGGTGACGAGGGCACGAATGCTCTCGTCTGTTGATGGTTGGTCGTCCGTCCAGCCGAGCCTTGGGAGCTCGAGCGACTTTACTCCCTGTTGACTCACGCACGTCTCCGATGGGCGATACACGGTCGAGCGGTCGGCGCCCACAGGCGAGGAGCACCAGGGCAGATGTTGGACAAAGCGGAGGGCCCGTGTCAATGGTTTCATCGCGCGCTGGCTCCATCAAAGTCACGCCAGCAGCACATTTTCGTAGTACCGGCGACGCACGTAGACATCCCGCTGGCAGACAAACCGAACGTTTCGTGTTCACCCACATTTAACCTCCCTCCGTGTCGTCCTTTCCCGTCCTCGCGTGTCATCAGATGTGAACATTGGTACCAGTTGAGTACACGGTCGCGGTCCTTTTTGGTGCGGGGGTCGGGTGAATACACAGACGTGCCTTCGGATGGTGGTGGGAACGATCATCGTGTGTCTCGCGGAGCTGGCGGCAGCGCAAACGGCGGGACTGACAGGATATGTGCGGGATCAGCAAGGGGCCGTGATGCCTGGCGTGTCGGTGGTCGTGACGAGCGACCGCACGGGGTTCACGGCGGAGGCGATGACGGATGCGCAAGGGCTGTACGTCGTTCCGCAGTTGCCGCCTGGCGCGTATTCCATCGTCGTCGAGCATCCCGGGTTCCACCGCCTGCTTCGCGCAGGATTGGCGCTCGACGCCGCGGCGGTGCGGCGGGTCGATATGGTGCTGACGGTGGGTGCGCTCACCGATACGGTGCAGGTTAGCGGCGGTCGTGATCTGCTGCGCGAGACGGTGGGACTCGGGACGTTGATCAAGCCTGACGAGATGGAACATTTGCCCGTGAACGGTCGGTCGGTGCAGAAGCTGATTTCGTTGGCGGCGGGTGTGGTGTCGACGTCAGGAACGTCCGGCGTCGGGGAGTTCAGCGCCCACGGGCAGCGGTCGTCCGCCAACTACCTCACGATCGATGGCGTCGGTGGGAACATCAGTACGGAAGCCGTACCGCTGGCCGGTTACACGGCGTGGGGCAACGGGACCCTTCCGGGATTCAGTACGACCGGGTCCAGCAGCAATCTGTTTTCGCTGGATGCTGTCGAAGAGATTCGTATTCAAACGTCTTCCTATGCGCCTGAGTACGGGCGTATGCCAGGGGCGCAGATTTCGGTGGTGACGAAGTCAGGGAGCAATGCCTTCCGCGGCAGCGGCTATGAATACTTCCGTGATGAAGGCCTCGATGCGACCGATCCCTTCGTGAAAGCGCGAGGCTTAGCCAAACCCGCGATGCGGTTCCACGTGTTCGGCGCCACGCTGGGTGGGCCGGTGCCCGTCGGGGGCCCGGCGTTCTTCTTTGGTAATTTTGAAGGGCAACGGCTCACGCTGCCGCGGTTTCGCACGACGGGTGTGCCTACGCAGGCCGTTCGTGATCGCACATCCGGCGCGCTGCGACAGTTGGTCGATGCGTGGCCGTTGCCAAACGGTCCGGATCTGGCGCCGGGGGTCGGTGAATTCTCTGCTGCCTTCGCGGATACGTCTGATGCCAATAGCGGGGCCGTGCGCGTGGACTACGCGCCTGGCGTCTGGCGGATGTTCGGGCGCCTCAGTGTTGGCGACTATCACTCGAAGGCCTTGGCGTCGTCGACGTCGACCGCATTGTCGCAGTTGCTGCATGGCACGGGACGGACGACGACCGTCACCGTGGGCGCGAACCTGGTGCTGGGGAAGCAGTGGTTTGTTGAGTCTCGGCTGAACTACAGCCGGAATCGCTTCGCGTCGTATCCGGGGTTTAACGCGCTCAACGGGGCACAAGCCGTGGCGCCTGAGTTGATCTTCCCGCCCGGCGCGACCGTCCCGGCCGCGAGTCTCACGGTGACGACGGGGAATGCGGGAAGCACGATGGCGCTCGGTGCCGGGAATGGCGCGACCGCGCAGCGGCAGGTCAACGGCATCGTGTCCGTCACGACCGTTCGGCGCGGGCACACCGTGAAGATGGGCGGCGATGTCCGGCAGCTCGCGCCTGAGGCCGAGATACCGAGCGTGCGAGCGAGTTACTCGTTGGGGAATGTGGCCACACTCGCGGGCGACCGGGTGAGCCGCGTGACGGTGCTGCGCACGGAGCCGGGCGAAGTCACACTCTGGAACCTCTCGGCCTTCGCACAGGATCAGTGGCAGATGAACGAGCGGCTCCTGGTGACCTACGGCGTGCGGTGGGATGTGAATCCGGCCCCGCAACTGGTGGGTGAGCGCCGGCCGTATCTGGTGGAGTTTCCGGAGGATCCGTCACGGACGCGACAGCGTGCGTCGACGAAGGCGTTTTGGGCGACGGACTACCGCGGCGTCGCACCGCGGGCGGCGGTGAGCTATCGGCTGTCGCGATCGCGGCCGCAGGATCACATCGTGCGGGCGTCCGCCGGCCTGTTCTACGACGTCGGCTGGGGATCATCGTTGACCGCGCTGGGTGTGGGGTTTCCGTTTCGGGCGACGCGCACCTTGACGGATGTCGAGCTGCCGCTGCCGGCATCCATGATCCCGGATCTGCCGAGCGCCGGCGATGCGCCTGGCGCAACCGACGTCTATGCGTTTCCCGAACATCCGTCGTTGCCCCGTACCACGCAATGGAACGTGGGGTACGAGTTCGCGCAGCGGGGCCGCGTCTCGGCGAGCGTGACCTACCTTGCATCGCGTGGGACGTCGCAGACGCGGCTGGTCCTCTACGACTACACGCGGCTGCCCGCGGCGCCGTACGTGCGGATCAACGCGTTGGATACGAATGGTCGTTCAGCCTATGACGCGCTGGAACTGTCGGTGCGTGTCCGTCCGTCGTCGCTGCTAGAGGGGGACATCTCGTACACGTTGGGACGATCGCGGGACAACGTCTCGGAGGATGTGAGTGTGGCCCGGCCGAGCGGGGACGAAGATCCGGACGCCGGGTGGGGACCGTCTGACTACGATGCCCGGCACTTGCTGAATTGGCGAACGGGGCTGACGTTCCCTGGAGAAGGCTGGCGTCTTCTGAACGGAATCAGTCTGTACGTGAGTGGGCAATTCCGATCGGCCTTGCCGATCACGCCGGTCTATCTGCGCGAGATCGGCTTTGGCCGCTATCTCCTCCGGCCTGATCGCGTGGTTGGTGAACCACTGTATCTGGAGGGGGATTATCCGGGGGGGCGACGCGTCAACCCGGCGGCGTTTCAGCAGCCCCTCGAGGCGCGGCAAGGCACGGCGGAACGGAATCTGGTGCGGGGATTTTCGCTGTCGCAGATCGATCTCTCGGTGAAGAAGCGCGTGCGTGTGTGGCGAGCCCAAGTGGACGTCGGGGTCGATGTCTTCAACATCTTCAATCGCACGCAGTTCGATCGTCCGCTGCTTGAGGTGGGCGCGAGCCAGTTCGGATTGGCCACGCAGACTGCGGCGAACGGGTTGGGCAGCGGGACGAATGGGCGAGGGCTGAGCCCTCTGTTCCAGCTCGGCGGCCCGCGATCCATTCAACTCGTGTTTCGCACGGCGTTTTGAGCGGAGGCGTTATGCATACGTCTGCGTTCAGGCGCCTCGGGTGCCAAGGGGTCGTCGTGTGCCTGCTGGCCGTGGGAACCGGTTCAGCGGCGTCGTGGCAGACCGGGGAGGAACCCCGCGCGCCGGTGGCGCTGCCGGCCAGCGTGACGTGCGCGCGGCTGCAACGGCTCTTGCGGTACGACGCGCACTACATGGCGGCCGTGCTCGGAGGTGAGGCGCAGATCTCTGTGATGGTCGCGGCGACGGATCTCGCGGTGGCCGTCGAGACGATCCGTGCGCAGGCCGGCACGATCACGTACCGCGATGCGTTGGTAGGGTATCTGCGTGCGACGGTGCCGACGGCCGCCGTGCCGGCGGTGGCCTGTGGGTCCGGCGTTGAGGCGGCTGATGTTGATGGACCGCTGGGCATGGACGATGTGACTGTGCCGACGCGCACGTTCGGAAGCCGCCTTGAGATCGACAGTCCGTGGGCGTATGAAGGGCCTCCCGTGCGCGCATCCGCGGCGCCGCTGCATCGTCCCACACGAACATTTCCGTTGGATGAAATGGGCGTGGACGCCTTCTTGCGACAGCACCCGACGTTCGATGGGCGGGGCGTGACGATCGGCATGGTGGAGTGGGCGCCGGATCTCCTGGATGCGCGCGGGTGGGTGACGCCGACGGGTGGTGCGCCGCGCGTGCTGCGGCCGCTGTTCGACTGGCCGACCAACGCCACGGAGTACCGGATCGCGCTGGACGCGAGCGTCGTGGCCAACGGCGCGGTCACGGTGAGGGGGCGCACGTATCGTGTGCCGCCGGACGTGAACGGGCACCGCGTGCGCCTAGGCTGGATTGACGAGCAGCGATTCACCTATTACCGCGGGGATGTCAATCGCGACGGCAATCCGCTCGGCGCGGGGCCGTACTTTGCGGTACTGCGGGACGTGGACGCGCGGCTCGTCTGGGTCGACGTCGGGCAGAATGCGGACTTTCGGGACGACACGCCCATGCGATGTGGCCATGAGCCCATCCTCGAATTTGGCCGCGACGATGCGCTGACACCGGCTCGGGAAAGTACGGGCGTGTTGGTCTTGTGTGACGACGAACGGGAAGCTGAGGTGTTGTTCGTGCCGACGGCGCAACGGCACGCGACCAGTGTCGCGGCCAGCGCCGCGGGCGCGGCGTTCACGCTCGGTGGACATGGGATCGCGCCCGGCGCACAGCTGCTGCCGGTGCTGATGTTTCGGTGGACGGCGTCGGGATTCCTCGAGGGCGTGCTGTGCGCGTTGCGCGACGCGCGAACTGACATCGTGACGACGGGCTACGTTGCGCCACGGCGTCTCCATGACGGCCGCTCCGTGGTGGGGATCGTGCTGGATCGCGGGGTCAGGCAGTATGACAAGCTGTTGTTCGGCGCGACGGGGAATGGTCCTCCGGGCGCGGGCCTCGTGAGTGAATCCGCCCTGGCCAGCGCGATGATCACCGTGGGCGCGTACACCTCGCCGCAGACGCTGGCCGCGACGCATGGGATTCCGGAGCAGGGCGGGGAGGTGCCGTTCGCGACGGGCACGCACGGGCCCCGCGCCGATGGGCAGCTCAAGCCCGACGTCGTCGCGAGCGCCGCGGGGTTCCTCCC
>DAINCF010000081.1:0-18130 GCA_036732565.1 Vicinamibacterales bacterium
ATTCCCCTCATCGACGAGCACCCGGTCCAGGCGGCCGCCGATCTGCGCGCTGACGCGGATCTCCTCGGAGACCGCTTCGACCAGGCCCGGGCCGGCGGCGACGTCGGACTTCACCTGCGCCTCTACCACGGCCGTACCGACCGGCGCGGCATCTTGACGATCGCGAAAGGCGCTGAAGTTCATGAAGCCGATCAACGCGAACACGACGGCGATGGCGACGATAAACCGAGGGCGAGTCATGACGGTCTCCTCAACTAAGCGTGCGTTGCGCAATTACCATTGGTACGTGACGCGCTCCAACCTGAAGGCCGACCGCTGCATACGAACGTGCACTTTCAGCAAACACAGGTTCAGGAGCCTCATCCCGGGCCAGGCGACCGTCTTCGATGTGGACGATCCGGTCGGCGTAGCCGAGCATGCGGCTGTCGTGCGTCACGATGACGATGGCGCGGCTGCGCTCGCGCGCCAGATCGGCGAAGAGCCGCATGACGGTGTGACCGCTGTGCGTGTCGAGGGCGGCGGTCGGCTCGTCGGCCAGCAGAATCGGCGGGTCGCCCGCGACGGCGCGCGCGATGGCCACCCGTTGTTTCTGGCCGCCGCTGAGATCCGCCGGATAGGCATCGCGTTTGTCCCCGAGGCCCACCTGTTCGAGCAGGTCAATCGCGCGGCGCTTGGCGTCGCGCCGGGCCACGCCCTTGAGGTCGAGCGCCAGGGCCACGTTCGCCGCGGCTGTCAGCGTCGGGAACAGGTTGAAGCCCTGGAACACGAACCCGATGTTCTCGAGCCGCACGCGAGGGAGCTCGCGCTCGCTGAGCCCGGTTACGTCGTGATCGAGCAGGCGAATCGTCCCCGAGCTCGGCCGGAGGATGCACCCCATCACCGAGAGCAGCGTTGTCTTGCCGCTGCCGGACGGGCCCATGAGCAGCATCAACTCGCCGCGCGGCACGTCGAGGTCGACGCCGTCCAGCGCGCGCATCGCCGCTTCGCCCTGCGCGTAGGTCTTGGTGATGGCCCTGACGGAAATGGCTGCGTCGCGCATATGTTTACCCCTTGAACACCATGGCCGGATCCAGCCGCGTCACTTTTCTGACCGAGACGACGGCCGCGCTGACGCACATCGCCAGCGTGAGCCCGAGCATCGCCGCGACCATCCACCCGGGCAGCAGGATGTTGGCGCCGCCGCGCGCGCTGCCGCTGACGACGAACGCGCTGACCACCATGCCGAGCGTGTAGCCGATGAACGCACTGATCACGGCCTGCTGAATGATGACGGTGTAGAGATAGCGATTGGTCGCGCCCATCGCCTTGAGCGTGCCGTATTCGCGGATGTGATCGACCGTGGTGGCGTAGATCGTTTGCGCCACCACCACGATGCCGACGATGAGTCCCAGCAGCGCGGCCAGCAGCACGGCGATGCCGGCGCCGGTGGTGAACATCCAGTAGGTGCGGGTCATGCCGCTGAACTCGCGGTTGGTGTGGACGTCGACCTCGGTCAATCGCGATTCGAGCGTGCGCCGCAGCTGCTCGACGTCCACGCCCGGCCTGGCTTTGACCAGCAGGTAGAGCGTCTGGTCCTCGCGGATCTCGGCGTAGTTCTGCGCGTTCTTGAAGGACGTGAAGACGTACGGGGACGTGGTGAACGCCCGGATGCCGCGAGTGAAGCCAACGACGCGCGCCAGACGTCCGCGAATCTCGACGGTCTGGCCGAGGCGATCGATGCCGAGCTTCGGTTTGTAGATCTCGTCCACGAAGACCGCGTCGGGGTGGTGCAGATCGGACACCCTGCCGGCGACGATGTTCCATGGCGCGCCGAGGCCGGTTTCGAGGTCGACACCGACGATCTGGATGCCGACCTGCTGCCCGTCGCCGGGTCGCTTCCACTGCGTGAACCGGGCGATGTACTTGCTCGCCGATTCGACGCCTGGCGTCGCCAGCACTACCGCTTGCTTCCGCTCGGTGAACGCGACCCCTTGCTCGATATAGGGGACGTTGGGCGCCGTGATCCAGAGGTCCGCGCCCGATCGATCGATCAGGCTCGACGTGGCCGTCGTGAAGCCGAGAAACAGGCCCAGCTCGACCACGATCAGCACCACGGCGAAGACGATGCCGGTGATGGTGACGGCGAGCCGGACTTTGTCGTGGACGAGGTTGCGCCAGGCCAACATGGTTTACATTGTGATTTGACGTAACAGTGTTAAGTTGGTTCCATCGGCTGGGCGCGTAGACGAGCGTCTCGGCGCGGAGCAGGCGCTACGAGCGCGCCTTTGGCGCGAGTCCCTGTAGCAGCAAATCGATCAGCTGATCGATGACCGTGTCGCGGTTGCCCCACTCGAAACCGGGCATCACGATCAACAACGACGTCATGCCGTGGATGGCCGCCCAAAGCGCCCGGCTTGTCGCCTCGACGTCGACTTTGCGGAGTTTCTTCAGGCGCACGCACTCGCCGACGAGGCGAGGAAGAAAGCCGAACGCCTGCAATCCCATCGAGTTGGGTCGCTTTTCGGGGACAACCCCGGGCTCGTGGTGCGGCACGGCAAAGACGGCGAGGTAATGCTGCGGGTTGGCGAGACCGAACTCGATGTAGCGGCGCAGCCCCTTCTTGAGCGCCATGAGCGGATCGGTATGCCGGCGCACCACGCTCTGGAGCTCGCGCACCAGACCGGCGAACACCTCCTCGCATACGGAGTACACGAGATCGTCGCGGTCCTTGAAGTGCAGGTAGATCGCCGTGGGCGAGTAGTCGATCTTCTCGGCCACTTTCCGCATGGACAGGCCGTCGTAGCCCTCCCGGACGAGAAGCTCGCGCGCGGCGTCGAGGATCTCCTGCTTGAGCAGGGTCTTCTGCCGCGCGCGCCGTTCCGTTACACCCATTGGACTTAACAATGTTAATCGGATTGTCAAGAGCAGTCTCGGCTTGAGGCTTGGGGCCTGGGGCTTGGGCTCGGGGTACACTCGCGGCATCAGATGTCTACGCCAGGCTTTCCCTTGCGACCCGGTACCAATGACGAGGTCATCTACGACAGCGTCGTGGTGCGGAACGAGTATCGTGTGCCCGACAGCCTCGCGCCGGGCAGCGTGGTGGTCGACATTGGCGTCCATGTCGGATCGTTCAGCCATCTGGCGTTGATGCGGGGCGCCGGCGTCCTGTTCGGGTTCGAGCCGGAGCCGTCGAATTACGCACGCGCCCGGCAGAATCTCGCGCCGTTTGGCGATCGGGTCCGTCTCGCGAATCGCGCCGTGTGGCGATCCGACCAGCCCGGCCAGCGATTGCCGTTTTTTGCCTCGGTCGATCTCGCGAATTCCGGCGGCGGCACGTTGATCTGGGAGACCGACGGCCCGCTCGTCGAGGCCGTCCCGTTCGACGAGGTGGTCGACGCGATCACGGAAAGAGGGGAGCGGCGGATCGACCTGATGAAGATCGACTGCGAAGGCGCGGAGTTTCCGATTCTGCTGACCTCACATCGCCTCCATCTCATCGATCGCATCGTCGGCGAGTATCACGAGCTGCGCGCCACGCTCCCCGCTCACGTGCGGATCCCCGACCATGATGAATTCTCGCTGGACGGCCTCACCACCGCGCTCGAGCGCGCCGGCTTCGTCGTGACCTCGCAGAAGCAGGCCACGGCGACATTTGGCGACTTCGGGTTGTTCTTCGCAGAACGACAGGTGTAGGGGCGGTTCGCGAACCGCCCCTACGTGCGACCGGGCTTGACGATGCCCAACTTCCGCATACGGAACTGAAGCGTCGACCTCTTCATGCCGAGCCGCGCCGCGGCGCCGTTGGGACCCGCGACCACCCAATGCGTCTGGTCCAGGATGCCCACGATGTGGCGGCGTTCGGCCTCTTCAAGGGTGTCGGACTCGGAATGATGTGGGGCGCCGTTTCCCCGTGTGCCCAACGCCATCATCGGGACTTCGAGCGTCGGGCCGCTCGACAGGATCACCGCTCGCTCGATCAGGTTCTGCAGCTCGCGAATGTTCCCCGGCCACTCGTAGCGCGTCAGCGCGTCCATCGTCTCCGTGGGGATCGTCTCGATCTTCTTCTTCATCCGCCGCGCGAACTGCTGCGCGAAGTGGCGAACCAGCAGTGGGATGTCTTCGCGCCGTTCACGCAGCGACGGAACCTGGATCGGGAAGACGTTGAGCCGGTAGAAGAGGTCTTGCCGGAACCGCTGCTGATCGACGAGCGCGGCAAGGTCCCGATTGGTGGCGGCGATCAGGCGTGCGTCGGACTTCAGCGTGCGCGCGCTGCCGAGTCGCTCGAATTCGCGTTCCTGCAGCACACGTAGCAGCTTGGGTTGCAGCTCCAGGGGCACTTCGCCGATCTCGTCCAGGAACACCGTGCCGCGATGCGCCAGCTCGAAGCGACCGATCCGCTGATTGATGGCGCCCGTGAACGCCCCCTTCTCGTGGCCGAAGAGCTCGCTCTCCAACAGCCCGGTCGGAATGGCGGCACAGTTCAACTTGACGAACGCGTTGTCCCGCCGCGCGCTCAATTGATGAATGGCCCGCGCGAACAGCTCCTTGCCGGATCCGGTCTCACCCAAGATGAGCACCGTGGAATCCGTCGGTGCCACCGTCTCGAGCTCCCGGAGCACTCGACGGAGCGCCGCGCTCCTGCCGACGATCTCCTCGAAGAGCTGCTCGGTGCGGATCTCGTCCTGTAGGTAGATCTTCTCTTGCGCCAGTTGCGCGTTGAGCTCCTCGATCCGCTTGTACGACATCGCGTTGCTGACCGCGATGGCGATCTGACCGGCGATCTGCTTCAGCAGCGGAAACTGCGCCGGTGAAAACGCGTCCGGATCGAACGCGCCAAGGTTGAGCGTGCCGAGGCTCCCTTGTGCCGTGACGAGCGGGACCGAGCAATAGCTGCGAATGCCCTTGACGATGAAACGGCCGGCATCGGGGAACGTCGCCAGCGCCTCGATGTTGAAGATGCGCGCCTCACCGTGCTGGAACACCCACCCGGACGGCGAGCCTTCGAGCGTGAGCTCCACGGGAGTCTCCGCCAGGTGCGCCACTTGGCCCGGCAGATCGCATGCGTGCTTGCGCAGCACCTTGGCTTCTGGATCCCAGAGTGTCAGGGACGCGGCATCGGCCGCGCAGCACCGTTTCAGCGCCGGCGCGACCGCTCGGAACAGCGCGCGCGGGTCCAGTTCGGTGACGACGGCGTTGGTGACATCCAGCAGCAGGCTCAGATGATCCCGCTCCGTGGCGAGGGCGGCCTGTTGCTGGCGAATCGTCTCGAGGCTCAGCGCATTCTCGACCGCGACGGCGACGAGCCGTGCGACGCGCTCCATGAAGTCGATGTCGCCGGGCGAATACGCGTCCCCATCGTGCGAGGCGAAGGCGAGCGCACCCAGCGGCTGCCGCGGGGTGGTCAGCGGCACGGCGCAGAAGCTGACCATCCCGTGGAAGAGCAGTTTCTCGGTCGGTTGTGGTCCACCTGGCTGCACGCGCGGGACGTAGACCGATCGGCCGGTCGTGCTGGCCATGCCCGGATACGAATCGGCCAGTGCGTACGAGGAGCTGCCGGGCGGCGTCGTGACCGGGTTCCGCGTCTCTTTCAGTCGCAGGCTGATCGTGTCGCCATTCGGATCGCGCAGATACACCGCGAGAAACTCGAAGCGAATCAGCGGCTCGATGAGGCCGCGCAAGCTGTGCAGCAGATCCTTGAGCTCGACGTGCGACGCCAGAACGCCGGCGAGGTCGACCAGAGCGCGATAGCGGGCGTCGAGCGTGTCGAGGGAGTCGTCGGTAACAACGCTCATAGGGACAGACTTCCATCCTACACCCGCCTCCGCCAAAGGCCGCGCCGAGCGTACGTAGCGCAGGCCTTCAGGCCTGCCAAACAGCGCCGGGGCCGCATCGTTGATTTCGACGTAGGGGCGGCTCGCGAGCCGCCCCTACCACCGCGCGGCAGGCCTAAAGGCCTGCGCTACGTACAGTCTCGCAATCTCGCAAGGGCTCCTAGATGCCGGCCCGTTGGCGGCCTGCCAACCGCCCGGCAGAGCGCGGTTGGCACTCCTGGCTGAGCTCGCGACCTCGCCCGCGCGAAAGTCCTTGCGGCGTCGAGAGTTGGCGAGCGACGCAACGTTTGGATCGATTGGGCATGGACCTCGCTAGGTCTCATCGCCAGGAAGCAACAGCGCATGCTCAGAGTCACCACCATCGCAGGCGCCGATCGAGTCGTGCTCAAGCTCGAAGGCAAGTTGTCACAAGCATGGGTGCGCGAGGCCGACGTCGCGTGGCGAACCGCTTCCGCAGCGGCCAACGGCCGAGTGATCGTCGTGGATGTCTGCGACGTCTACGCCATTGATGACGGTGGTCGCGAGCTGCTGTCGCGCATGCATCAGGCAGGCGCACAGCTGCTGGCCCGCGGCACCGTGATGCGCGAGCTCGTGCGCGAGATCGTCGAGAGCAGTCATAACGCGATCAAACGGTAGTCATCCATCGGAGAGGAACACGGACGTGATCGGACTCATTCAAGTTCTGCGGGGGCGGCGACCGCTCCTCGCATCTCTCAGCCTGCTCGCTCTCGGCACGATGCTCGCCAGCGGCTGCGTCAAGGCGACGGCGCAGCCCGGCGCGCCGCCGCCGCCCGAGGTGGCCGTCATCGAGGTCGCGGGTGAAGACGTGCCGGTCTACCGCGAGTATCCGGCACGCACCTACGCCAGGGACATGGTCGAAGTGCGTGGGCGTGTCGACGGCTACATCGAGCGGCGGACGTTCGCGATCGGCTCCGACGTCAAGACGGGGCAGGTCCTGTATGTGCTCGACGTCAGGCCGTATCAAGCCGAAGTCGAACGCGCGCGCGGCGCGGTCTCGCAAGCGACGGCCGACATCGCGCAGGCGGAGGCGAACCTCGCCAAGGCCGAACAAGACGTGGCGAGATTGGAGCCGCTCGTGAAAGAAGAAGCGGCCGCGAAGCAGGACCTGGACAACGCGCTGGCGGCGTTGAAAGCGGGGCAGGCCGCCGTCTCGTCCCGCAAAGCGAATGTCGAAGCCAGCCGCGCGCAGCTGCGCACCGCGGAATTGAACGTCGAGTACGCGACGATCCGGGCGCCGATCTCCGGCCGCATCGGCGACAGCCTGCTACAGGTGGGCGGCCTGGTGTCGCGCACGTCAGCGGAGCCGCTAACGACGATCGTGCCGCTGGATCCGATCTGGGTTCGCTTTCAACTCAGCGAAGCGGAGCTCCTGACCTACCAGCGCCTCGACAGCCAGTCCTTGCCCATCCAATTGATCCTCAGCGACGGCACGGTGCTGCCACAGCGCGGGCGCATCGAAAACACGCTGAACGGCGTCAACACCCGCACGGGGACGATGGAGGTGCAGGCACGGTTCCCGAATGCCGATCGCGTCATCCAGTCGGGCCAGTTCGGCCGTGTGCGCCTCCGCCTGGCCGAGCGCAAGAACGCGATCCTCGTGCCGCAGAAGGCGGTGCAGGAGCTGCAAGGCCTGCAATCCGTGCTGACGGTCGGCCAGGACAACAAGGTCCAGGTGCGCAGCATCGTCACCGCCGATCGCGTGGATGACCGCTGGGTGGTCGACCAAGGGCTGCAGCCGGGAGAGACGGTGATCGTCGACGGCCTGCAGAAGGCACGTCCCGGCGCGGTCGTGAAGCCAACGCCTTATACGCGCGAAGGCGGGCCTGCCTCGCCGAAGCCCGCGGGTGACGGTACGCGCGAAGGCGGGCGGTAAGTCATGGCGAAGTTCTTCATCGATCGACCCGTCTTCGCGATGGTGATCGCCATCGTGACCGTCATCCTCGGCGCGGTGGCGATCCCACTCCTCCCGATTGCCACGTATCCGGAGGTCGTTCCTCCCGTCGTGCAGATCTCGGCGACGTATCGCGGCGGCAACGCGCAGGATCTGGAGCGCACCGTCGCGCAGCCGATAGAGCAGCAGCTCAACGGCCTTGACGGGATGCTCTACTTCTTCTCGCGGAGCTCGAACGACGGCGTGCTCACCATCGACGTCACGTTCGACCTCGGGACCAACGTCGACACGGCGACCGTGCAGACCCAGAACAAAGTGAATCTCGCGCTGCCGCAGCTTCCGCCGGAAGTGCAGCGTGAGGGCGTGACGGTGAAGAAGGTGTCGACGGCGTTTCTGCTCGGCATCTCGTTCACCGGTGCCGACGATCGCTACGATTCGGTCTTCCTCAACAACTTCGTCACGATCAATTTGCTCGATCGCATCGCCAGCGTCCCGGGCGTCGGCGAGGCACGCATGGCCTCGCGCCAGGACTACGGCATGCGCGTGTGGGTGGATCCCTCGAAGATGGCGACGCTGGGTCTGACGGCGACCGACGTCAGCAACGCCATCCAGACGCAGAATCGACAGAACCCGGCGGGGACCATCGGTCAACCGCCGGTGGAGTCGGGCACCGCGTTTCAGTACCCGGTGAACGCCAGAGGCCGATTGCTCGACCCCGAGCAATTCGGGGACATCGTGGTGCGGGCGCAGGCCGACGGTTCCTTGCTGCGCGTGCGCGACGTGGGACGCGTCGAGCTCGGCGCCCAGGACTACAAGAACTTCTCACGGTTCAGCAAGCGGCCGGCGAGCGTGGTAATCGTGTTCCTGTCGCCGGGGGCGAACGCCGTTGCGACGGCGCAGCTGGTCAACAACCTGCTGGAGGAGGCGAAGCAGACCTTCCCGGCAGGGATCGATTACCACGTCGGCTTCGATGCCACGCGCTACGTCCGCGCGTCCATCGCGGACGTCGTCGTGACGCTGTTCGAAGCCATCGCGCTCGTCGTGCTGGTCGTGTTCGTGTTCCTGCAGAACTGGCGGGCGACGCTGATTCCGCTGCTGGCCGTGCCGGTGTCGATCGTCGGTACGTTCGCGCTGTTTCCGCTGCTGGGGTTCTCGATCAACATGACGAGCATGTTCGGCCTCGTCCTCGCGATCGGCATCGTGGTCGATGACGCCATCGTCGTGGTGGAGGCCGTGCAGCACAAGATCGACCAAGGCATGAGTCCGCGCGACGCAACCATTCGGGCGATGGAAGAAGTGTCCGGTCCGGTCATCGCCATCGCGTGCATTCTCGCGGCGGTGTTCATTCCGGTGTCGTTCCTGGGCGGGATCTCGGGGCAGATCTACCGGCAATTCGCGCTGACGATTGCGGTGTCGGTGCTGCTGTCGGCGTTCAACGCGCTCACGTTGAGTCCGGCCTTGAGCGCGCTCATCCTGAAGCCGAAGCGGGAATCGCGCGGATGGCTCGCGCGCGGATTCGGCGTGTTCAATCGCGCGTTCGCGTGGAGCACCAATCGTTATCTCTTCGGGGTCAAGACGCTCGTGCGCCGGAGCGCGTTCGCGCTGGCCGCGCTGGCGATCTTCTATGTCATCACCGGCGGGTTGTTCCGCATCGTGCCTGGCGGCTTCCTGCCGGATGAGGACCAGGGCGTCGTCTTCGTCGCCGTGCGCCTGCCCGACGGCGCGTCGCTGGAGCGGACCAATCAGGTCGCGGCCCAAGTCGAGGACATTCTCCTGGCAACGCCCGGTGTCGAGGCGGCGACGACGCTTGGCGGCCTCGACCGATTGACGAACACGAACAACTCCAACGTGACCACGGTCATCGGCCTCTTGAAGCAGTGGGACGAACGTCCTGGTATCGATCAACAGTCGATTATCCGGTCGTTGCAGCCGAAGTTCGCGCGCATTCAAAGTGGGATCGTGTTCGCGTTCGGGCTGCCGCCCATCCTAGGTCTGGGCGCGGCGAGCGGGTTCGAGCTGATGCTGCAGGATCGGACCGACGGCGATGTCGCCGAATTGGCGGGCGCCACGCAAGCCTTCGTCCAGGCGGCCAGTCAGCGGCCCGAGATCGGGATGGTGAATACGGGGCTGCGCACATCGGTCCCGCAGTACCGCGTCGAGCTGGACACCGACAAGGCGCAGACGCTTGGCATCCCGGTCACCGACGTCTACACCGCGCTGCAAACGTTCCTCGGCGGGCTCTACGTCAACGACTTCAACCGCTTCGGCCGGACCTGGCGGGTGTTGCTGCAGGCCGAGCCTCAGTATCGCGCGCGCCCGAACGATGTGGATCAGTTCTTCGTGCGCACGTCCCAGGGCGACATGGTGCCATTGAGCACCCTCGTGACGGTGAGCTCCGTGTCCGGCCCCGAAGTGGTCTATCGCTACAACCGGTTTCGCTCGGCGCAGGTTACCGGGGTGCCGGCGCCGGGATACAGCACGGGCGAAGCCGCCGCGGCGATGGAAGACGTTGCGAGGCAAACGCTGCCGCCGGGATTTGGTTACGAGTGGACGAGCACGCAATTCCAACAGCGACGCAGCGAGGGACGTGAGCCGTTGATTTTCGGCTTTGCCGTGATCCTCGTATTGCTGTTCCTTGCCGCGCTCTACGAGAGCTGGAGCATTCCCTTCGCCGTCGTGCTGGCGGTGCCGCTTGGCCTGCTCGGGGCACTCGCGGCGGTGCTCCTGCGCGGGTACCCGTACGATCTCTACACGCAGATCGGCATCGTCACGCTCATCGGACTGGCCGCCAAGAACGCCATTCTGATCGTCGAGTTCGCCAAGCTGCGACGCGAGCAAGGCCATGCCATCGAGGACGCGGCTCACGAAGCGGCGCAGCTGCGGTTCCGCCCGATTCTGATGACGTCGTTCGCCTTCCTGTTGGGCGTGCTGCCGCTCGTGTTCGCGACAGGGGCCGGCTCGGCGTCACGTCGCGCGCTGGGCACCGCGGTGTTCGGTGGGATGACGACGGCGACGCTGCTGGCGATCTTCATCGTTCCGGTGCTCTACGTAGTCATTCAGCGGTTTGCGGAGCGGCGTGCGAGAGCGCAGAGCGCGATCTCAGGCGCCGTTGCGACGGGAGTATCACAGTGATCCGCCTTCGCCTTTCGAGCGTGCTCATGATTGTCGTTGCAGCGGTGCTGGGTGTGTCGTGCACGGTTGGGCCGAACTACGCGCGACCGCCGATTGAAACGCCAGGAGCGTATCGGGACGTCAGCGGAGCGCCAGCTGCGACGACCGAGGCGTCGTTGGCCGATCTGCAGTGGTTCGACGTGTTCAAGGACGACACCTTGACCAAGTTGGTGAACACGGCGCTGCAGCAGAATTTCGATCTGCACATCGCGGCCGAGCGGGTGCTGCAGGCCCGCGAGCAGTTTCGCATCACGCGGTCGGAGCAGTTCCCCACCGTCGACGGGAACGTGTCGGGGACGTCGCAGCGCCGCTCACAGATCGGCTCGACTCCGCTTCCGCCGGGCACCGACCCGGAAGTCTCCTCGGTGCGCGTCGGCTTCAACCTGAATTGGGAGCTGGACGTGTGGGGGCGACTGCGGCGGATGAACGAATCGGCGCGGGCGCAGTATCTCGCGACCGAAGAAGGCCGTCGGGGCGTCGTCACGACACTGGTGGCCGATGTCACGGAGACGTATCTCGCGCTACGCGCGCTGGATCTGCAGTTGGAGATCGGTCGTCGGACGCGGGACATCGCGGTGGACAACCTCCGGTTGACCGAGCTGCGGCGCGATCGCGGCGTGGCGACGACGCTCGACGTACGGCAGGCCGAGCAGTTGCTGTTCACGGCCACGGGGCAGATTGCGGCGGTGGAGCGGGCGGTCGCCCAGACCGAAAACGCGCTGAGCCTGCTGCTGGGACAGGTGCCGGGCGATGTGCCGCGCGGCCAACCGCTCGAGGCGTTCAAGGTGCCGCCCGAGGTGCCCGCCGGATTGCCCTCGTCACTGCTCGAGCGACGGCCGGACATCCGTCAGGCGGAGCAGGAGCTGATTGCCGCCAACGCGCAGATCGGCGTGGCGAAGGCGGAATACTTCCCGCGCATCAGCCTGACCGGGACCGCTGGCGCCGAGAGCCGCGGACTGGCGGACCTCCTGAGCGCCCGGGCCGGACTGTGGAGCCTCGGTGTCGGCGCCGTCGCGCCGATCTTCAACGCCGGTCGCACGCGTGCCGGGGTTCGGTTGGCCGAGTCGGTGCAGCGCGAGCTGGTCATCAACTACCAGCGGTCCATTTACAGCGCGCTGCGCGAGGTGGCCGACGCGCTGGCCGAGTATCGCAAGACGGCGGAGCAACGCGGCGAGCAGGAGCGGCTCGTCAACTCCCTGCGTGACGCCACGCGCCTGTCGACGCAACGGTATCAAGGCGGCATCGACAGCTACCTGCAGGTCCTCGACGCGGAACGGGGGCTGTTCCAGAGCGAGCTGGAGCTGGCCGGCCTGCGTCGCCAGGAGCTGGCGTCGATCGTCGACCTGTATCGCGCGCTCGGCGGAGGCTGGACGCCGACCGCTGTTCCGCAGCCGTAGCCTTTGCGAAATCGTACGCAGCGCAGGCCTTCAGGCCCGCTACGCAGCGTTGGGGGTTGCCGCGGCGGTTGGCAGGCCTGAGGTCGGCCGTCGTTGGCAGGCCTGAAGGCCTGCGCTACGAACAGACTCCACGGATGCCTCACCCAAAGGCGGGTTATGCCGCTGCTGCACGTTTCTGCTAACGTGTTCCCACCGCTCGGCCGGAACGTCTGCGGGGCGAGCACGAAGGGCAGGGTAGCCAGATGCGCTGGGAAAGCGGGCGACGGAGCGATAACGTCGAAGATCGTCGCGGCATGCGCGTCGCCGGGCCCGCCGGGGCCGGCGGGCTCGGGCTGATCGTCATCGTGTTCATCATCGCGCTGATCACCGGGCAGAACCCGCTGCAGTTGCTGCAACTGGTGAGCGGCCTCCAATCGAACGCACCGGCGGAGCAGCCGCAGGTGCCGACCGGCGCGCCCAGCGGCGATCCGCAGGCCGAGTTCATCTCGGTGGTGCTCGCCGACACCGAGGACACCTGGGGCAAGGTCTTCGCCGAGAGCGGCGAGCGCTATCAGCCTCCAGTGCTGGTGCTCTTCGAGCAGGCGGTCCAATCAGCGTGCGGCACGGCCTCATCGGCGGTCGGGCCGTTCTATTGCCCGGCGGATCAGAAGGTCTACCTCGATCTTGGCTTCTTCCGCGAGCTGGATCAGCGCTTCGGCGCCCCGGGCGATTTCGCGCAAGCCTACGTCGTCGCCCACGAGATCGGTCATCACATTCAAACGCTGCTGGGGGTGTCTCAGCGGGTCGATCAACTACGTCAGCGCGCGTCGGAGGCGCAGGGCAACCAGCTCTCGGTGCGTCAGGAGCTCCAGGCCGACTGCTTCGCCGGTGTCTGGGGCAACCACGCCAACCGACGACAGCTGCTGGATCCCAATGACGTCGAGGAAGGGCTGACCGCGGCCGCCGCGATCGGCGACGACCGGCTGCAGAAGGCGGGGCAGGGCTACGTGGCACCCGAGTCCTTCACTCACGGATCGTCTGAGCAGCGAGTGGAATGGCTGCGGCGAGGGCTGGCATCCGGCCGCATCAACGACTGCGATACGTTCGGCGGGCAAACCCGCTAGCCACGAAGACGCAAAGACACCAAAGACTTCAAGCCACAAAGGCACCAAGGCACCAAGCTTTCTCATCTCAAGAAAGAATTCTTGGTGTCTTGGTGTCTTGGTGGCCCAACTTCTTCGTGTCTTCGTGATGGCTAAGTTGTTCGTGACCTTCGTGGCTATACCGCGAAGAGTCTCCAGCGTTCGCCGAGCGGCCCGAGGTTGTGGGCGCCGCGATCGACGAACTGGAGTCCCGAGCCGGCCACCAGGTCCCGGAGCGTACGCGAGGCAAGGACCTCGCCGGGGGAGGCGTGCTGGGCCACTTCGCGCGCGATCTCCACGGCGACGCCGCGAATCGCGCCCTCGGCGACCTCGCATTCACCGGTGTGGAGCCCGATACGCAACTTCAGCGCGTGACCCCGTGCGAGCGGCGTGAGCATGCGCGCGGCGGCGATGCCGCGTCCTGGACCGTCGAACGCGGCTTGTACGGATCGCTGCGACGCCTGAATGTGCGCACCGCGAAACGCGCCCAGCTGGGCCCGCGCCTCCTCGACGAAGCGATCGATCGCCGGCGTTACCGCCGCGGCGGACGCACTGACGTTGGCCACGAGCACGGTCGCCAGCATGCGCGTGGTGGCCGGACGTGTCGCGGTGTCATGTACGAAGCGCCGGATCTCGTCGACGACCGCGTCGGCGTCGCCGACGAACGGCAGGTGATCGCTCCCCTCCAGCTCGACCAGCCGCGCCCCGGGAATGCGCGCCGCGACGTAGCGGCCTTCTTCGATCTTCAAGCACTGATCGCCCCGCCGGTGCAACACGAGCGTCGGCACGTCGATGGTGGGCAAGACGTGCCGGACGTCCACTTCGGCATTCATGCGGGTCAAGGCCACGGCCGTGCCGGGGCTCGCGCCCATGCGGAGATACGTCGCCCACCAGGTGCGGAACGCCGGATCGTCGGCCCGCGATGGCGCACGCTCGGCGATGCCGACGGGCCCGCCCCAGTGCTCCTGGATTTCAGCGTAGAACCGCTCCCGCTGCTCGCGCGTCGGGGCCCAGGGATAGTCCGTGGTCCAGTACCGCTGCGCGTAGGTGCCGAACATGACGAGGCCGCGCGTGCGCTCCGGATAGGTGGCGGCGAAAAGGGCGCATAGCGGGCCACCTTCGGATACGCCGAAGAGCACCGCTTCGCGCGAGCCGACGGCTTCGAGCACGGCTCGCACATCGTCCATGCGTTGCTCGAGCGTGGGGAGGGCGGTCACGTGGTCCGACAACCCGGTGCCGCGCTTGTCGAAGAGGATCAAGCGCGAGAAGCTCGCGAGCTTCTTGAGGAATGCCGCGAACGAGGGCTCGGCCCAGAAGTAGTCCAGGTGCGAGACCCAGCCCATGACGAACACGAGGTCGATGGGGCCGTTGCCGAGGACTTGATAGGCGATGTTGAGCTGGCCACTGCGTGCGTAGTGCGTCTCGGGAATCGGGCCGGCGGGCAGCGGCAGATGCGCGGTTTCGGTGGTCACCGAGGCGACGAAGCGATAGCCGCGGCGGTGCACCGTTTCGATGTACGACGGCTCCGCGGCATCGTCGTCGAGCGCGCGGCGGATCTCACGAATGCAGACCTTGAGCGCTGCCTCACTCACGAACACGCCGGGCCACCCGGCGGCGAGCAGCTCATCCTTGGTGGCAAGATGGCCTGGCCGCTCCGCAAGGTGCGCGAGAATCGTCAGCGCCTTCGGCTGAAGCGGAACGACCTCGCCGCCACGCCAGAGCCGCGACTCGGTCGGCTCGAGACGAAACGGACCAAAAGACAGGGCAGAGGACGACAGTTCGGGCATTGGCACGGTGCGAACCACCCTCGCCCAAGGCTGGGGCGGCCAAGTGCCCGACAGTTTAGCAGCGAAGCTCCGCGAACGCGGGCGCGGACGCTCTGCTTCGCCGCTCACAGCAATTTCTAGCCCCGCTCCGCGGGGCGGTTACCAGATGTTTCTAGCCCGCTCCGCGGGGCGGTTACCAGATCTTGACGCGCTCAGCCGGCGCGAGCCACATCTTGTCGCCGTCCTTGACAGCGAAGGCGGCGTAGAACTCCGGCACGTTGCGCACCGGGCCGATCGCGCGATACATGTCGGGCGCGTGCGGGTTGGCCATCACCTGCTGGCGCAGGGCGTCGTCACGCTGCTTGTCGCGCCACGCTTGTGCCCAGCCCATATAGAAACGCTGATCGCCGCTGAGGCCGTCGATCGCCGGCGCCGGCTGGCCCTTCAGCGCGAGCGTGTAGGCGCGATGCGCGATGACGACACCCGTCAGGTCCCCGATGTTCTCGCCCAAGGTCAGCTCGCCGTTGACCTTCAATCCCGGCAACGGCTCGAACGCGCCGAATTGATCGACCAGGACCTTGGCGCGCTTCATGTACTCCTCACCGTCCTTCGCCGTCCACCAGTCGCGCAGCACGCCGTTGCCGTCGTAGCGGCGACCTTGATCGTCGAAGCCGTGTCCCATCTCGTGGCCGATGATGGCGCCGATGGCGCCGTAGTTCACGGCGTCGTCGGCGTCGAGGTTGAAGAACGGCGGCTGCAAGATCGCGGCGGGAAAGACGATCTCGTTGCGCACGGGGTTGTAGTACGCATTGATGGTCTGTGGCGTCATGCCCCACTCTTCGGGGTCGATCGGTTTGCCGACCTTGCCGAGCTGATACTCGTTCTCCGCGGTGAACGCGCGCGTCACGTTGCCCACGAGATCGTCCGGGGCCACGGTCACCTTCGAGTAGTCGCGCCACTTGTTCGGGTAGCCAATCTTCGGGCGGAACTTGGCAAGCTTCTCCTGCGCTTGCTTCTTGGTTTCAGGGCTCATCCACTCCAAGCCATCGATGCCCTCGCGGAACGCGGCGCGCATGTTCTCCACGAGCTGCTCCATGCGGGCCTTGGCTTCGGGCTTGAAGTGACGGTCGACGTACAGCTTGCCCAGCATCTCTCCGAGGTTGCCGTTGATCGTGTTCACCGCGCGCTTCCATCGCGGCTGCTGCTCCTGCACGCCGCGCAGCGTCCGGCCGTACAGCTCGAATTCGGTGTCGATGAACGGCTTGCTGAGAAACGGCGCAAAGCCGTTGAGCAGCGTCGCTTTCAGATACGGCTTCCACTGACTGACGGGCAGCTCGTTGACCGTCGCGGCCATCGCTTTCACGTAGCTTGGCTGGGAGATGATGATGGCCGGCGCGCTGGCGATGCCGAGCTCCGAGCTCCACGCCGACCAGTCGAAGCCGGGAAACTGCTTGGGTAAATCGGCGAGCGCCACCTTGTTGTAGGTCTTGACCGCGTCGCGGCTCTCGACGTTCGTCCAGTGGACGCGGGCGAGCCGCGTCTCGAGCACGAAAATCGCGCGCGCCGAGGCACCCGCGTTCGGCTGCTCCGCGAGTTGCAGCATGGTCTGGAGGAACGTGACGTACTTCTCGCGGTATTCCTTCAGCTTCGGATCGTCCTTGAGGTAGTAGTCGCGATCGGGCAGGCCCAGGCCGCCCTGCACGATGTAGAGGATCTCGCGATCGGGCTGCTGCGCGTCGCCGTCCACGAAGCCGTTCATCGGGTTGATGACGTTCAACTTCGCCATGCGCGCAAAGTAGCGGGCGAGATCGGTTTTGCTTTGCAGACGATCGATCGCGTCCAGCTCCGCGGCCAACGGCTTGAGCCCGAGCTCGTCGGCGCGCGCCTCGTTCATGAAGCTGCCGTAGAAGTCGCCGATCTTCTGCGCATCCGAGCCAGGCGCGCGGTTGGGCGCCTTCGCAGCCTCCTCGGCGATGGTGCGGAGATCGATCTGGGCTTTGTCGAAGAGCTGATCGAACGCGCCGTACGAGGACTTATCGGCGGGGATCTCCGTCGTCGCGAGCCATCCGCCGTTCACGTGCTTGAAGAGATCGTCTTGCGGACGCACCGACGAGTCCACCGAGGCCAGATCGAGTCCGGACACCGGGGCCTTGGGGGCGGCCGGAGGCGCGGCAGGACCGGCGCCGTTGCAACCGGCCGTCACCAGGGACAGCGACAAGACGAAGAGCGCCAAGCGCATCATGGCGAAGCTCCTAGGAAGAGGACGAGCTCGGGCTCGCCCCGAATCGAAGGGAATGATAGCGTGTCGACCGCTCGCGAGGCAGAATGGGGGCCTGGAAGCTGGGACGAACATGGGGTCAGCGGTCATGCGCCTGGAGTTGGAGCGCTGCGTGATTCGGCCGTGGCAGGCGAGCGACATCTCCACGCTGGTCCATCACGCCAACGATCGTCTCGTGTGGATGCAGCTACGCGACCGGTTTCCCTTTCCGTATCGCCCCGAGCATGGCCAGCGGTTTCTCGATTGGGCGATTCGTCAGCCGGTGGCCACCGTCTGGGCGATTGAGGTCGACGGCGAAGCTGCCGGCAGCATCGGCTTCGAGGTGGGCGACGATGTGGAGCGGGTGTCGGCGGAGATGGGCTACTGGCTCGGCCGCGCGTTCTGGGGCCAGGGCATCGTCAGTCCCGCGCTGCGCGCGGTCACCGAGCACGCCTTCGGGCAATGGGAGCTGACCCGAATCTTTGCGCTCCCGTTCGCGGATAATTCACGATCGATCCGTGTGCTGGAGAAGGCGGGCTACGTTCTCGAGGGCCGCATGCCACAAAGTGCCATCAAAGATGGCAAGATTCGCGATCAACTGATGTTCGGTGCCTACCGGGGGTCGATGAGGGCCTTATGCGACGACTGATGTTTGCGCTGCTCGTGGTCGGAAGCGTTGCCGCGCTGAGCGCACAG
>DAINCF010000082.1:0-18089 GCA_036732565.1 Vicinamibacterales bacterium
ACGGCGGAAGCGCAGTCTGCCGGCTGCGGAAGTGGGTTCGCGGCGGGAGAGCACCTGATGGGTGATCGTCACGCCCTGGCGCTCGCAGGTTGCCGCGAGAGGCGCGCCTTTGCACACTTTGTGCTGAGCGCGGCGCATGGCGACGTGCTGTCGGCGCGCTCGGTTGTGACGTTGGAGGGCAACGGTATCAAAAGTCCAGGCGCGCTGTGAGCAGGAACCGGCGCGGCGGTGCGTACGACGTCGGGTTGCCAAAGACGGGATCGACGAACTGCACGGGATCCACCTGCTGATTCACTGTCTGCACGGTCTGTTCGTCGAACAGGTTCAGCACGCGCCCTTCGACCATCAGCTTGCGCGTGGATCCCAAGCTGAAGCCGTAAGACAGCAGCAGGTCGACGTTCGTCCAGGTGTCGGTGCGATAGGTGCCCACCGGATCCAGATACCGGCGAAACGCGTTGACGTAGTCCCGCCCCAACTGATTGTAGGCAAAGCCGCTCTGCGAACGCAGGTAACCGCCCACCGTCAGATCCCGCCACGGCTGAACGGCCGCGAACAGCTTGAGGACGTGCGGGCGATCTCCGAAGAGGCGGCCGTCGCGAAATGGCTCGTCGATGAAGAGGCCTGGGCCGTCGTGGAGCGCCGATGACGCGAAGAACACCGACGCGAGGCCGTAGTCCGGATCCCAATTGCCCTCGAGTTGGCTCCAGGCGTAGCTGGCGTTGACACTCCAGCGATCCTTCAACGGCCGATTGAGCTCCACCGCGACGGTTTTGTACGTCCGATACGCGTCGGCCGGATCGAGCTCGCCGCCATTCAGGTTCCCCATGATGTAGGACACGTTGGGATTGCGGAACCCGAGCTCTGGATTCGGGAAGTCCTCGATGAAGTTATCCGTGGTCCGATACATGCCCCAGACCTCGGCGCTCCAATCGCCGAACGGCCGTGCGTAGCCCACGACGAACTCGTCCGTGTAGGTTGGCTCCAGATTGGGATCGATGGCCTTGCGCGTTTCCGACGCGCGCGGAATCTCGGCGAACACCACTGCCGTCACTCGATCGATGAACGCATCGGTGGTGACGATCCGGAACGGCGCAGCGGCGCGGGCGAAGCTGCGGTTGTCAGCGTTGAAGTAGCGGCCGTAGCTGGCCCAGACCTTGTCGCCGATCGCCAGGTCCGGCACGAACGTCACCCCCAAGCGTGGCTGGAACTGGTCGGCGAAGTTCCAGGTCACCAGCGAGATGGTGTCGTTGCCGATGAGCTCTTCGCGATTGAACAGCGCTCCAAGCGAGAGCGTGAGCCGTTGCCCAAGCGACACCCGATCCTGGGCGAAGAGGCTCCACACGTCGCCGATGGAGTTCTGCGACTGCGGGTCGACATAGGCTGCCTGAAAGCACGGGCGGCCGCCGCAGCGACTGGCCTGGTTGGTGGCCGACGCCGGAGTGATGACGCCCCAACCGTTCGATTGCCGTGCCAGCCGTTCGCCGCCGTGATCGAAGCCGCCGCCGAACCGGAAGTCATGCGTTGTTCGCCCGAGCGTGGTGAACCACGAGAACGTCGCCTTGATCTCGTCGCGATAGAACTCTTGGTCGTTCACTCGCGACTCGCTGCTTCCGACGACCTGCCCGGTGCCGTTGGCGCCTCCGACGATGAGACCGGCGATAGTGCTGAATCGCCCCATGAGATCCGGACGCGAAGGATTGAACGGTGTCGGCTTGAAGCCAAGGTCAGTGATAGGCGATTGCGTGCTCAGGCTGTTGTTGTGGGTGTAGCGCACATCCAAGGTCGTCGATGGCGAGGAGAACCATGTCCAGCTCGCCACCGCGAGATTGTCATCCGTCAGGCTGTCGTAACCGGTGCTCACCGCCGCGGTAGAGAGGATGCCAGCGTAGGTCTCTTCGAGATCCCGACGGCGGTAGGATGCCGCGACAAAGTGAGCGGCGGTCGGGGTGCCAGTGATCTTGCCGAAGTATTCGTTGACGTTGAAGTCCGCTTCCGGAATCTCACCCACGATGTTGACGCGCTCAACTTCGCTGCGGCGACCCCAATTCCCGGAGCCATAGAAGAACAGCCGGTTGGATAGGATGGGACCGCCGATGCCGACGGCAGGCGCCGTTCGATCGAACGACGAAGCGAGATTCGCGTCCTCGGCCTCTGCATAGAAGTTGCTCGGGAGGATCTCGAGTCGAGCGGTGCCCGAGAAACGGTTCGTTCCCGATTTCGTGACGGCGTTGGCGACGAAGCCGCCCGTCCGCCCGAACTCGGCGCTGATGCCGCCGCGCTTGAAGTTGACCTCCGAGACATCGATCTCGGCAAGGTCCTGCTGCAGATAGCCGAACGCCGGGTTGGTGATGTTCACGCCGTCAAGGAAGTAGGTGTTCTCCTGGCGGCTGGCGCCGACGGCCGGCCCGAACGTCGTGTTCTCACCGCGCGTGCCGAACGAGAGATTCTGGGCAACTCCAGGCGCCAGCTCGAACAGCCCCGAGTAGCTGCGCTGCAGCGGCAGCGTCTCGAATTCCTCGCGGCGGAAGTTGACCGATACCTCCGGCGAGCGGACGTCGATGACGGGTGTGACGGCGGTCACGGTGACCGCCTCGGTCACGACCGGTGCCATGGTAACTTGCAGGGCGGTGTCGCGATCGACACCGACGAGCGCCTCGAGAGTCCGATCCGACATCCCTTGAATCTTCGCGGTCACGCGATAGCTGCCGGGTTGCAGTCGCGGGAAGAGGAACTGCCCGCGCTCATCGGTGACGAACTCGCGGCCGAGCGGCCCTTGATCGCTCGTGACGCTGACGGTCACACCGGGCATGGGCAACCCGTGTTGATCGACGACGGTGCCCGAGATCGATCCTGTTTGCGAGACCTGTGCGCGCGCCGAGGTTGCTAGAAGAGCCATCACACATACGCTGAGCCAACACGTCCGAAACATACCTGCCTCCACCGATCCGATACTTCGTTATCGATCATTCAAGCACAGCGGTCTTCGCCGGAGACCTCACGGCGATTTTTCGCTGGGACCAACGGCCGCGCTCGAGCTCCGCGTGGCGTCTCCCTTGCTTGGTAGTACTGCGCACGCAATACCGGAGGTGGGTTGTGGGTCGAGCGATGGCTGGTGTTCGACGCGTGGGACCAGGACTATCAGGTGTAGGCGCGCTGGCGTTGGCCGGCGTGGCCTGGCGTGCCTGGGACAGCGGCGTGTTCAGCGTCGGACGAGGTGACGAATACCACGCCTGGCACAGCTGGCCTAATGGCGGGGGACCGGTGTCGCTGATCCATTCCGCGATTCTCGCGGCCAATGCGCACAACACGCAGCCGTGGCGATTCGCGCTCAGCGATGGCACCGTGACCGTCTTCGCCCATCGCCAGCGTCATCTGGGCAGCTTCGATCCGTTTCGACGCGAGATGCAGTTGTCGATCGGCTGTGCACTGGAGAACCTGGTCCATGCGGCGCGCGCGCAGGGCCTTCATGCCTCGATCGACATGCTGCCTGGTCCGCTGACCGTCGAGCCCTCCGAACGCGGCGTCGAGCCTGTCGCCATAGTCCGGCTGGCGCATGCGGAAGCCGTGGAAGACGACCTCTTTCGTGCGATTCCGCATCGTCACACGCATCGCGGTGCCTACCGTGCCGGGCATCCAGTTCCCGTGCGTGTGGTTGACGAGATGTACGACCTTGCGGCGGCCATGTCGGTGCGGCTGTATCTGTTTACCGCGGAGAAGAAAAAGGCGCTCGGGGGGTCGATCGTCGCGGCGACCGAAGCCATCGTGGCCGATCGTCAAATGGCGATCGACAATGCGCGCTGGTTCCGTTTTCACCCTCGCGAGGTTCGTCGACGTCGCGATGGGCTGACGCTCGATACGACGGTAGTGCCTCCGCTTCTGAACGCCGCCGCCAAAATGATGCCTCCGTCGCCCGAGCGCGCCAACCGTCAGTGGCTGATTGACACGCGCGACGTGCACGTGGCCACCGCGCCTCTGCTCGGAGCGATCGCGGTGCGCGATCTGTACGACCGGCCGACCGCACTTGTCGCGGGTCGCCTGTGGCAGCGACTTCACCTGCTGATGACCGCTCGCGGATTGGTGGCCCAACCCCTGAATCAGCCGGCCGAGCGGGTGGACCGCGATCGCGAGCTGAACGACGTCTCGCGCACGGCCGACGCGCTCGCGACGTTGACGGGCGATTCCGATTGGCATCCCACCTTTATCTTCCGTGCCGGCTACGCCAGCCACTCTGCTAGATTGAGTCCACGACGCTCCGTCGAGGATGTCATCGTCGCCTGAAACGCAACTCGAGGCCGGGATTTCGCGGCGCTTCTCGGGAATTTACGAAAACGCCACACCGCCGTCAGCCGCGAGCGCTACAAGCGACCGGTGCGAGAGGACCTGATCATGAGCGATCCCCAACTGCGAGCCGGCCGGCTCGCCGAGCTGCAGCGCGTGGTGGTGACACAGGGGCAAGTCGCCGACCGCGAGCTCCTGCAGGCCTTCGTCAGCGCTATCTTTCCCGAGCTGCCGGATGCGTATGTCCTGCGCCCGGAGCCAGGCGACCTGGCGCGGCACATCATCGAGGCGTTCAGGTTCGTCGTGCACACGGTGCCGCCGCCCTTCCAGGTGTATCGAGGCGCGCCCGGGCTGCACGTCGAAGCGCGCAATCCCGAACACGAAGAAGTGACCGTCGTCGAGACGCACTCGGCACATGTCCCGTTCATCTTCGAGAGCCTGAAGAACTATTTTCAGCAGCAGGGCCTGCGTGTCTTCTCCGCGATCCATCCGCTGTTCACCGTGCAGCGGCAATGGGAGCGGATCGTGCGCATCGGCGATGCCGGTGATGACGGGGCGCGCGAGCTCTATTGCCAGTTCCGCATCGAGCGGCTGGAGTCGCGCGAGCGGCTCCGTCGCATCGAGCATCAGGTGCACGCCGTCCTCAAGTCGGTCTTCCTGGCTGTCGAAGATTTTCCGGCGATGCGTAAGGCGATCCAGGAGCTCGGGCCGAGACTTCGCGGGCGGGTGAGTGGGCAACAGGGCGTCGACTCGGCACGCGCGTTTCTCGACTGGCTGATCGACGACAACTTCGTCCTCCTCGGCACGCTGGGCTTCGAGCGAGGCTCGTCGGGCCTCGTTCCGTGGAGCAGCGCGCGCGGTGTGTTCAGCGATCCGCACCTGTTGCCGGTGGTGTTTCCCGGCCTGATGGATCGCTTCGACGCGTACCCCGTGCCGGCCGCCGGCGACGACCGCGTCATCGATATCGACTACTGCACCGGCGCCTCCGCCATCCACCACCTGGAGCCCCTCGATGCCTTCGTCATTCGTGAATGGTCGTCGGATGAGGCGCTGGGCGCTGCCACGTTGCTCGTCGGACGATTGGCGAAGAGCGCGTTCAGCGCGCGTCCGCAGGATATTCCGTTGCTCGGCGACAAGTTGAAGTGGCTATTGGATCACAGCGGCGTCGCAGTGCGGTCGCACGTGCACCGCGCCACCCGCGCGGTGTTCAACCAGTTGCCGAAACGCGAGCTGTTGTATGCGGACGTCACAGGGCTCAAGAGCGTCATCGATCGCATGGTGCGTCTGACCGGCGATGACGATGTGGCGGTGTCGGTGCGGCAGGGCGTCGGCTATCAAGCGATGTACGTCGCGTTCTCGAAGGTGCGGTACTCGCCGCGGATCGAAGAGCTGCTGGCGTCGGAGCTGGCCGCCGAGATCGGCACGGTGTCCTATCGCACGTGGGCCGATTGCGGCGACGTGGCGCTGCTGGTCTTCTACTTCCACGAGGCGGCGATTCGCGAGGAGATCGACCTCGATCACATTCGTGAGGTGGTCGGCGTGGTGATTACCACGTGGGAGGATCGCACCGCGAGAGCGCTGGACCGCGCGTTCGGCCCGACCGAGGGACGCCGCTTGTTCCGCCGCTACGTTCGTGTCGAAGACCAGAGCGGGCTCTATCGCGAGATTACGCGGCCGGAGGAAGTGCCCGAGGACATTCAGCGGTTCGAGCAACTGCAAGATCGGCTGGAGATCCGCATCGTGCCCGACGCCCGCGGCTCGGCCACGCTCAAGCTCTTCTCCGCGACGCCGCTGGAGCTCGTGGACACGCTGCGCACGCTCGAGTACCTGGGCCTGGTCGTGCGAGAGGAAGTCTCGGTGCCGCTCGTGCTGCCGGAAGGCCGTCGTGGCTTCGTGCAGCGCTTGCGCGTGGAAGCCGCGCCATCGGCGATCAAGCGCCTCCCTCAACTCGACACGCTGCTCCTGGATGCGCTGCGCGCCTTGGACGAAGGCCGCGCCACCAACGACCGGTTGAACGGCTTGCTCCTCGCGGAAGGACTCCAGTGGCGCGAGATCGCCCTGCTGCGCGCGCTGCGAAATTACCTGCTGCAGATCCGCCCGCAGTACACGGTGGACACACTGACCAGCGTGTTGCTGACCAACAGCCGCGTGGCCGCCGGTCTCTTCCGACTCTTTGCGGCACGCTTCAATCCGTCGTTCGACGATCGCCGCGCCGAGACGATGCGGGCTGCCGAGCACGAGCTCGAAGAGGCGTCGGCAGCGGTGACGAGCCTGCTACACGATGAGATCCTGAAGGCGCTCGAGAACGTCGTCCGGTCGCTGTTGCGGACGAATTTCTATCAGCAACCCGAACGGCCCGTCATTGCCGTCAAGGTCGACTGCCGCGACGTGCAGGGGCTGCCGTTGCCCCGCCCGCTGTTCGAGATCTACGTCCACTCGCCGCGGCTCGAAGGCGTGCACTTGCGCGGCGGCCGCGTGGCGCGTGGTGGCATCCGCTGGAGCGATCGTCCCGACGACTTCCGCGCCGAGATTCTGGGTCTCATGAAGACGCAGATGCTCAAGAACGTGATCATCGTTCCCGTGGGATCCAAGGGGGGGTTCGTGCTGAAGGGCAGGGCGGGCGGCCCGGTCGAGGGGACGCTCGTCGATCGCTACCGCGAGTTCATCTCGGGGCTGCTCGACGTCACCGACAACCGTGTCAACGGCGGCATTCAGCATCCGCCGGCGGTGGTGCGGTACGACGACGACGATCCCTACCTGGTCGTGGCCGCTGACAAGGGCACGGCGCACCTGTCGGACACCGCCAACCAGGTCTCGATGCAGTACGGCTTCTGGCTCGGCGACGCTTTCGCATCAGGCGGCAGCAATGGCTACGACCACAAGAAAGAGGCGATCACCGCGCGTGGCGCGTGGGCGTCGGTGGAGCATCACTTCCGCCTGATCGGCATCGACCCGACGCGCCAGCCGTTCACCGTGGTCGGCGTCGGTGACATGTCAGGTGACGTCTTCGGCAACGGCCTGCTGCGGAGCCGCATGACCAAGCTGGTCGGGGCGTTCAACCATCAGCACATCTTCCTGGATCCCAATCCAGACCTGCAGGCGAGCTTCGAAGAACGTCAACGTGTGTTCCACCTGCCGCGCTCGACGTGGCGCGACTACACCACCGCGTTGATCAGCGCCGGTGGCGGCGTCTTCGATCGTCAAGCCAAGGCCATTCCGCTCAGCGCGCAGGCGAGGACGTTGCTGGGTGTCGACGTCGACACCGCGAGCGGTGAGGAAGTCATACGGCGCCTGCTGTGTGCCAAGGTCGATCTGCTCTACAACGGCGGTATCGGGACCTACGTCAAGGCGTCGGATGAGGACGCGGCCACGATCGCCGATCGATCGAACGATCGGGTGCGCGTCTCGGCGAGCGACCTTCGTGCCCGAGTGGTGGCCGAAGGCGGCAACCTGGGATTCACCGATCGGGCGCGAGTCGAGTACTGGGCCACGGGCGGCCTGATCAACACGGACGCCGTCGACAACTCCGGCGGCGTCAGCATGTCGGACCACGAGGTCAACATCAAGATTCTGCTGGACCTCTTGCTGCGCGAGGGACGCCTCTCGGGGCAGGCCGAACGCAGTGCGCTGCTGACGAGCATGACCGATGAGGTCTCGCAGCTGGTGCTCGCCGACAACGTGGCGCAGGCGCGGGCCCTGACGCTCGACTCGTTGCGCAGCATCGCCCGCTACGACGAGTTCCTGTTCGTCATCGACCACATGCTGGCCTCGGGCGCGGTCGACCGCACGAGCGGCCTGCCGTCCCGCGACGAGCTGGCGACGAGCCCGCAGAAGCCGCGCGGCTGTCCACGACCCGTGCTGGCCATTGCCATGGCCCACGCCAAGAACTGGGGCTTCGGCGAGCTCCTGAAGGCGGCCGTGGTCGATGGCCCGCAGGCCGAGCCGTTCCTCCATCGCTACTTTCCGCAGGCGGTCCGCGATCGCTTCGGCGATCGATTGAGCGCGCATCCTCTCCGCCGCGAGATTGCCGCGACCGCGATGATCAACCACCTGATCAACCACGCCGGCATTGGTTTGATTCCACGCCTGATGGTCGCGACGGGGAAGGACCCCGGGGCGATCGTCTCGGCCTACCTCGCCGCCGAAGATGGCGGGCAGGTGTTGGCGCTCAGGCAGGAGGTACTCGCCGCCCAGCATGACGTCGGCGACGAGCACCGGAGGCTGTTGGAGATCGAAGACGCGCTCGAGGCGGCGACGCGCGAGCTGCTGCGAAGCGGCGCGCCGCCGATCGATCATCTCACCGGCAGGACGGTGTCAGCGGCAGCAACGCCCGCGACGTAACCGCCGTGTCCGGGAAGTCGGCGAAGAGGCCGTCGACGCCCAGACAGAAGAACTGCAGGTACTCCTGAACCGGATTGTCGCCGTAGTCCGACGCGAGGTAGCGGGTCTCGTTGCGGAACGTCCATGTGTGCACGATCAATCCGGCGTCGTGCGCATCGCCGACGAGACTGCTTGCCGGCAGCAACGTCTTGTCGGCATCGTCAACCGAGCCGTCGTGATTCACATCGTCGGCTTCGCCGTCGTTGTTGGCATCGACGCCTTTCACGCTGATGATGTAGCGCTTCCAGGGACCGACGCCGTCGGCGTAGGTCGCTATCTCCCTCAGGCCGCTCGGCGTCACCAGGTCGGCATACGTGCGCGGATCGCCGCTCACCACGAAGTCGTACGGCTGATACGGAATGATCGTGCCGCTGAGGTCGACGTCGACGGCATCGACCAGCTGGACGAGTCGCACGGGCGTCAGCCGATTCAGCTTCTTGAGGTTGCCGATTTCGAACGACTGAACGATCACCGGCGCCCACCGGTGGTTCCACCCGTGACGGTCGAGGACGTGAACGAGCTTCTCTTCCAGCGGGAGCTTGACGCTCTGGTGATACGTCGGATGCTTCGTTTCCGGGTAGACGCCGATCTGCCGGCCGGTGCGACGGCTCCAGTGCTGGGCGAGGCCGATGACCTCGCTCAACGTCGGGACCTTGAATTGACCATTGTACTGCTGCGGGCGGAACGCCAGGCGCTGGATGGCGCGCAGCGATTTGATCTCCGCCAGCGTGAAGTCGTCGGCGAACCATCCGGTCTCGGTCACGCCGTCGATGGTCTTGGTCGTCTCTCGGCCGGCGAACTCGGGGCGCTGGGCGACATCGGTCGTCCCCGTGATGTTCACTTCGTGCCGAGCGATCAGCACGCCGTCCTTGGTAGCGACGAGGTCAGGCTCGATGTAATCGGCGCCCTGTGCGATCGCGAGCGTGTAGGCCTCGAGCGTGTGCTCGGGCAGGTAGCCGCTGGCGCCGCGATGCCCGATCACCAACGGTTCCCGCCGCTTGTGATCGTCATGCCGTCGATTGTCAGCTTGAACTGTCGCCAGACACGCGCCGACCACCAGCCCGACGCACACCACCATCCGTCCTCTCATGCCGCCTCCGGAATCCGCCACCCATTGAGCTGGGTCGTGCGTCCGAATGCTATGGTCGGGGTGTCACGTCGCTGCGAACAGCGTGCGTCGACCGCATGAGCCTGGCGCGACGACGATGCGACTCGTCTATTGATTGACGAGGGCGAGGATGTTGCCGTCGGGATCCTTGATCCACGCGACCCTGATGGACCCGGCGACGAGCACGTCACCCTCCTGCTTCGTGTCGGGCAAGTCGTAATGTTCGAACGCGATGCCCTTGGCTTTCAACGCCTGCACGATCCGATCGATGTCGCCGCCGACGTTCCAGGTTGCCGCGGTGGCCTTGTTGGTGCCCGCGTATTGCGACTTGTAGACGAGGACCTGCGTGCTTCCTGAGTTGTACTGCTGCGCGTCCGTCTCGTCATTGCCGTTATTGCCGTTGCCGACGGGTGTCAGTCCGAGGATGCCTTCGTAAAACGCGGTGGCTCTCGTCATGTCCGTAACCGCAATGGTCGCGATGGCGTCTTTGTGTCCCAGCATGTGCTACCTCTGCACTGTTCCGAGTTTCCGGATTCGCGAAGCCGTCCTCTGAGGGTAATCGAACGCGTCCACTCGATTCGACAGATTCGACCGGTGCGCATCAGGTCGATGGGATCAGGGGACGACGCGTTCGTGCGTCCTGCTGTCACAGTGGATCAAGACGATGGCTTGGCCATGGAGCAGCCGCGTTGGACGTGGCCCACGCCAGCTACTTTTACGAGGTGGCCGACAAGACCGAGGGCTACCAGGTCGGCGATCTCGTGGCCGTCGTCGGCGCGGCGCTGTCGCAAGGAAAGCAGATTTCGGCCGCTCAAACCTTCGACGAGCTCTGCGTCAACTCGATGGTGTGCTTCAAGGGGTCCGTCGTGGAAGTGATTGACGGGCAGGTGTGCCCGAAGGGCTTCACCGATTGTGTAGCGGTGGGGCCGCGATTGCTTGCCAACGGCATCGAACGCTATCCCTTCTACTGGGATACTCGTCCGGTCGCTCAACGGACGGTCGACGTGCAGACCAATTCAGGGCTGCACAATGGCCGGTTGAATCCGCTCTCGGCGATCGGCGTCTCGGCCGACAAGCGACGGGTATGGCTGATCGTCGTCGACGGCCGGCAGGAGGGCTACAGCCAGGGGGCAACGTTACATGACGTCCCGACGTTCTTCCGTCTGCTGGGCGCTTCTGACGCGCTGAACCTCGACGGCGGAGGGTCGGCGGTCATGGTTCATCGACTGCCATCAGGGAAAGCACACGTCCTGTCCCAACCCATTCATGGCGGTGTGCCAGGTCAGGAGAGGCCGGTAGCGAACCATGTGCTCGTTCATCTTGGAGAACCTTGACAGGCTGCCCCAGGCCCCAGGCCCCAGGCCCCGGGCCTCAAGCCTCCAAGCCTTCAAGCCTTCTTGTCGTCCCACCAGTGCGACAGGCTCTCGCCGACCGGCTTCGGCGTGTTGGCGTAATGCGACGTGTCGTTGAACAGCATCAACCGCGCGCGCACGGGGTCTTTGAAGTCGAGGATGTTGAGGCTGGCCGGCGCCTGATCCAACCGGTCGCGGTAGCCGCGGGCATCGAACCCGAGCAGGCTGCTGAGCAGCAATCGAATCGTGGCTTTGTGCGAGACGACGAGCACGCGTTCGCCGGGATGCTGCGTCACGATCTCGCGGATGACCGGCAGGGCGCGGGCGAGGACGCTCACGCCGGACTCGCCCCCCTCGGGTGCGACCGTGAAGGGGTCCGCAACCCACTCGGCATATTCCTGCTGAAACCGCGCCTCGACCTCCGCGCGTGTCAGCCCCTCCCAGTGCCCGTGCGCGATCTCTCGCAGGCCCCCATGCGTCGAGAGCTCCGCCTGGCAGTGCCCGGAGATGATCTCCGCGGTTTCGACCGCCCTCGACAAGGTGCTGCTGTAGACCGCGGCGATCCGTTCGCCCTTCAACCGCTCGCCGAGACGGCTGGCCTGCCAACGCCCTTCGTCCGACAGGTCGACGCCGACCGAGCCCGCGAACCGATCCTCGGCCGACAGCTGCGTCGCCCCATGGCGAACCAGATAGACGCGTGTGGTTTCCATGATGTGAGCGACCATTATCGTCCGTCGCGCTTCTTGACCCTTCGCCGGGTCCCCACTACGATTCGTCACGGAGGCACCGCGCAATGCAGAACACGTTGACGAAGGGACTGGCGGCGGCCGCGCTGAGCGTCATGGTGGGTTGCAGCGACGGCGCGCCCGAACGATCCGCCGCCGCGGCCGTCTCCACGGACGCCGAGGCGGTCGCCAAGAAGAACCAGGAGTGGCGCGACAAGCACGAGGCCGACTACCGCCGCGACTGGGTGAGCATCGCCGGCCTGCACTTCCTGGAGCCGGGCAGTCATCGCGTCGGCAGCGCCACCACCAACGACATCGTTGTTGCCGATCTTCCGCCGACGATCGGACGACTGGTGCTCAAGGACAAGACGGTGCGCTTCGAGCCCGCGCCGGGCGCCAACGTGCGCATCAAGGATCAGGTGGTCGCCGCGCCGGTTGATTTGAAGGACGATGCCCATCCACCGGCGGACGAACTGCTGGTCGGTGACGTCCGCATGGTCATCCACGCGAGCGGCGACCGGCTGTCGCTGCGCGTCCGCAATCCCAATGGCGAGCTCGCGAAGGGATTCCTCGGGTTTACCTGGTTCCCGATCGACGCCAGCCACCGCACGATCGGCAAGTTCATCAAGGACGCCGAGCCGCGGAAGATGCAGGTTCTCAACACCTTTGGCGACATGGACTCGTACAACACCGAAGGCGTCATCGAGTTCACCCTGCAAGGGCAGACGTTGCGGCTGCGGCCGTTCACGACCCGGCCGAACCGCTTCTACATCGTGTTCAAGGATCAATCGAGCGGCCAGGAAACCTACGAAGCGGCGCGCTTCCTCTATGCCGACCTTCGCGAGGATGGCACGACGGTGCTCGATTTCAACGAGGCGTACAACCCGCCGTGCTCGTTCAATCCCTACACGACGTGCCCGATTCCGTTGAAGGAGAACAACCTGCCGATCAAGGTGTTGGCGGGGGAGAAGGCGTACCCCGTCCACGTCGCGCTGCCGACGACGGACTGACGCGGTCCCGCCTCGGCGGCGCCGCCGCGAGGCCGATCAGACCTGGAGCTCGGCGCGCCGGTCCGCGAACCACGTCGCGGGTGCTTCGACGTACGAGCGATCGAGGCTGCTGACCGACGCACACCCGAGGAGCTTCAACGTGCGCGCCAGCTCCGAGCGCAAGATCTCGATCGCGCGGGTGACGCCGGCTTCGCCGCCGGCGCTGAGCCCGTAGGCGTAGGCGCGGCCGACCAGCACCGCACGCGCGCCCAGGCAGAGCGCTTTGGCGATGTCGCTGCCGCGGCGGATGCCGCTGTCGAGCAGCACCTCGATGCGTCCATCGACCGCGGCGATCACCTCCGGCAGCACGCGCAGCGTCGGCGCGACACCGTCGAGCTGACGGCCGCCGTGGTTGGAGACGACGATGGCATCCGCGCCTTCGTCGATCGCGCGGAGCGCGTCCTCGCCGGTGTGGACACCCTTGATGACGATCGGCCCCTTCCACAGCTCTCGAATCCACCGGAGGTCCTGCCAGCAGACAACCGACTGTTCGAGCGCGGCGCCGACGTCGGCATACCCCATCGGCCCATCTGGAAACACGACGTTGGGAAAGCTCATCAGCCCGCCGTCCCCGAGGAAGTCCGCGAGCCAGCGCGGGCGCGAGAGGATCTGTGGGAGGTACGGCAGCATCGACCAGAACTTCCGTCCAATCAGCTCTTTCGCCCCGTTGCGCGTGTCGCGCTCGCGCTGACCCGCCACTGGGGTATCGATGGTGACGACGAGCGCGGTGAAGCCGGCCACGCGGGCACGATCGATCATCGCGGTGGCGATGTCTCGACCACCCACCAGGTAGACCTGATACCAGCACGGCGCCTTCGAGGCCGCCCTGACGTCCTCCAGGCGCGACCCGGACAGGGTCGACTGAATGTAGCCCGTGCCAGCCTTGCCCGCCGCCGTCGCGGCCGCGACCTCGCCCTTCGGATAAAACAGCCGGCTGCTGCCCACGGGCGCCAGCATGAACGGCACGTTGATCTTCTCGCCGAGCACCGACGTGCGCAAATCGCAGGTCGTCGTGGCCACCGCGCATCGCGGCCGAAAGATCACGTCGTCGAAGACGCGCGAGTTCTCGCGCAGCGTGATTTCGGCGTCGGCGCCGCCGTCGATGTAATCGAAGGCCATACGTGGCAGGCGGCGTTCCGCCAGGCGCCGGAGATCACGGATGGTGAGGACTTGGGGCGAGGTAACAGAAGGCATCGCGATGCGGAATTATAGTCCCCTGCGCCGACCGGACCACACCAAGCCGATACCCCACAGTGCCAGGCTCAGGACGCTGATCCCGTTGGCGACGGCGCGGATTGGCGTGTTGGAGAACCTCGCCTCCACGCGATGGGCGCCGGCCGGGACCGTCACGTCCATGAAACCATAGCGAGGATCGACGGTGATCTCGGCTTCCACATCGTCGATCAATACAATCCATCCAGGAAAGTCATGCGAGTTGATGCGGAGCCGTATGCCGGTCGCGGTGACGATGTCCAGATCCAGGACGTGATCCGCGAGGCGCCGTTCCCGCACGTCGGCCTCGCCGCTGATGATGGCCCATCGAGGCACGGCCGAGGGGAGCTCCTGGCGCGCGGCGACAGGCGTGAAGCCGCGTTCGATGAACGCCCTCATGCCGGCGGGCTCCAACTCCGGCCATCGTGGATTGTCGATGTTCATGGAGAGCCGGGGAATGTACTCGTTGGGCTTCACGTGGTCGCGATAGAGCTGAGTGTGCAAACCGATGGTCGCGATCACGATCGAGGCTTGGATGGCGCGATTGCTCATTGACGAAACCAGCAGCGCCGCCAGGGCCGCCGTGCCAAGCGACACCACCATGAAATAGCGCCACGGAAACTGCAGGTAGGAGAGCGCAGGAATCGCGCGCCAGAGCCAGGCGGATTGCTCGGTCATGAGGAACATGGCGGTGGCGACCACCAACAGCCAGAACGTCATCGCGCGCAGTCGAAGGGCGTCTCCCGAGCGCGGTCGAAGGATGGCCACCACCACGGCGGCGATCACGACCCATTGGACGATGCCGATCTGAAGCGGCATGTCATCGTTCAGCCCAAGGCGCGAGGCGCCGAAGCCCCATCTGTACGAGAACCACTGCCACGGCGAGACGAAGTGCTGCCGGTAGTCCGAGTAGCCGCTCGTCATGCGGCCGATGGCGATGTGCTGAAGCTCTGCGATGGATGGGAGGAGATAGAAAGCCGAGATGCCGACGCCGATGGCCACGCCGGCCATGAGCCGCGCGGCCGTCTGCCATCGGGCGCCATCGGCGAGCAGACGATACGCGGCGTACGCGGCCACCACCGGCGCGAAGATCAGCGAGCTGATCAGGTGAGTGGTGAGCATCGCTCCCACGAAGGCGGCGACGAGCAGCGCGTCGATCGTCCGGGCCAATCGGATCGACCGATCGACAGACCACAGCAGGGCCGGCGCACACATCATCGCCGCGACCTCCGGATAGGCGCCGCGCACGAACACGTCGACGATCACGTACGGTGACCACGCGAACAGCACCGCGGCAAGCCCCGCGGGCATCCATCCCAGCGGCCTGAGCCACGCAAACGTGAACAACGCGCCGCACCACCACAACAGCAGCGGCGTGGACTTGAATGCCGTGGACAAGCGCGGCACGCCGAGGTGCACGGCTTCGATCAGGTAGTACAGTCCAGGTGGATAGAAGTTGAAGAGCGGCTGGCTCTCGCCGCCGCGCACCCATTCGACCCAGCGAACCGGCAGTTGCCCCTGTGCGAGGGCGCGATCGAAGAGAAAAGTGTAGGTGATGTGCGCGGTTACATCGTGTCCACTGGGAAAACCCTTCTGTGCGAACGGCGTGGCGAGTGCCGCGAGGCTGAGGACGATCGAAAGAGCGGCGATCACGAGAAGGGTACGCTCGAGCTGTCTCATGTAATGAACACCTATCGTAGCGACAGTGAAGTGCTGAGCTTCAAGCGCCTGTATCATGGAGGAGCCAGCGTTCGGGAGTCTGTGAGGTCTGTCTGTCGTTCAACATCAAGGAGTCAGCTGCCATCAGATCCTCACGATGGGCACGAGTCGGTGGCATCCTCGTCGTCGCGTTTCTCGGCCTGCCTCTTTTCATCGGCCTCGATCAAGAAGACCTCCGCAATGACGAGGCCATCTATTCCTATGCAGTCGATCGCGTCCTGGAGACCGGCGACTGGTTGACGCCGCGCGCGATCCCGTTCGACGGGCCGTTCCTCGAAAAGCCTCCGCTGAAGATGTGGATCGTCGCGGGTCTGATCAAAACCGGCGTCGTGCCACACGATGAGCGGGGACTCCGCTTCGCCGATGCGCTGTTGGGCGCGATCGCGTTCGTCTACGTCTACGCCATCGGACGACTCCTGGCGGGACCTCTGTGTGGCGTGGTCGCGGTGTTCGTGCTGTTCACGTTCGGTCCGCTGCTGTTCGTCCACGGTGTTCGCAGCAACAACATGGAGTCGGCGATGCTGCTGGCCTACGCCGCCGGCCTCTACCACTTCACGCGCTGGGATTCACTCCGCGAAGCCAGGTCGCGCAGGGGATCCGCCCACGCGTTTGCCGTAGGTGCGTACTTCGCGTTCGGCTTCATGACGAAGTTCGTCGCCGTGTTCTTCCTGCCGCTCATTTGCGCACTCGCGTTGCTGTGGCGGAGCCGTCGCGCGCGGCCGAGTGTGGGCGAGCTGGTGCGCGCGTGGACGGGCCCGGCGCTGCTCGCGATCGCGCTGTGCGCGCCGTGGTTCGTGGCCGCCTACCGGGTGCACGGGCCGTTGCTGTGGAACGTGATGCTCGGCGACCACGTGTACACGCGATTTACGGGATCGCTCGATCCGGCGCACCTGGCGCCGTGGACGGCCTACCTCGAGTGGATCTGGGGTGATCTCGTGCTGGCCCGGAGCGCATGGTTCGTCGTGGCCGGTCTGGTGCTCTTGCTGGTGTGGGCCCTGACAGGCAGACCGGAGCCGCTCAAAGAGGCGCCCCACATCGGCGAAGGGCGGCCGACCAACGTCGCGCGGCTCGTGCTCGTGTGGCTCGCCGTGCCGATCGCGCTGATGTCGATGGGAAGCTCGAAGCTGCCGCACTACGCGTTCCCATTCCTGCCGCCGTTGGGGCTGGCGGCTGGATATCTCGTCGCGAGTCTGGTGGCGGTGCTCACTGGCCCGCTGGCCGCGATTGACTTCAAGCGGGTCCGCGCCGCGATGGCGGCCGGTCATCTCTCGCGCGGGCTCGCGTTCGTTAGGGGCGCGCTCGTCGTGGCGGCGACGGCGGCGCTTGTGGTCGCGGTCTGGACAGCCTTGGACGGACGGTTGGCCTGGGGTGTCGGCGGCCGCCAGATACTCAGCAACACGTCGATCGTGCGCCCCCTCGTGCTCGGCGCGTTCTTGCTGTGGCTTGGCGCGGCACCGCTATCGAACCTGCACGCCTGGGTCGTCGTTCCACTGATGGTTCTGGTCATGGCGCCGGCCTACGAGCACGTGGTCGATCGGCTACGCCATCCCAACCATCCGCTCCAGACGCTTCGCGCCTGTGCGCACGAGATTCAGCGCACGAACCCGGACGCGGGCCGCACCGTGTACAACGCGGCCCACACCGGCGTGTCGCATCCGTACTTCTACTACTTGCGATCGATTGGACCCTGGACGTTCGCCGATGCGCCAGCGGCCGAGGACGTGCGCCAGCGATTGCTGGCTCCCTCGCCGTCGCCGATTCTCGTCTCACGTGAAGGCTTCGGGGCGCTGGTGGTGGCGCTCGGCTCTCGTGACAAGCGAGAGCCCGAGGTCGCTCGAGCGTCGTTCGACGATGAACCCATCGACTCCAGGCAGACGGCCGTCACCGGAGTTACGGATCGCGACGGGCACATCATCGTGGTCTTGCCCGGGCCGTATCAGGCTTGCGTGCCGCCGGCGGCTGCCGCAGGCTGGATCGCCGTCGGTGACGGCACGACGACGAGAGACGACCGGTGACCAAGCCCGTCGACTCCGCTCAGGGTAAACCCGAAAGACTGTCCATCGTGATCCCGGCGTACAACGAAGCGCGTCGCATCGGCGCGACGCTCGACGAGCTGCGGCGCTGGCTGCTCGACCGGCCGTTCGACTGGGAAGTGCGCGTGGTCGACGATGGCTCCGCGGATGAGACGATCGCGGTGGTCGAACGGCATACGCAACAGGACCCGCGCATCGTGGCGCAGCGCGAACCGCATCGCGGCAAGGGCGGC
>DAINCF010000083.1:0-17996 GCA_036732565.1 Vicinamibacterales bacterium
GGACCTGAGGGCCGGCTGAAGCCGGCCCCCACGTACTCAGAAGGTTTTCAGGTTCGCACGCACGGCTCAGAACGTCAGCTTCGCACCAATCTGCAACTGCCTGGGGTTGCCGCCGGCGCGCAACTCGTTGGGCACGAGGAACGAGGCCAGGCGACGGTCACCACTCGGGTTCAGGAAATTCGCCCGATCCGTCACGTTGAAGATGTCCGCGAACACATCGACGAAGCGTCCGGCCACACGAACGCGATAGCCGACCCGCATGTCGAGCTGGGCGAAGCCCGGTCCGTACGCGCCGTTGCGCCCGCCGTCGCTCTCCACGGTGATCGCGTTCGGACCGACGCCGCTGTACGTCCCCGACGGCAAGGGATCGGGCGTGGCGCCATTGCGGTCGGCATCGATGTCGGTGTCGTTGATGGTGAACGGCAACCCCGACAGCGCGCGAAACACGCCGGACACCTGCAGACCGCCCGTCTTCGGGACCATCGTCCTGAAGCTCAACACGAGGTTGTGGCGCCGATCGAAGTCGGTCGGACCTTCGTTCAGATCGAGATTGAGCTGATCGAGAACCTGGAAGGTGTCGCCATCGGTGAAACCGCTCGTATTGCCACGCGCGGACGACAGCGTGTAGGAGACGCGGGCGCTCCAGAACTGACTGAAGCGCTTGTCGAGCTGCATGTTGATGGCGTCGTACTCCGTCTCGGCGATGTTCTCCCTGACTCGGACATCGTTGGTGAACGGCGAGATCCCGAGCCGCTGCGCCAGGCCCTGGAGATCGGTTCGCACGAGCGTCGCGGTTCGACCCGTGGTGGCCTTGATGCCGGGGTTCAGGTTGGTCCAGATGAACTGATCGCGCCCTGACGTGTGGATGTAGTCCGCGCTCGCCGACATCGTCTGTCCGAGCTGATGCTCGTAGCCGATCGACGCCGTTCGCACGTACGGAATCCTGCGATCCGGCGTATCCAGCCACACGATGCCGGTGTTGCGGGCGAAGGAGCCTGGCGGCACGAGCTGATTGACCAGATCGCGATTGAGCACGGGACCGTTCGCCAGCAGTGGATCCGTCGGGCGCACGCCGCTCGACGGCCCGCGGTCGATCTGACTGGCAGGGAACAACGCCAGGAACGAGCCCGAGTACACGCCCTGGCGGTTGTACTCGTCGACGAGCGTGAGGTGCGTGCGGTCGTAGAACACGCCCCAGCCACCGCGGATGACGCGGCGGCCGCTGCCGCTCACGTCGTAGACGAAGCCGGTCCGTGGCGCGAGGTTGTTCTTGTCCACGGGATACTCGCTGTCGCTGTCGAACAGCGGCTGCACGGGTCCCGTGATCGGCAGGATCTCCAGGTCGTATCGCAGTCCCAGGTTCACGCTCAATCGCGCCCCGAGCTTCCACTTGTCCTGCGCGAAGACGCCGATGGACCGGGACTGCATGCCGGTGGTGTCCGCTTCCGGCACGCGAATCGTCAGCCGTTCGGGATACGTCGAGAAGTCGTTGGCGTCGAACGCCCGGTCGGTGCCGAAACTGAAGATCCCGTTGGCGCTCGACTGCTCGTCGAACCGGTGCTGGATGTAGTTGAGCTGAGCGCCGAGCTTCACGTCATGATCGCCCCGCGCGCCGGGGATGAACCAGGAGAACGTGTTTTCGAGCGCCCAGTTGTTGTTGATGCGCAATTGCGTGGCGGCGCTCTGCTGATCGTCGAACGACGGAAAGCGAAGGGTGGGCGCCAGTTCGTCCTGATGGCGGCCGTTGTCGAAGAACGCGGGATTCGAGCGATCGATGTACTCGCGCGTCCACGCCACGCGCAAGGTGTTGAACTTGGTGTTGCCCAGCACCGAGCTCAAGGTGCCCACGACGGTGTCGTCGTAGTCCTCCTCTTCGCGCAGGGCGTCGAGCGTCACGTTGCCGATGACCTGCGGGTTCTGCGGCGAGACATCGCGGAGCCAGCGCACCGCCCACGTCTGCGAGGGGCTGAGCTGATGATCGAACCGCACGAGGGTGTTCCACACACTGGTGTGCTGCGCGATCGAGAAGTTCTTCTCCGGTCGCGTTGGATAGAACCCTGTTCGTCCTTCGTCGAAGGTGATGCGCTCGAGGCTGAAGAAGTAGTGCATCTTGTCGCGGACGACGGGTCCGCCCACGACGCCGCCCCACTGTTGTTTGCTCGTATCCGGCTTGGTCAGATTGCCCTGCTTCACGAAGTAGTCCGGCGCCGTGATCGTCGAGTCGGTGAAGTAGCCGAAGACCACGCCGGTGATCTTGTTGGTCCCCTGCTTGGTGATGGCGTTGATGACGCCGCCGGTGGACTGACCGAACTGCGCCTCGAACTGGTTCGTGAGCACCTGGAACTCTTGAATGGACTCCAGTGCGGTGCGCGCCTGCGAGCCGAAGCCCTGACCCAGGTAGTCGTCGTTGTTGCTGCCACCGTCCACCGAGAAGTTGTTGCTCGCCGAGTTCTGCCCGTTGACGTTCAGCGCGTCGGCGCCAAACGACGTCGTCGAGCTGATCGGCACGACGCCGGGGAGCAGCCCGACGAACTCGATGTAGTTGCGATTGGCCGAGGGCAGGCCGGACATCTCTTCCTTGGTGATGTTGCCGCCGATCTCCTGGGACGTCAGATCGATGAGCGGCGATTCGGTGGAGACGGTGACCGTCTCCTCGATGCCTCCGACCTCGAGCTGCACGTCAACGGTCGTCGTCCTGCCGACGGACAACGTGATCTCGCGCCGCGTGTACTTCTTGAAGCCGGCCATCTCCGCCGCGATCTGATAGGCCCCGGGCACGATGCCGGTCACGAAGTACGAGCCGTCGGCGTTGCTGACGACTTCGCGGTAGATACCGGTGTCCTGGTTGGTGACGACGACCGTGACGCCGGGAAGCACGGCGCCCTGTTGATCGAGCACGCGTCCGCGGACTTCCGTCGTACCCTGCTGGGCGGACAGCGGAGCAGAGCCGGTGAAGGCAGAGAGCAGGACCAAGACCGTCGCGACGAGGGACCCGCGAAGCGCCATTGTGACCCTCCGAATGTGTTCACCGAGGATCTGAGGAGACAGCAGAGAGTGATCGCAAGGTTGCGGAGTTGTCAAGGAGGTTTGTGAGTAGAATTTCCTCGTCGAAACCATTCGTGGGACGAATCGCTCTTGCGTGGAGAGATCACATGCCCTCCAGACAGACTGTCTTCGGCGCGACGATCGCTATTGCGGTGTGGGCGGCATCGGGTATCGCGCAGTCGCCGAATCCGTTTGGGATTCCGTCGGCCGGCACGCCGCAGCCCGGCGGCACGGTCAAGGCCGTCGGCGGATCGCGCGCGCAAGGTTGGCTGGATCAGGGGCGATCGGAAGTGCTCGCCCGTCATGGCATGGTGGCGACGAGCGATCCGCTGGCCGCGCAGGCCGGGTTGGACATCCTGCGTCAGGGCGGCAACGCGATCGACGCGGCGGTCGCCACCGGCGCGGTCCTCGATGTCACCTCGCAGAACGACACCGGCATCGGCGGCGATCTGTTCGCGATCGTCTGGTCGGCGAAGGATCGAAAGCTCTACGCGCTGAACTCGGCTGGCTGGGCGCCGACCGGGTGGACACCGCAGTTCTTCACCGAGAAGCTCGGTGTGAAGCGCGTCCCCGGCAACGGCGTGAACGCCGCAACCGTGCCCGGCGCGATTTCGGGTTATGACGCGCTCCTGAAGCGGTTCGGCACCCTGACGTTCAAGGAAACGTTCGAGCGTGCCGCGCGGATCGCGGAGGAAGGCTGGGGTCAGGCGGAGCGGCGGCATGACGACCTTTTGAGCTCGATCAAAGGATTGAGCGCAGACGCCGATTCGAAACAGACGTTCCTCGGAGATAAGACGCCGGATCTCTACAGCATCATCCGCAACCCCGATCTCGCGAAGGCGCTGCGTCTCATTCAGCAGGGCGGTCGTGACGCGTTTTACAAAGGCGAGATCGCCGCGGCCATCGTCGCCAAGGTCCAGTCCAACGGCGGCGTGATGAATCGGAGCGACCTGGCGGAGTTCGAGTCGGAGTGGGTCGAGCCGATCTCGACCAACTATCACGGCTACGACATCTTTCAACTGCCGCCCCCGGGACAGGGCTTCGCGGCGCTGGAGATGTTGAACATCCTCGAGGTGTGCGTACCGAAGCTGGGGATGAATCTGGCGACGCTCGGGCCCTCAGACCCGATGTTTTGGCACCTGATGGTCGAAGCGAAGAAGCTGGCGTACTCGGATCTGTTGGCGCGCAATGCCGATCCCAAGTTTGCAACGGTCCCGGTTCAGCAGCTGCTCTCGAAGTCACACGCGGCGAGCTTGTGCGGCAAGATCAACCCGGACGTCGCGTCGAAGCCTGGCGTCCCCGGCAGCACCGACGGCGGCACGATCTACCTGACGACGGCCGATCGGTGGGGCAACATGGTGTCGCTGGTCCACAGCGTGTTCAGCGTCTACGGCAGCCGGGCGACGGTGCCGCCGTACGGGTTCGTGCTCCACAACCGCGGCTCCGCGTTCTCGCTCGACCCCAACCATCCGAACATCGTCGCCCCGCGCAAACGCCCGTTCCACTCGATCATCGCGGGGTTCGTGATGAAAGAGGGCCAGCCGCTCATGGCGTTCGGCAACATGGGCGGCAGCGTGCAGCCCGAAACGCACGCGCAGCACATGGTCAATCTCATCGATCACGGGATGAACGTGCAGATGACGACCGACGCCGCGCGGTTCACGCACAATCAAGGCAGCAACGTGCTGTCGCTGGAGGCGGCGTTGTTCACGCTGGTCGGGGATGCCCTCAAGCGCAAGGGACACGAGGTGCGGTCGGTCAACGGCGGGGCCGTCGGTGGCTATCAAGGCATCCTCTTCACCCGCGATCCCGCGTTGCCGGCGCCGACGTTCGATCAGCGCAGCATCACGATGGACCTGCCGGTGAACGGCGTCTATCGGGGCGGATCGGACCACCGTAAGGACGGTCAGGCGGTCGGCTGGTAGCTTCACGTCCGGGTCTGCTGCAGCTGAGCTAGAATCTGCCCAGACCACATGGCTCACTTCAAGGGCAAGATTGGTGTGCTCGTCGAAGCCCACTTCGACGAAACCGAGTCGCGACGTTTCGAGGAATTCTTTCCTCCGCACGGATACGGGGTCGAGTACCTCTCGCACCTCTGGGGGCACGAGAAACTCGTGTTCCAGGGCAACGATCACCGCGCCGAGCTGACGGCCACGGTCGAAGTCGCGACGGTCGATGTGCAGGACTACCGCGGGATCGTCCTCATCGGCGGTTACGCGATGGACCGCCTGCGTTACGAAGAGCATCCCGTCGAGGGACGGCCGAACCAGGCGCCCGCCGTCGCCTTTTTGCGTCGGGCCGTCGAGGCGATGGATCGCGGCAACCTGACCGTCGGTGCCATCTGCCACGGCCTCTGGCTGTTCTGTGCCGACCCCACCCTGCTCAGAGGCCGGCGGGTGACCTGCGCCCACAACATCATCTCGGACGTCCACAACGCGGGCGGCGTGCCGATCTTCGACGGCACACAGCTGGCCGACACTCACGTCGACGGCCACCTGGTCACAGGCCGGCATCCCGGCGTGGTCGGCGCCTTCATGCAGCGGTTCGTCGAGGAGCTGGGCAGGCCGGGGTCGTGAACGCCATCACGTTCAGCTTCTCCGACACGATTGCTGGCTACGTCACGGCCTTCGACCGCGCGTCCGGGATCTTCTCGATGAGCACGACGGACGGACGCCCGTACGAAGTGCGGTTGACGCCAACCACCGGCGCACGCATCGTGCAGAACCTCGGTGAGCCGTATGAGGACGCGACGAGCCGACTCGGCGAGCTGCTGAAGCCGGATCAGTTCGTGTTCGCGTACGGCATCTTCTATCCCGAGCGCGACGGGCATCGCTTCGAAGCGAAGGCCCTGGCGTTCCCGGGCGGCGGTGCGGGGCGGTATCGACACGAGGAGCCGACCTGGTGGACGAGGCAGCTGCGATCCATCGCCTGCAGCTACCTGCAATGGCAGTTCGCGTACCCGCAGCAGCCGATCGACTTTCGCAACTATCGGACCTTTCTCCAACTCGGCGGCGCCAAGAAGGGCGACTTTCTTCAGGAGACCGACACCATCTCGCGGCTCGTCTACGGGTTTGCCACGGCGTTCCTGCTGACGGGCGAGGCGGCGTTCGTGGAGGCGGCGGAGGCGGGCACGGAGTACCTGCGCGATCACATGCGCTTCTACGATGCCGACGAAGATCTCGTCTACTGGTATCACGGCATCCACGTGAGCGGTGACCTCGAGCAGAAACTGCTGTCGTCGGAGTTCGGCGATGACTACGACGCGCTGCCGATGTACGAGCAGATCTATGCGCTCGCGGGCCCGGTTCAGACCTATCGCGTGACCGGCGATCCGCGCATTCTCAACGATGCCGAGCAGACGGTAAAGCTGTTCGAGCGCTTCTACCGCGATCGCGAGCATGGCGGGTACTTCTCGCACATCGATCCGCTGACGCTCGATCCGCGTGCCGAGTCTTTGCGCCACAACCGCGCGCGCAAGAACTGGAACTCGATTGGCGACCATGCGCCCGCTTACTTGATCAATCTGTATCTCGCCACCGGTGACCAGCGCTACGCCGACTTTCTCGAAGACACGTTCGACACCATCGTCGCGCACTTTCCGGACTTCGGGCACAGCCCGTTCGTGCACGAGCGCTTTTTCGAGGACTGGCGACCCGACACCACGTGGGGCTGGCAGCAGAACCGCGCGGTCATCGGCCACAACCTGAAGATCGCGTGGAATCTGGCGCGCATGTACAGCCTGCGACCCAAGGACGCGTATCGGTCGCTGGCCAGCAGGATCGGCGAGATCATGCCGTCGGTCGGCCGCGATCTTCAGCGCGGCGGATGGTATGACGTGATGGAACGCGTGCAGCGCGAGGGCGAAGAGCACCATCGACATGTCTGGCACGATCGCAAGGCGTGGTGGCAACAGGAACAGGCGATACTGGCCTATCTAATCCTGTCCGGCCTCTTCGGCGATGCAGAGTCCAGACGCCATGCGCGCGAGGCCTCGGCATTTTACAACATCTACTTCCTCGATCACGATGATGGTGGGGTGTACTTCAATACACTGGCGAATGGCCTTCCCTACCTGCTGGGGAACGAGCGGCTGAAAGGCAGCCACTCGATGAGCGGCTACCACTCCACGGAGTTGTGTTATCTCAGCACGATCTACCAGAACCTCCTGATCGAGCGGCGGCCTGTCGATCTGTACTTCATGCCGCGCGCCGACGGCTTTCGCGACCGTGTGCTTCGGGTGGCCCCCGACCTGTTGCCTCCGGGCAGCCTCCGGATCGATGCGGTACAGGTCGATGGCGCTCCATACGCCCACTACGATGCCGATGCCTTGACCGTGTCGCTGCCCGAGACAGCCGCCCGCGTCCACGTGCAAGTGCGTGTGGCGCCGGCCGAACGCGGACCCTCATGACCGTCGAGTCGACCCTGGTGTCCGGTGCGACGGTGTTGACCGTGAGCGGGCGGATCGACTCCGGATCCGCGCCACTGTTGGAGGAGCACGTGTTGCGGGCGACGACACCAGGCTGCAAGCTCGTCCTGGACTTGTCGGCGGTCGATTTCATGTCGAGCGCGGGCCTTCGAATACTCCTCCTGACGCACCGCAAGATTACCGCCTGCGACGGGCGCGTAGTGCTGGTTGGCCTGTCGGACGATCTGCGAGGCACGCTTTCGGCGACCGGGTTCTTGAAGTTCCTATCGATTGCGCCCACCCTCGACGCGGGGCTCGCCGCGCTGTGAGCCAATGACCGTGCAGCGCATCGACGTCTTCCCCACGCGGACCTTCGAAGGCTTCGCGCTGCGCGCCGGCCGGCCCTATCCATTCGGCGCGACCCAAGTGCCCGGTGGCATCAACTTCTCCGTGTTCTCGAGTCACGCGACCGCCTGCACACTGGTCCTCTTTCGCAAGGGTGCCCACCAGCCGATGGTGGAGATCCCGTTCGTCGACGAGTTCAGGATCGGCAACGTCTACGCCATGACCGTGTTCGACCTGGACTACGAGGATCTGGAATACGGGTTTCGCATGGACGGTCCTTACGATCCTGTCGCCGGTCACCGCTTCAATCGCGATGTGATCTTGTTGGATCCCTACGCCAGGCTCGTCACCGGCCGGAGCATTTGGGGCCAGGCGCCAGACTGGAACAATCTGTATCAGCACCGCGCCGCGATTGCGCTGGAAGACTTCGATTGGGAGAACGACCGGCCGCTCGAGATCCCCATCGAAGACCTGATCATCTACGAGCTGCACGTGCGAGGCTTCACGCGGCACCCGTCATCTGGGGTGCGCGCCGGCGGAACCTTCGACGGTCTCCGCGAGAAAATCCCGTACTTGAAGGCGCTCGGCGTGAACTGCGTCGAGCTCTTGCCCGTGTGCGAGTTTGACGAGATCGACAACAGCCGGGTGAATCCGAACACGGGTCAGCGTCTGGTCGACTACTGGGGTTACAACCCGATCGGCTTCTTCGCCCCCAAAGCCGGGTACGCCGCGACCGGCCACCTCGGCATGCAGGTCGACGAGCTGAAGCATCTGATCAAAGAGCTCCACGCCAGCGGCATCGAGGTCGTGCTGGACGTCGTGTTCAATCACACCGCGGAAGGCAACGAGCTGGGCCGCACGATTACCCTTCGGGGTCTCGACGCCAAGACCTATTACATGCTCGGCGCGGACGGACGCTATCTGAACTTCAGCGGCACCGGGAACACGCTCAACTGCAATCACCCGGCTGTTCGCAACATGGTGCTTGATTGCCTGCGTTACTGGGCTGCTGAATTCCACGTCGATGGATTCCGGTTCGATCTCGCCACGATCCTGGGACGCGATCAGAACGGCGCGCCGCTGTCCAATCCGCCGCTTCTGGAGTCGGTGGCCGGTGACCCGGTTCTCGCCAAATGCAAACTGATCGCCGAGGCATGGGACGCCGGCGGCCTCTACCAGGTCGGATCGTTTCCCGACTATGGGCGATGGGCGGAATGGAACGGCCGGTACCGCGACACCGTGCGCCGATTCATCAAGGGCGATCCTGGCCTGACCGGCGAGATCGCCCAGCGCCGCCAAGGCTCGCCGGATCTGTACGAGGACCGCGGCGCCGCCGCATCGATCAACTTTGTGACGTGCCACGACGGCTTCACCCTGCACGATCTCGTCTCGTACAACCAGAAGCACAACGAAGCCAACGGCGAGAACAGTGCTGACGGGACCAACGAGAACCTCAGCTGGAACTGTGGCTGGGAAGGCCCGACCGAGGACGAGTCCATCAACGCGCTGCGACAACGCCAGGCCAAGAATGTCATGGCGATTCTGATGGTGAGCCGCGGCATCCCCATGTTCCTGATGGGAGATGAGGTCGGCCGTACGCAGGGCGGGAACAACAACGCGTATTGTCACGACGATGAGACCACCTGGCTGGACTGGTCCTTGACCGAGACCAACGCAGAGCTCCTGAGCTTCGTTCGACGCTGCATTGCGATGCGGAAGGCGCATCCGGCGTTGCGTACCCCGGACATCAGTTGGCACGGCACCAAGCCCTGGGCGCCGGACTGGTCGGCCTCGAGCCGCGTGCTCGCATTCATGCTGCGCGGTGAGCCGGTCGCCAGCGATACGCGAGGTTGCGACTGCCTCTATGTCTCGCTCAACATGCATTGGGAGGCGTTGTGGTTCCATCTGCCACCGCCGCCCAGTCCCACCACGTGGCATGTGGCGATCAACACTGCGATGCCGGGCGGAGAAGATGCCTGGGACGTGGGATTCGAGCCCCGTCTCGCCGGCCAGGGGAACCTTCTGGTCGGCGGACGTTCGGTGGTCGTGCTGGTAGCCAGGTAGAAGCGAGAGAGGACTGAAGCATGGCGTTCGATGCCGAGTTGGAAGTCGTGGGGACCGTCGCGACCATCACCCTCAGTGGCGAGCTGGATGCGGCAGTGGCGCCACGCTTCAAGGAGAAGATCGACGAGGCGGCTCGTCACGGCGTCACCAAGCTCGTGCTGCTGGCAACGGCGCTGGCCTACATGTCCAGCGCCGGCTTACGGGCGCTGATCTTCGCCAAGCAGAAGATGGGAGCCGGTGTCACCATCGTCGTGGTCGGCGCGCAGCCGCAGGTCGTCGAGCCGATCAAACAGACGGGGCTTCATCGCAGCGTGATGCTCGTCGATGCGTTATGACGATGCCAGCATCCACGGTCGCGCGATTGACCTTGTCGTCCGACGTCCAGCAGTTGGGCGCGTCGCTGACGAAGGTGCGCGAGCTCGTCGCGGCTCTCGCCAGCGCCGCGAACCTGGCGCCGAGCACGACCTACCGGCTGCGGCTGGCGAGCGATGAGATCGTCACCAACATCATCACCCACGGCTACGCCGAGAGCGGCAGGCAGGGCACCATCGAGATCACCGCAACGATTTCCGAGAACCAGGTGGCTCTGGCCTTGAGCGACACGGCTGTGCCGTACAACCCATTGGAGCAGGCGGCGCCCGCGGATCTCGACGCCCCGCTCGAGGCACGACGCGAAGGCGGGCTCGGTGTGTATCTGGCCGTCCACAGCGTCGACGAGTTTCGCTACGAACACGTCGACGGCTACAACAGGAACACGCTGGTCATGAAACGCGAGCCAGGCGCGTAGTCTCCATGGAGCCGCATAAGCACCCGACCGAATCTGAGCGACGTCGCGCGACGCTGGCCGACCAGATGGAGCGGGTGATTCTGCCGCTCGGACTGGCCCTATCGGGCGAGAGCAACATCGACCGGCTGATGGAACGCATCCTGGTCGAAGCGAAGACCCTCTGTCGCGCGGATGGCGGGACGATCTACCTGCGCAGCGAGGACGACACGCTGCGCTTCGCGATTGTGATGACGGACTCGCTTGGGATCTCACTTGGCGGGACGTCCGGTGCGCCCGTGTCGTTCCCGGCCCTACCTCTGCACGACGCGGCCACGGGAGCACCCAACCACCGCAACGTCGCCACCCACGTGGCGCTGACGGGGCAATCGACGTGCATCCCTGACATCTACGCGGCCGAGGGCTTCGACTTCGCGGGCACGAGGGCCTTCGACGAGCGGAACGGCTACCGGTCGGTGTCGAGCCTGACAGTGCCGTTCAAGGACCACACGGGCTTCGTGACGGGCGTGTTGCAGTTGCTCAACGCGAGGGATGAGCACGGCACCATCACGCCGTTCGACGAGTACGATCGCGCGGTTGTCGAGGCGCTGTCATCACTGGCGGCCCTGGTCTTGAACAACCACCTCCTGGTTCAGCGCCAGCAAGCCCTGCAGCGAATCGAGCACGACATGCAGGTCGCGCGGCGCATTCAAGATGGGTTTCTCCCGAGCGTCCTGCCGTCCCTTCCGGGGTGGCAGATCGATACGCGCTTTCAACCCGCGCGGCATGTCGGTGGCGACTTCTACGACGCGTTCATGCTGACCCGAGGCCGAACGCTGGCGATCGCGCTCGGAGACGTCTGCGACAAAGGTGTCGGCGCCGCGCTGTTCATGGCGTTGACGCGCAGCTTGATTCGGGCGTTCGCGCTGGAGCACGACCTCACCCGTCAGGCACCGGTCCTGGGCGAGGCCACCGCGCCGACGTTGAAGGGCTATCTCGACCTGGCCACAGCGGCGGAGTTGCTCGGCGCGGCGGTCAACAGTACGAACGCGTACATCCTGGCGCATCATCTCGACCTCAACATGTTTGCCACGCTGTTCCTCGGCATGCTGGACGTCAACAGCGGCACGTTGCTGTACATGAACGCTGGCCACTGCTCGCCGATGATTCTGGACGCGGGCGGCGGCATCAGACGACGGCTGGAGCCGACCGGTCCGGCGGTCGGGATGTTCGCCGATGCCGAGTTCGGCATTCAGGAAGAGCGGCTGTCGGTGGGTGACATCCTGCTCGCGTTCTCCGACGGCGTCACGGACGCCCGGAATCGCGACGGTGTCTTCTTCGGCGAAGCGAGGCTGAGGTCGGTGCTGACGACTACATCGGCGACAACGCGCGAGCTGCTCGACTCGATCGAAACCCACGTGCGAAACCACATCGGGGACGCCGCGCCGTTCGATGATCTGACAATGCTGGCGCTGCGGCGGATGGGCAACACTACGTAGCGCAGGCCTTCAGGCCTGCCTTACGTACAATTGTGAAGCGCGTCCACACCGATCTGCGCGAAGCGCGCATCGTCCTCCTCTGACAGCCCGGCCACGCCAACGGCGCCGACGACCTGGCCGTCGAGGGTGACGGGCATCCCTCCGCCGATACCCACCAGCCGGGGATCGTTGAAGTAGTGGACGTCCCAGTTGTCCTTGTCGCGAAGGATCATCCCGATTCCCTTCGACGGCTGCTTCCAGCGCGCGGCGGTCCACGCCTTGTTCGCGGCGAATGCCGTGCAGCCGACAGGGACGCCGTCCAGACGGACCAAGGCCACCAGCTCGCCGGACTCGTCAGCGACGGCGATGGCGGCGGCCTTGTTTTCGGCGATGAGCGCGCGCTTCACGGCCTCCAGCGCCACCTGTGCCTCATCGTGCCCGAAGCGTTTCACGGACGTGATCATGACCCTCCCTCGATGAGTCGCTTCGCCACGCCGAGCGGCCTCCAGAGCGGCAGCGGATCGAAGAACGCCTCCACGCGGTAGATGCGTCCCTCGCGAAAGCGGAACAAGTTCATCCCGATCACGGTGATGGTGTGTCCGGTGGGTGTGGCACCCAGGAACTCGCCCTGGTGCGTGCCGGTGATCGTGAAGCGTGCGGCTGCCTTGGTCTCGTCCATGTCGAGCACGATCTCATCGACGGCGAAATTGCGGTCGGGGAACCCGACCGCCCACGTGCTCACGAACGCTTTGTATTCGGCGATGCCGCTGACGCCGCTCACTCTCACCGGATTCGTGAAACGCACGTCCGCCGTGAAGATCTCGTCCGCGACCGCAAGGTTGCCTGGCGCGGTGAGGAGCTCGCGAAAGTACCGATGAATGAGCGCTCGCCCCGTGGCCATGTCAGCGGCCCGCCCGCATCTCGTCGGCCAGCTTCTCGGCGATCACCACGCACGTGAGAAGCGGATTGCGGCTGACGTGGTTCGGCATGATGGACGCATCGGCCACCCGCAGACCCTGGAGGCCGTGCACGCGCAGAGTCTGATCGACGACCGCCGACGCGTCCGAGGCCGGGCCCATCTTGCACGTCCCGACCGGATGCCAAATGGTCGCGCAAGTGTCGCGCACATACTGCTGCAGCTTCGCGTCATCGTCGATGATGTCCGGCGTGAGCACCGCAATGCCCGTCGCCTTCTCCCAGAATTCGCCGGTGTGGGCGATGCGCCAGCACTTGCGCACGCCATCGGCAATCCGGCGCAGATCGTCTGCGTCCTGATTGAGGTTGAGCGCGATGGTCGGCGGCGCCTCGGGGTCGGTGCTGGTGATGCTGATGCGGCCGCGCGAGTTCGGCCGGTTGAGCACCACCATCGTGGCGTACAGCAAGTTCGCGGTTCCGGGTGGAAGCGCGGAGAACCGCTCGCGTCCCAGCTTGTTGATGCAGTAGATCTGCATGTCGTTGAACGGCCCGCCGGGCGCCGTGTAGTGCACGGCCATCTGCACATCGGGGCTGTCGGGATTGGTGACACCCGGCTTCGGGATCAGCGCGACCAGCGACAGCGTGTGCTCGATCAGGTTTCCCCCCACGCCGGGCAGATCGACGAGCGGCTTCACGCCGAGCTTCTGGATATCGGTGGCCGGCCCGATGCCCGATCGCCAGAGGATCGGTGGGTCGTGCACGCTGCCGGCGGCGAGGAGGATCGTTCCCCCGCGGATGACTTCTGGAGTCGTCCCGTTGCGGATCTCAACGCCTGCCGCGCGCGTGCCCTCGAACAGCAGCCGCAAGACCAGCGTGTTGGGTCTGATCGTCAGGTTCTTCCGGCGTCGCACCTCCGCAGTCAGGTAGGCAATCGACGTGGAGATGCGCAAATCCCCGCGGCGGTTCATGGGTAACGGTCCGACGCCAGTGGCCGTGGGCTCGTTGTGGTCGGCGACGTAGGGCTCTCCGTTGTCCATACACGCGTCGACGAAGGCCCGCTGGATGTGGAAGCAGTCCTCCTTCCTCATGCGCGTGACCGGCAGCGGCCCGCCCTTGCCGTGGTAGGACGCGTCGATGGGATCGTCTTCGACCTTGATGAAGTACGGGAGCAGCTTGTCCCAGTGCCACTCCGTGTTTCCCTGGCTCGCCCACTCGTTGTAGTCGGCCGGCAGCCCACGCAGCACGATGGAGCCGTTCACCGCCGAGCACCCGCCCACGCACCGCGCGCGTGCGTAGTCGATCATGCGGCCCTGGTAGGTCTCCGCCTTGTAATGCCAATCGTGCTCTTCCACCGACACGGCGAACGCATTACACAAATCGTGCGGGGTCTCCTCGATCGTCCGGTAATCGGGACCCGCCTCGATCATCAACACTTTGACCGAAGAGTCCTCGCTCAGCCGGGCGGCAAGCACGCACCCCGTCGTCCCGCCACCGACGATCACATAGTCGTAAGTCGTCACCGAAGCGCCCTCCGAGGCATCGCCGTTCGGCCTTTCGTCACGGCCGAGCTTACAGCCTAACGCTCGACGCGTGGCAAGGAGTTGCTAGCGCACGTGCACGCGGATGGTGCCCTGCGTCGAAATCCGTGACCGGCGAGAATAACCTCAGTCCCGACGTGACCGCGCGACGAAGATGTGGGTCGTGGTACGACGTGTCCCGTCCGAGTGCTGGCGTCGTTGCGCGTGCGCGTGGCAGGATGGTCCGATGACGTCGCTGACACCCGCTGTGACCGATTCCGTCCTCAAAACGATTGGCCATACACCGGTCGTCCAACTCACGCGCCTCGTCTCGGCTGGCGACGCGGATGTGTTCGTGAAGCTCGAATACTTCAACCCGACGGGTTCATACAAGGATCGGCTGGCGCTGGCGATGATCGAGGGCGCCGAAGCGCGCGGCGCCTTGCGCCCGGGCATGCGTGTCATCGAGTTCACGGGCGGCAGCACCGGGTCCTCGCTGGCCATGGTCTGCGCAGTGAAAGGCTATCGGTTCGCGCCGCTGTCATCCGACGCGTTCGCACGCGAGAAGATCCAGACGATGGAGGCCTTCGGCGCCGCCGTGGAGCTGGTGCCGAGCGATGGCGGCAAGGTGACGCCCGCCCTCTTCGACCGCTTCAAGGCGCGCATCGCGGTGATGCAGGAGGAGCCGGACACGTTCTGGACCGACCAGTTCCACAACGACGATGCGCTGAACGGCTACCGTGACATCGGCGACGAGCTGTTGACGCAGCTCGGCTCGGTCGATGTGTTCTGCGGCATGGTGGGTACGGCGGGTATGCTTGTCGGCGTTTCCCAGGCCTTGAAGGCCGGCGGCAGTCGAGCGCGCATCGTCGCCCTCGAGCCGAACGGATCACCGGTGCTCACCACTGGTCGCGGCGGCGCGCATCGCGTCGAAGGCACCGCGGCCGGTTTCGTTCCACCCCACTTGACGCGTGACGATTACGACGAGGCGCGGGTCATCGACGAAGAGGAGGGGCGCGCGATGGCACGTCGTCTCGCCAAGGAAGAAGGCATCTTTGCCGGGACCTCGACGGGACTGAATGTCGTGGCCGCGCTCCAGTTGGCCCGCGAGCTCGGCTCGGGTCATCACGTGGCGACGGTCGCGGTCGACACGGGGCTCAAGTACCTGGCCGGCGATTTGTTCGCCGGAACGACCTAAACGCACACCAAATTGTACGTAGCGCAGGCCTTCAGGCCTCAACGGTGCGAGCGGCGCACGACGGTGGTGGGCAGGCCTGAAGGCCTGCGCTACGTACGTACGCCATCCGTCATTTCGCAACGCCATTGAAAGGCTCATTCGCTGCGCAGGGCGATCAGCGGGTCGGTGCGTGCCGCGCGTCGCGCCGCTGGTAGGACGGCGACGGCGGCGGCGGCGATGAGCACCGCGGCAGCCGCGCAGACGCTCACGACATCGAAACCTCCGGGCGTGACGACCATGCCGCCGAGCATGCGCGTGGCCCATACTGCCAGCACGCTTCCGGCGAGCAGACCCGATCCCACCATCACCGCACCCTGCCGAAAGGTGGCGCTCAGGATGCGCGTCGGATCGGCGCCGAGGGCCAGGCGCAATGCCAGCTCGGCGCGGCGGCTGGCGACGTCGTGAGCGACCACGCCAAACAAGCCGATCGCGGAAAGGACGAGCGCCAGGAGGGCGAACGCGACGAACGTGGCGGTCAGCACCCGCCGCGCGGGCACGCCGGGTGAAGCCGCCACGATGTCCGACATCGCCCGCGTGCCGTACACCGGCAGATCGCGATCGAGTCGCGCGACTTCTTCCCGTACCGCTGCGATGACATCGACGTCCGCGCGTGTGCTTCGGACCAGCACATGGCTCGAATGTGACGGCGATTGCAGCGCTGACACGTACACGGTCGAAGCGGCGGTCTCGTCGAGGGCGCGGTGCTTGATGTCGCCGACGACGCCGACGATCTCCGCGATCTGCGCGGTTGACGCCAATCGGACGCGCCGCCCGATCGGTGACGCCGAGCCGAACAGCCGTGCGGCCAATGACTCGCTGACCACCACGCGTCGCGGGGCCACCCCATCGTCACCGGCATCGAACGAACGCCCGGCAACGAGGGGGATGCGCATGACCTCGAAGTAGGCTGGACCGGCGGCGCGCACCACGGCTTCGTGTCCGACGTGCGCCGGGCCTTCGCTGATGACACTGCGCTGTCGGTCGCCGGTCAACGGCGCCTCGTCCACCGTCGACACGGAGTGCGGGCCCAGGCGCGCTTCCAAGGCGCTCTGAAGAGCCGAGTAGAACGACGCCACGCGCTGCAGGTTGTAGCTCGCGCCTGGCAGCGACACCTGCAACGACAGCACGCCGTGGGCATCGAATCCTGGGTTCACCGCGAGCACACCGAGCAGGCTGCGGCCGAGGAGTGCCACGGACATGAGCAGCACGAACGCGAGCGCCACTTCGCCGGCCACCAGCACGCGTCGCCAGGCGAGCTCGCGCGGCGGCAGTGTTGCGCCCCTGCGCAGCACGTCGACGACACTCCGTCGGGCGGCCATCAGCGCCGGCGCCGATCCACAGATCCAGCCACATGCCAGCGCGACACTCGACAGGACAGTGATCACCCGCCAGCTCACCGCTACGGCGCGATTCGCGACACCGCCGAACTGTTCGAGCGCAAGACGCGCCACCGCGGGTGTCAGCCACAACGCGAGGAGCACGCCGCCGATGATGCCCATCACCACGAGCGCCGTCGCCTCGAGCAACAGCTGCCTGGTGATCGCCGAACGGGGCGCGCCCAGCGCGCTTCTCACCGCCAGCTCGCGCCGGCGATCGATGGAGCGCACGATCAGCAGCCCCGCAAGGTTCGTGAACGCAATGAGCATCGCGAGTGCGGCAGCTCCGGCGAGAAGACCGAGCGGCCGGGTGGCGTCGCCCGCGATCGCCGTCGCGACTGGAGTCGCGACGACTCGTGCCGGCGGCGATGAGGTACGACTCACATCGTCCAGCGCACCCTGTAAGGACGCAGCTGTGATGTTGGGAGCGAGACGAGCCATGGCCCGTACCCGGACACCCGAGCGCATGGCTTGGGCGGGCGTCGCCGGCATGGGTCGCCAGACATCGGCCGCGCCCAGCGCAAAGGACACCCGCTCCGGCAACACGCCAACGATCGTGTGAGCCTGGCCTCCGAGCACAACCCGGCGGCCGATCACCGTGGCATCGGCCCCGAGCTTTCCGCGCCAGAAGGCGTCGCTGATGATGGCCACGAGCTGTCCGACATCCTCCGCCGTGAACGCCCGACCGAGCGCTGGTGTCACGCCGAGCAGCGCCAGAAATCCGGGCGTGACGTTGCTGCCGCGTAACCTTTCGGCCGGACCAAGCTCTGTCAGGGTGAAATTGGTGCCGTCACTCGCTTCGATCGCCGCGAGCGATCCTGCGCGCTCGCGCCAGCCCTCGAACGTGGCAT